>NZ_CP103851.1:628920-943380 GCF_024925465.1 Ralstonia pseudosolanacearum | reverse complement strand
GTGGTGCTGGCGGCCGAGCGCGTCACCGTGCGCTGGATGCGCCGCTGGGACAGCGCATCGGCCATCTCCTCGAACTTGTCGGCGACGTCCGGCGAGAAGCCGTGGGCGATGAGCGCGGCCTTGGCCTCGGCGGGGGCGGCCTGCGCATAGGCGATGTCCGGGCGGCCAACCGCGGCACCGAGGATGGCGGCGGCTTCGCGCAGGGTGTAATCGCGGTCGCCGAGCAGCGGCAGGTCGGATTTGCCGGTGAATGCCGGCTCCAGCAGCGCGGCGGCGGCAGCGTGGGCGATGTCGGCGGCAGCCACCATCGGCATCGGCACATCGCCGGCGGCCATGTCGGGAAACACGCCGAACTGCCGCATCGGGCCGATCTTGGCGAGCAGGTTTTCCATGAACGATGCGGCGCGCAGATGCAGCACGTCCACCATGGACAGCGAGTTCAGGCGCTGCTCGTTGCGGTGCAGGCCCGTGATCGGGCCGGTGCCCTGCGCCAATGTGGCGCCCGCGCTCGACAGGTTGACCACCTTGCGGATGTCGCTGGCGGCGATGGCGGCCAGCACCGCACTGCCGAAGCGGTCCACCGCTCGCGCATGGTTGGGCGCACCGAACGAGGGCGGCGTGAGGGTGAACAGAGCGTCCGCGCCCGCAAGCACCTCGCGCAGGAAGGCGACGTCCGTCGCATCGCCCACACAGGCTTCGACGTTCGGCAGCGCCGGCCCGGCATCCGCGCGCTGCACGACGGCCCGCACGGTCGCGCCGCGCCGGGACAACTGCTCCACAACCTTGCGGCCGACCTGGCCGTTCGCGCCGATCACGATATACATGGCAACACTCCTTCCGAATCGATGCCTGAAAGCGTACGCGCTTAACGATGGCGTGATTAGGGGCGTATATTCGCCAACATTCTTTAGCAGAATTAAACAATATGGACGTGCTGAAACGGATGGCCATCTTTGCGCGGGTGGTCGAGCTGGGCGCTTTCAACCGGGCGGCGCGTGAACTGGGGCTGACCACGTCGTCGATCAGCCAGCATGTGCGCGCGCTGGAGACCGAGCTGGGCGTGACGCTGCTGCATCGGTCCACGCGCAAGCTCAGCCTGACCGAAGCAGGGCGGGTGTACTACGAGGAATGCGCCAACGTCGTCCATGCGGCGGCGCGCGGTCAGCAGAAGGTGGCTGAACTGCGCGACGAGCCCGCCGGTGAGTTGCGGATCACGGCGCCGTCCGAGCTTGCGCATCAGCACCTGGTGCCCGCGCTGCGCGACTTCATCGCGGCGCATCCCCGGCTCGCGATCCGCTTCGAGCTGGGGGACGAGAAGATCGACCTGGTCGAGCACCGGGTCGATCTGGCGGTGCGCATCGGCGAGCTGCACGACTCCAGCCTGGTCGCGCGCCGGATCGCATGGTTCGACGAACTGATCTGCGCCGCGCCCGAGTACCTGGAGCGGGTCGCCGTGCCCGCCACGCCGCAGGGGCTGGCGGATCTCGACTGGCTGATCTTCACGCCGCTGGGCGAGCCCGCGTTCGTGCAGCTGCGCGATGGCCAGGGCCACGAAGCGCGGCTGCGCGTCCATGGCCGGCTGGCAACCAACCAGGCGCAGACGCTCAAGGCGTTGACGCTGGATGGGCACGGCGTGGCGCGGCTCCTCAAGGTCGATATCGAGGCGGAGCTGGCGCAGGGGCGGCTGGTGCCGCTGTTGCCGGAATGGCGCCTGGCCGGTTTCGGTGTCTACGCCATCACGCCGCGGCGCGATGCCCAGCCGCTGAAAGTGACCCGATGCATCGAGCATCTGCGCGCGTACTTCGCCCGGCTGGACGCTTGACGTGTGCCGATGCGCCGATGGCGATCGACATGGATATCCGCGGCAAGACCCTCCTGGTGACCGGCGCCGACCGCGGCCTGGGCCGGTCATCCACGCAGGTACCGCTGGCCGCCGGCGCGGCCAAGGTCTGCGCAGGCGCTTGCGACCGGGGCACCGTTATCCAGCCGGGCGTGCATCCCGTATGTGCGGACGTGGCCTCGGCCAATGATTCGATTCGGATGATATCGGCGCGGTGTTTTCAGGCGGGCGCTCAGCGCTCCGCCGTCTCCGACCGCATCTGCCGCCGATACCGCTCCGGCGAGAACCCGATCTGCTTGCGGAACATCGCGATGAAGGCCGACGGCGTGCCGTAGCCCAGCGCGAGCGCGATGTCGTGGACCGGGCGGTCTTCCTTGAGCCACACCAGTGCGCGCAGCAGGCGCACGCGGTTGCGCCACTGCACGAAGCTCATGCCGAGTTCGCTCTGGAAGCGGCGCGCGAGCGTGCGCTCGGTGCTGTGCACGCGTTCGGCCCATGCCTGCAGCGTGGTGGCATCGGCCGGGTCCAGACGGATGGCGTGCAGGATCGGTTCGAGCTGGCGGTCGCTGCTGTCGGGCAGGTAGCTGTCGGCGTGGCCGGCGCGGGCCAGCAGTTCGATCATCAGCTCGAACTGGCGCATGTCCCAGTCGTCGGCCACGGTGGTGACGCGGCGCGCGGCGAAATCTTCGAACAGCGCGCGCACCAGCGGGGTCTGCGGAATCAGGCAGGAGGTTGCCGGCAGGCGCATGGCGAGCGGCTTGGCCACGTAGACCGAGATGTAGTCGGTCGCCTGGCGGATCGACGAGGCGTGCGGCAGGTTGGCCGGCACCCAGATCAGGTACTCGGCGGGCGCCGTCAGCCGGCGCGATTCCACCGTCATTTCGAGCAGCCCCAGGCTGATCCGGCTGAGCTGGCCCCACGGATGCGTGTGGAGCTCGATATCGGTCTCGGCGGCAAGGCGGCCATAGCGGAAGTAGAAGGGCGCGCCCTTGGGCACCCGGAGGTCGGCTTCGCGGTAGTCGGCCTGCGCTTTCACGTTGTCGGCTTCGATCGGTCAGGTTGTCGGGTTTGCATTATATGGTCCGAAACCGACAGTCCTACACTGCGACCTTCGATCCCGAACGGAGGCCGTCGTGCCTGTGTTTTATCCCTTGCTGGCGGTACTGGTGTGGGCCGCCAACACCATCGTCTCCAAGGCGGCCGCGGGTGTGGTCGATCCTGCGGCGATTTCGCTCTACCGCTGGGTGATCGCGGCCAGCGTGCTGACGCCGTTCTGGGCGCGGCCGCTGTGGCGCCAGCGCCGGAACGTGCTGCCGTGGCTGCCGCGCCTGTCGGTGCTGGCGCTGCTCGGCCTGGTGATGTACCAGTGCCTGTCGTACTACGCGGCGTACAGCACCAGCGCCACCAACATCGGCGTGATCTGCGCGATGATCCCGATGCTGGGCCTCATCATCAACGGCGTGGTGTTCCGCCAGCCGGTCGGGGCGCCGGCGGTGGCGGGCATCGCGGTGTCGCTGCTGGGCGTGCTGTATCTGCTGGGGCGGGGGCATCCGGCCAGCCTGTTCAACGGGGGCGTCAATCGGGGCGACGTGCTGGTGCTGATCGGCTCGGCCGCCTATGCGCTGTACAACATCCTCTATCGCCGCTGGGCGCCGCCGTTCGGGCAATGGCTGAACCTGTACCTGCAGGCGCTGCTGGCCGTCGTCATGCTGCTGCCGCTGGCGTTCACCGCGCGCAGCCTGGCGATTCCGCAGCAGGGCATCGGGATGGTGCTGTTCGCGGGCATCGGGGCGTCGATCGTCGCGATGTACTGGTGGATGCTGGGCCTGGCGCGCCTGGGCAGCGAGCGCACCGTGGTGATGATGAACCTGCTGCCGGTCTTCACCGCGCTGATGGCCAGTGCGATGCTGGGCGAGACCATCCACGGCTATCACTGGATCGGCGGCGGGCTGATCCTGCTGGGCGTGAGCCTGGTGCAGGGCATCGTGACCCTGCCGACGGGGCGCGATCGTCTGCGGACTCAGTGATTTCCTGCCTTCGCGGCGAGGCGGATGACGGTAGAATCGAAGCCCTGGCGGGCGTCTGCGTACGGCCCGCCGCGTGTTTCAGAACCATATCCGCCAGAGCATGAAGAGGGGCGCCGGAGCCGTTACCGTTGATGATGTTGCCGCGCACGCGGGCGTGTCGATCAAGACCGTCTCGCGTGTGCTGAACCACGAGCCGAACATCAGCGAGAAGACGCGGCAGAAGGTGGTCGAGGCGATGCAGGTGCTCGACTATCGGCCCAACCCCGCCGCGCGGCGGCTGGCCAGCAAGCGCGCCGACATCATCGCGCTGGTCTACGACAACCCCAGCGACAACTACATCGTCAACATCCAGCACGGCGCGCTCGAGGCCTGCCAGGCGCTCGACTACAGCCTGCTGCTGAGCCCCTGCAACTACCGCGATCCGCACCTGGCCGAGCAGATGATCCAGAGCGTGCGCCAGCGCGCGCTGGCCGGGCTGATCCTGACGCCGCCGGTGTCGGATGTGCCGGCGCTGATCCGCGCGCTGGACGAGGCCGGCGTGGACTACGTCCGCCTCGCGCCGGCCGATCGCGAGCACAAGGGGCTGTCGGTCCATACGGAAGATCGCGCCGCCGCGCGCGACATGACGCTGCACCTGATCGGCCTGGGCCATCGGCGCATCGGCTTCGTGGTGTGCGACCCGGACCACGGCGCTGCCTATTCGCGCGTGTTCGGCTATCGCGATGCGATGGCGCAAGCGGGCATCGCGGTCGACGAGCGGCTGGTGGAGCAAGGCCAGCATTCGTTCGAGTCGGGCATGGCGTGCGCGGAGCGGCTGCTCGCGCACGAGCCGCGCCCGACCGCCATCTTCGCCGGCAACGACGACATGGCTGCCGGCGTGCTGCGGGTGGCGCAGGCGCACGGCATCCGCGTGCCCGAAGACCTGTCGATCGCCGGCTACGACGACACGCCGCTGTCGCGCCAGCTGTGGCCCAGCCTGACCACCGTGCGCCAGCCCATCCAGGACATGGCCTATGCGGCGGTGGAGCAGCTGATCGCCATCCATCGCCCGCACCTGCCGGGCCTGCGGCCGCATTCGGAGCACGAGAGTCTGCAGTACGAGCTCGTGATCCGCGATTCCACTTGCCCGCCGCCGCGCTGAGGCGCGAGCGGCGGCGGTGAGCGAACCGTTCGTGCTTGCCGCTCAGGCCGGCTGCGTCAGCCGCGCATACAGGTCGTCCCGAGGTTCGTAGCCGATCAGCGCGCGGCCCGTTTCCAGGCCCCAGTCCATGCCGCTGTTGTTCGACACGCCGTTGACCACGATGGCGGGCGCGGGCCAGCGCGCCGGATCGGCCGTGACCGCCGCGATGAACAGCTGGCGCAGGTCATCGTTGGACAGCCACATGTTGCGGAACCAGCGCAGCGCGATGCGGCTCGCTTCGTCGGGCACCGAGCCGGGCACCGGCGTGTCGGCGGTGCCGGAGTGGTTGATGTCGTTGGGGTCGTTGTCGTCGGGCAGCGCCCAGCCGATGCGCAGCGACACGACCGAGAGCCGGCCGCCCGACACGGCCGCGACGGCCTTGCACAGCCGCTCGCCCATCGCCTTCGAGGTGCCGTAGGCCAGCGAGTGGACCTCTTCGATGCCGTTGTGCCAGCGCGTGCCCGGTGCCGGTGCCAGTTCGGCGATGAGCCGGCCGGGGCCGATGGTGCCGGCCAGCGGCTGGTCCTTGTAGGCGCCCATCGCATGGTTGGACGAGGCGAACACGAAGCGGCGCACGCCGCGCGTGGCGGCGGCCTGCAGCACGTTGAGCGTCATCCCATAGGAGGCGAGCGCCTGTTCCCACGTCGCGTCGGGCGTGGAGTGGAGGGCGGCCAGATGGATGACGGCATCCACCTCGTCCAGCAGCGCGGTCCACGCGCCGTCTGCCTGCGTGAGGTCGGCGACGACCCAGCGCAGGCGCTGCGCGGCCTGCGGCGAGAACTGCACCGATTGCTCGACCCAGTCGACGCCGATGATCGACGTGCACCACGGCGTGGAGGCGAGCGCTTCGACGACCTTGCGGCCCAGGTTGCCGGCCACGCCGGTGACGAGAATGCGAGCGGGGGTTGGGGAGGCAGCCACGATGTCGGATTCCGTTCGGGAAAAAAGGGATGAAGGGGGCCATCGGCAGCCGGCACGGGCCGCGCCGCCGTGTCACGCAAACCATCGGGAAGGGCCCGTCCGGGCCCGGGGGTACGCGGGTGCTACATGCGGGTGCTACATCAGCCGCGGTTGGAGCCGGACAGCACGTCGATCCACACCGCCAGCACCAGCACGACGCCCTTGACGATCATCTGCCACGAGGCATCGACGTTCATCTGCTGCATGCCGTTGTCGAGGCTGGCCATCACCAGCGCGCCGATCAGCGCGCCGTAGACCGTGCCCGAACCGCCGCGCATCGAGGTGCCGCCGATGAAGCAGGCGGAGATGGCATCGAGCTCGCCGCCCACGCCCGCCGAGGGCGAGCCCGCCGCCGAGCGCGCCGTAGTGACGATGCCCGCGAAGGCGCACATCAGCCCCATCAGCACGAACACCAGCATCTTGACGCGCGCCACGTTCACGCCCGACAGGCGGGTCGCTTCCATGTTGCCGCCCACCGCGTAGACGTGGCGGCCGAACACGGTCTGCGTGGCGACGTAGGAGAACACGCCCAGCATCACCAGCAGGATCAGCACCGGCAGCGGCACGCCTTCGGCCTGGTTGAGCACCGCGACGAAGCCGAACGCGGCGGCCGCGACAGCCAGCAGCTTGAGCACGTCGGCCCACATCGGCGGCAGCGACAGCGACAGGCGCGCGCGCTCGGCACGCCGGCGCAGCGTCAGCGCCACCGACAGCACGACGATGGCGGCGGCCAGGCTCCACGAGAGCCAGGCCGGCACGAAGCTTTGCGCGATGTTGCCGAGATCGTCGGGCACCGGCGCGATCGTCACGCTGTCGGTGCTCCATTGCAGCAGGCCGCGGAAGGCCAGCATGCCGCCCAGGCCGACGATGAACGAAGGCACGCGCAGCTTGGTGGTGATGAAGCCGTTGGCCGCGCCGATGGCCGCGCCCGCCGCCAGTACCACGCCCACCGAGACCCAGGTGTTCCAGCCGTGGTTGACCGTCAGGATGGCGACCAGCCCGCCCAGCAGGCCGAGCAGCGAGCCGACCGACAGGTCGATCTCCCCCGCGATGATGACGAACACCATGCCGCAGGCCAGCATGCCCGTGACGGACATCTGCAGGAACAGGTTGGAGATGCTGTTCGGCCGCAGGAAGGTGCCGTTGGTCTGGCTCCAGAAGAAGATCCAGATCAGCGCCACGGCCAGCAGCAAGGCCAGCACCTTGTAGCGCACGAAGAGTTGCTGGATGGTGCGGCCATCGAGGCGCGCGCCGCTGCCGCCGTTACGGGCGAGTTCGGTATGCAGAAGGTTCGACATGGCAATCAGGCAGCGTGAAGCCGCGGTTCAGCATGGATGGCGGCAGCCAGGATGCGTTCCTGGGTCAGGCCCTGGTTGGCGAAGTCGCCGCGCAACTCGCCTTCGCCGATCACCAGGACACGATCGCTCATGCCCAGGATCTCCGGCAGTTCGGAAGAGACCATGATGATCGCCACGCCGCTGGCGGCCAGGTCGGCGATCATCTGGTAGATGTCGTACTTGGAGCCGACGTCCACGCCGCGCGTGGGCTCGTCGAGGATCAGCACCTTGGGGAGCGCCAGCACCATCTTGGTCAGCACCGCCTTCTGCTGGTTGCCGCCCGAGAGGCTGGCAATCGACAGCGCCGGGCTGGCGGTCTTGATGCGCAGGCGTTTGATTTCGCGATCGACGGTCATCAGCTCCGCGCCCTTGTCGACGCGCAGGCCGCGCGCGTACTGGGCCAGCGTGGCCAGCGTGATGTTCTCGCCCACGCCCATCAGCGGCACGATGCCGTGGCGCTTGCGGTCTTCGGGCACCAGGCAGATGCCGTGCGCGATGGCCTGGGCGGGCGAATGCACCTTGACGGGCTTGCCTTCGACCAGCACCTGCGCGATGGAGCGGCCCGGGTAGGCGCCGAACAGCGCGGACACCATCTCCGTGCGTCCCGCGCCCACCAGCCCGGCCACGCCGAGGATCTCGCCGCGGCGCACCGAGAAGCTCACGTCGTCGACGCGCTTGCGGTTGGGGTTGGTGACATCCCAGCAGGTGACGTTGCGCGCTTCCAGCACCACGTCGCCCACGGTGTGCTCGACCTTGGGGAACAGCGAGGTCATCTCGCGGCCGACCATCATCGTGATGATGCCGTTGATGTCCAGCTCGGCGGCCGGGCGCGTGCCGATGTGCTTGCCGTCGCGGATGACGGTGATGGTGTCGCACACGCGCTTGACCTCGTCGAGCTTGTGCGAGATGTAGACGCACGCCACGCCGCCGCGCTTGAGGTCTTCGATGATGGACAGCAGCACCTCGATCTCCTTGGCCGACAGCGACGACGTCGGCTCATCGAGGATCAGCAGGCGCGCGTTTTTGGCCAGTGCCTTGGCGATCTCGAACAGCTGCTGGTGGCCGCTGCCGTAGTTCATCACCGGGGCGGCCACGTTCACGTCGGTCAGGCGCAGGCGGGCGAGCAGCTCTTCGGCCTTGCGGTGCATGGCGTCGTAGTCCATGCGCCCGCCCGGCTTGGTGATCTCGTTGCCGAGGAAGATGTTCTCCGCCACCGAGAGCTGCTGCACCAGCATCAGCTCCTGGTGGATGATGACGATGCCCGCGTGCTCGCTGTCGCGCACCGAATGCGCGCGCAGCGGAGCACCGTCCCACAGGATCTCGCCCTCGTAGGTGCCGTAGGGGTAGACCCCGGACAGCACCTTCATCAGGGTCGATTTGCCGGCGCCGTTCTCGCCGCACAGGCCGACGCACTCGCCCGGCCGCACGGCCAGGCTGACGCCGTCGAGCGCGCGCACGCCGGAGAACGCCTTGACGATGCTGCGCATCTCGAACAGGGTGCTGTTGTCCATGGCCTACCTCCTACTTCAACTGCAATGAAAGCCGGCGCTTACTTGCCGTAGATCTGCTGGTGCGTGTAGAAGCCGTCCTTGATCACGACGTCCAGGTTGTCCTTGGTCAGCATGGTCGGGCTCAGGAGGACGGTGTCGACCTCTTTCTTGCCGTTGTTGAGCTTGGCCGTGAACTTCGGCGACGTGCCCTTGACCAGATTGACGGCCATCTCGGCGGCGGTGGCGGCAATCACCTTGATCGGCTTGTACACCGTCATGGCTTGCGTGCCTTCGGCCACGCGGCGCACACCGGCCAGGTCGGCATCCTGACCCGACACCGGCACCTTGCCCGCCAGTTTCTGGCCGGCCAGCGCCTGGATCGCGCCGCCCGCCGTCCCGTCGTTGGACGCGACGATGCCCTGGATGTTGTTGTTGTTCGCGGTCAGCGCGTTTTCAATGATGCTCTGCGCCTTGGAAGGGTCCCACTCCGGCGTCCACTGCTCGCCGACGATCTTGACGTCGCCCTTGTCGACCAGCGGCTTGAGCACCTTCATCTGGCCGTCGCGCAGCAGGCGGGCGTTGTTGTCGGTCGAGGCGCCGCCCAGCAGGAAGTAGTTGCCCTTCGGGGCCAGCTTGACCACGCCTTGGGCCTGCAGCTCGCCCACCTTCACGTTGTCGAAGGTCACGTAGCCATCCACGTCGGCATTGAGAATCAGGCGGTCATACGACACGACCTTGATGCCCTTCTTCTTGGCGCTGGCAATGGCGTTGCCCAGCACCTTGGAGTTGAACGGCACGATCACGAGCACGTCGACGTTCTGCGCGATCAGGTTTTCGATCTGGGCGATCTGCTTGGCTTCGTTGGCGTTGGCCGATTGCACGTTGACGGTGGCGCCCAGCTTCTTGGCGGCGTCGACGAAGTAGTCGCGATCGTGCGTCCAGCGCTCGACGCGCAGGTCGTCGATCGAGAAGCCGATCACGGGGGCTTCCTTGCTGGCGAATGCCGGGGTGGCGGCCAGGCCACCGGCCAGGATCAGTGCCGCGGCGGCGGCCAGGGTGTTCAGTACGCGGGAAATCATGAAGGTCTCCTGTGATGCGTAGGGGTCTTGTCGGTGCGTGCTTGCGCTTGCGTTTGCGATCGGAATCGGAACGTCAGAACGTGATGCCGGACTTCAGGCCGACCACGAACGCATTCTTGTTCTGGCTCGTGCCGCCCGGATGCATGATGTACTGCAGATTAGGACGGAAGTACACAGACGGCACGGGCGACCAGCTGTAATACAGCTCGCTCACGTATTCATAGCCGTCGCCCGCGATCGTGTTCTGGCCGGTGCGGGCGTTGGTCTGGCGCACGAAGTCGGCGAAGCGGCCGTTGTTGTGCGTTGCACCCACGGCAAAGCCGACCGTGTCGGCGAGGCGGTTGAACGGTCCCTTGTACTGCACGCCCACCGAGATCTGGTGGTCGGTCTGCGCGGTGTTGCGGTCGGCCTGCGAGAAGTTCAGGAACACCGTGGCGCCGCGTCCGCCGGCCGTGCCGGTGACCTGCTGCTGCAGGTTGAGATAGGCGCCATATTGGCCGTTGCGCGTGCGCGCGTCCAGGCCGGTGATGCCGCGCGGGTTGCCGTTCACGTCCTCAAACAGGTCCTTGCCGTCGGACGTGTTGTACCAGACGCCGACCTTGTACGAGCCGGGGCGGCCGCCCAGGTTCGGCAGCCAGCCGAATTCCAGCGGGATCAGCGCGCCGGTGGTGCCGCTCGGGTTGTTCAGCTTCCAGCCGTTGTGGCTTGCCCAGCTGTCGTTCACATAGTTCGGGTTGACCTGATACACGCCGATCTGCGCGTAGGTCTCTTGCGAGGTGTGGTATTTGATGCGCGTGCCCCACTGGCTGGTCGGCCAGTTGACCCAGTAGCTGCCGACCAGGTTGCCCGGCTGCGAGCCGCAGAAGGTCAGGTTCTGAAAGTCGCACGAGAACGAGAAGAAGTCTTCGCCCACGGTCACGCGGCCGGCCTTGATCTCCAGGCGGTCGTCCAGCAGCTTCTGGTTCAGCCAGAACTGCGTCAGGTGCCAGGTCTGGCCGCGCCCGTAGACTTCCTGGATCAGCATGTTGTTGCCGATGTTGGCGTCCGAACCCAGGTTGCGCCCGTTGCGGTCGGTGACGGTGGCCTGGAACGTGCCGCCCTTCCAGCCCCACAGCTTGTTGAGGTCGAGGGTGGTGCCCATGACCCATTGATCGGTGTAGCGCGTCAGGTGGTCGGTGCCGCCGCTGAAGTTGTGCGCGACTTCGCTGCCGTAGCCGAGGTTGAAGGTCACGCCCTGGTCGGCCAGGCGGGTGCGCAGGCCGCCCCAGTCGCCCAGCAGGTAGGGGCTGGTGGTGACGTCGTAAGCGTGGGCGCTGGCGGCGCAGAGCGCCAGCGCGGCGGCGGCGATGGCCGATGCGCCAACGCGCCTGGCGGTTTGCTTGACGGCTGCGGCCTGCCGGCGCGCAGGCTTCGATTCGATGCCGAAGCGGCTCTCGAGCTCCATGGACTGTCTCCTGATTTGGACCGGCGCTGTCGCGTTGCGGCAGGGCGGTGTCGGCGTTTGTTATCGATCGTGCGGCGGGCCGACGGTCGCAAGAATGGGCAAAATTGACAGCGCTGTCAATCTGGGGGTTTGCCCTAATCTAGGGATAGGGATAGGGATAGGAGATGTGGGGGCCGATGTCAGGACGTGATGTGGGGCACGAGGCGATTGATGCGGCGCGCAAGGCACGGGTGCCGGTGCAAGCCGCCCGGCCGACGCGGGATCCACTGATTAGCATCAACCTTGCTCGTGCTGCGCGGCCTTCGCTCGCCGGGCTGGTGTGCGCCATCCCTCATCCAACCGTAAGCGCCCGGTGAACTCGTGTTGAAGGTTACGCGGTGATGGGATTCCAGCGATGGGGGAGCAATTCGGCGATGTCGGCCGCTTTGTGTGTCGGCAGTCGCGTGAGGACGTCTTTCAGATAGGCGTACGGATCATGCCCGTTGAGCTTTGCCGATTGGATCAGGCTCATGACGGCAGCCGCGCGCGTGCCCGCGCGCAGTGAGCCTGCGAACAGCCAATTGGAGCGACCCAGCGCGACCGGCCGGATCTGTCGCTCGACGTGGTTGTTGTCGATGGGCACCGCTGGGTCGTCGAGGTAGCGCACGAGTGCCGGCCAGCGCTTGAGGTTGTAGTCAATGGCTCGCGCGATCGCCGAGCCTTCTGGGACGCGCCTTCGTTGTTCCGCGAGCCAGGCGTGCAGCCGCTCTAGAATCGGGGCAGCCCTTTGCTTTCGAGCGGCCAGGCGTTGTTCCGGTTCGCTATCCCGCACCTCGGCTTCGATCTCGTACAAGCTCACTATGTAGCGCAGCGCCTGGCCTGCCAATTCACTCTTGTGCTTGTCGTGCAGTTCAAAGAACTTGCGGCGGGCATGGGCCATGCAACCGATCTCGGTGATGCCGCCCGCGAAGCTGGCCTTGTAGCCGGCGAAGTCATCACACACCAGCTTGCCCTGCCACTGCCCCAGGAACGCGCGAGCGTGCTCGCCGCTGCGGCTGGGCGCAAACTGGTAAATCACCGCGCGCATCTTCTCGAACTCGCTCGGCGCATAGGCCCACAGGTAGGCGCGGTGCGTCTTGCCATTGCCGGGCGCGAGCATCTGCACTGGCGTTTCGTCGGCGTGCAGGACACCGTGGCTCAGAACCTCTTCTTGCAGGGCGTCCACCAGCGGTTGCAGACGTACGCCACAGATGCCCACCCACGCGCCCAGCGTCGACTGCGGGATGGCCAGACCGGCACGCGCATAAATGCGCTCCTGCCGATACAGGGGAAGGTGGTCACCGAACTTGGACACCAGCGTATGTGCCAGCAGCCCAGCCGTCGGGATGCCTTTGTCGATGACGTGGGGCGGCACCGGCGCCTGCACCAGCGTCTCACACTGATCGCATACCCATTTGCCGCGGATGTGACGCTCGACTGTGAACGTGCCCGGCGTGTAATCCAGCTTCTCGCTGATGTCTTCGCCAATGCGCTTGAGCGCACACCCGCAGGGGCAGCTCTCTGCGTCCGGCTCGTGGTGGATATCGGTGCGCGGCAGCTGCGGCGGCAATGCCTGGCGCTTGGGCTTGTTCTTGGCGTCAGATTGGGGCGGCGGCTGGAGCGCTTCCAGTTCGGCCTCAATTGCCTCGAGGTCTGCGTCGATGGCTTCGTCCAGCAGACTCGCCTGTTCAGACGTCAGTTGCTCGCTGCGCTTGCCGAACTTCCAGCGCTTGTGGATGGCCAGCTCGTGTGTGAGCTGGTCGATCTTGGCTTGCCGGTAACGCAGCTCCCGGTCCTTCTCGCCGACCTGAGCCATCAACTGCGCAGCCAGTGTGCGCAGTTCGTCGGGGCTCAGGGCATCGAGGTTGGTGGGCAGGTTCATGCGGCGAGTCTGCCAGAACCACAAGCGCTGCGGGGGCAAGCCAGTTTACGGCTGTAGGGGTATTACACGACCGTGATCGCGTGGTCATGGGTAAGCGTCTGCCAAGGCAACCCCGTCACCAATGCACGCAACTGCTCGGGATTGAGCGCGGTGGCGATCGCCTGGTCGCCATTCGTCCAGATGAAGCGCCCCTTGTTGAGGCGCCGCGCGGCCAGCCAGATACCGAACCCGTCGTAGACCAACACCTTCATCCGTGTGGCCGACTTGTTGGCGAACAGGTAGGCGTGATGCGGTCTCGCGGCACCAAACACCTTTACCACCCGCGCCAGCACCGTGTCTGCACCTGCTCGCATGTCGATCGGCTCCACGGCTAGCCATATCGCTTCGACCCGGATCAACGCAACCACCCCTGCAGCCATACCGCACAATCGGCTGCCGCCGATCCCGGCCAACGAATGCTCACCAGCGCCGCTCCACGACGCACTTCGATTTGGATGTCCGGTATCGTTGGCGGCGGCGCGGGCTCGCCGATTTGCAGCGGGATGAACTCGGCTTGCGGTACCGCCATCAGCTCACGGGCCTCGGCCGCGGCGTCCAGCTCTTCCTGCTCAGCGACCCAGCGCCGCAGCAGATTCGCGTTGAGCCGATGGTGCAGGGCTACCGCCGCAATCGAAACACCCGGCTGCATGCAGTCCTGTACCGCTCGGGCCTTGAACTCGGCGCTGTGCCGACGTCGACGCCGTACCGGCGCATTCTCTTCGATCGTGTTCACGTGTCCACCAAAAATTTAGGTGGACACGATGCTCCTTGCTCTCTTGTTTCCCTTCAAGACGGGTTCGCCGGGTGCTTACATCCAACCGAAGGAGCCCGACCATGCAACGCGAAGACGTGACCGACCTGATCGTCCTGCAGAAGATCAAGAAGCAGCTGTTGAGCGGAAGCGTTTGGTATTCCGACGCGATACCTGTTGCTGCTATCAATCGCAATCTCCGGATACGGACTTTTGCCGTGTGTCGGTGATATGAGGCTACCGCGCGGCAGATGTGTATCGAAGTGAGATTCGCCCCCGTATCTCCGGACACCGTCTCACACTTAAGTTGATGATTGTTAGCGCCGATGTAAAACTGACCCACCCGCCGAAGTAAACCTGACCCACCTGGGAGAGGATGGCGGCTTTTGCCGCCGATGCTGACTCAGGAGCAAGCAGTGGAAATCAAGGTATTGGCAAGACGGGGTACGGCGGTACGGGAGATAGCGCGGCAAACGGGTCTATCGCGCAATACGGTGCGGCGTTATCTGCGCGATGGGCAGGCCGGCCGTTACAAGGAGCGCCAGCCACGCCCAACCAAGCTCGACCCGTTCAAGGGCTATCTGCTCGAACGTGTCGCCGCCGCGCGGCCACACTGGATTCCGGCAACGGTGCTGCTTCGGGAGTTGCAGGAGGCCGGCTATGAAGGCGGCATCAGCCAGCTCAAGGCATTCCTGGCGCCGCATAAGCATGTGGCAGCCGAGCCGGTGGTGCGCTTCGAGACTCCTGCGGGCAAGCAGATGCAAGCCGACTTCACCGTCATCCGTCGTGGCCGCGCACCGCTGTTGGCGCTGGTGGCGACGCTGGGATACAGCCGTGCGAGTTTCGTGCGCTTCACCACCGGCGAGGACGCCACGACGTTGTGCGAATGCCTGCGCGAAGCGTTCATCTACTTCGGCGGCACACCCGAGCAGGTGCTGTTCGATAACGCGAAGTCCGTGGTTATTGAACGTGATGCGTTTGGCGTTGGCCAGCATCGATGGAACACGCAGTTGCTCGCTCTGGCCGAGACCTACGGCTTCACGCCGAAGGTGTGCCGACCCTACCGGGCCAAGACCAAGGGCAAGGTCGAGCGCTTCAACCGCTATCTGAAGGAGAGCTTCGTGGTGCCGCTGGCGGCCACGCTCAAACAGGCGGGGCTGAAGCTGGACGTCGAGGCCGCCAATGCACGCATCGGCCGGTGGCTTGCGGAGGTCGCCAACGTGCGTGTGCACGCCACCACGCATGAACGGCCGGCCGCGAGGCTGCCAGCGGAACAGGCAGCGCTGCTGCCGTTGCCCACGTCAACGTCGATGCCCGTGTCAGCGGCCCCGAAGCTGCGCCGTGTGCTGCCGCGCGAGAGCTTGCAGCATCCGCTGGCCGTGTATGACGCGTTGCTGGAGGCCGCTGCATGAACCTGCAACACGAACGAATCGACAGCCTATGCGCACAACTGAAGCTCGACCGTATCGCCAGCGATTGGGGAGCGCTCGCGCAGCACGCGGCGACGACTGACGCGAGCCTGGCCGACTTCCTGGAGCAACTGTTGCAGGCCGAATTCGGTGCGCGCGAAGAGCGCAAGCGCCAGACGCTCACGAAGCTTGCCTCGCTGCCGAACATCAAGACGCTGGAGCAATACGACTTCGGTTTCGCCAGCGGCGCTCCGCGCGCGCAGATACAAGAGCTGGCCAGCCTCGCGTTCATCGAGCGGGCCGAGAACATCGTGCTGCTTGGGCCCTCTGGCGTCGGCAAGACGCACATCGCCAGTGCGCTGGCCTACCGCGCGACGCAGGCGGGCATCAAGACGCGCTTCATCACGGCCGCCGACCTGATGATGCAACTGGCGACGGCACGCCAACAGAACCGCTTGCGGGAGTTCTTCAATCGCGCAGTCATCGGGCCGAAGTTGCTCGTCATCGACGAAATCGGCTACCTGCCGTTCGGCCGTGAAGAGGCTGACCTGTTCTTCAACGTCGTCGCCAAGCGCTATGAGCGTGGCGCCATCGTGTTGACGAGCAACCTGCCGTTCACGCAGTGGGCCACGGCCTTCGCAGACGACCAGACGCTGACGGCAGCCATGCTCGACAGGCTCTTGCATCACGCACACATCGTGCAAATCAGCGGTGAGAGCTACCGGCTCAAGGACAAACGTAAGGCAGGACAAACATCCACGCGGGCAAGCGCGAAAGCAGCCGCGTGACACAGGACCCGGGTGGGTCAGATTTACTTCGGCGATTAGACGGAAGGCGGGTCAGAATTCAGTCGGCGTTGACAGATGATTCCGTCTTGCGCCTGAACTCGCGTGGCGAGCGATACTTCAGTGCGCTATGGGGATGCTGCTCGTTGTAGTGCTCGAACGCAATGACAGGGTTATGTACGGCCGTCGCAGCATCAGGCTTGGGCATGGAGGCGATGTAATTGTTTAACGAAGCTCTCTGCTATGCCGTTGCTCTGTGGGCTGCAAACGAGTGTCGTCAATGGCTTCAGGCCAATGCCTACCCGTAGTTTAAGTGGGCCACTGTGTCCGGGGATTCAGGGGTGCGATCCAGATGACGGCCAGGTAGGGCCCTCATGCGGCAATTGGCGAAGAGCTATCAACACCTGCCACACGCCGGCCGCCTGCGGCCAGTCAACGACTCTCGCCTTTGACATTGGTGCGTTACCAACGTTTTTGCGCGGCCCATAGTGACCCAGGGGCGAGAGCCCGTCGTTAGGCACTCACCGACTGATCGCTTCGGCGGTGAGATATGTCGCCGGCTCGATCCGTAGCCTCGGCCAGCGCACACGGTACGACTCGACCTTACGATCGAACAGATCGCGGTACGTCATTAGCGGATTCATCGTCAGTACACCGTCGTACAACAGCGACAGGCCGTTCGGTGCGTAGATGTCGCCAGGCCGAACACCGACGCAAGTGGACGTGACCAGAAAGCGGTCGATCCCGTCGCAAGTACTGTGTAGCTTCTTGTAAGGGTGGCCGAAGTACGACTCGTACCAAAGGTGAACGCGCGCTTGATTCGACGCTTCGACTGTGACACCGAGGTCGTTCAGCACGGCATCGACGCGTGCTTGTACGCAACGCTCGCTTGCCTCACTAAGGTCTTCGGAGTCGAAGTAGAACAGGTCGTAGTCTTTTATGTCCGCCTCCGGCATGCGGCCGACCTGGAGGTTCCATACGGTTTGACACAGGCAACCGGCGACGAGCCAGCCGTCTGGCAATGCCAGTGCGCTCCAGCGATCAAGGATGGCGCGGTTGTGGCGGTTGGTGAGTATGTCGGAAAGGAAGCGGTCTTGCATGATCAAGTGTGGGCGGTCGGTCAATCTGTCGGACCGGCTATGTAACGATAGCTGAAGTGGCCCTGCGATCAGGCAGGAGTTTAGCAATGTCGGCGATCTTCTGGGCTGGCAGTCGCGTGAGCACGTCTTTCAGGTAAGGGTCGGGATCACGCACGTTCAGCTTGGCGGCGCCTTGGCTAGCTAGATTGCTTTGACGCGGACCAACCCAGCCACCCCTGCAGCTGTACGGCACAATCTGCTGCCGCTGATCCCGGGCATCGAATACTGAGCGGTGCGGTACCGCGCTGCACTTCGATTTGCATATCCGATATTGCAGGTGTCGGTGTGCCCTCGCCGATCCACAGGGGGACGAACTTCGCTGGCGGAACCGTCATCAGTCCCCGGACCTCAACCGTGGTGTCTAGAGCGTGTTAGGCACTTTGCATGATCGGCAGTGCATGAACCAACATGATCATGGCGAAGACAACAAAGTGCAGACCCGCAAGGGTTTCTGGAGTTGCCCCGGTTTCGTGGACACCTATCCTGTTGAAAGGAGGTGGCACCATGATGAGACACCGCAACCCATATCCGGCGGAGTTTCGAGCGCAACTGGTGGAGCTGGTCAGGGCTGGGCGCAAGCCTGAGGAACTGGCCCGGGAATTCGAACCGACGGCCCAGAGCATCCACAACTGGGTGGCCCAGGCTGATCGCGATGCAGGCCGTCGCCACGATGGTCTGACCAGTAGCGAGCGAGAGGAGCTCACACGCCTGCGACGCGAGAACCGCCAGCTCAAGCTTGAGCGGGAGATCCTGGCAAAAGCCGCGGCCTGGTTCGCGCGGGAGACCGAAGCGGTACCCGGGAAGGGTTCGCGTTCATGAAGGCGAATCAGGCCTTGCCTGTCGCCACCATGGCACGGCTGCTGGGTGTCTCCCCCAGTGGCTACCATGCGTGGCGCCAACGTACTCCCTCAACGCGCTCGCGTGGCGACACCGCGTTGCTAGCCAGGATTCAGGCCATTCATGCTCGCTCACACGGCATTTACGGGGCGCCACGCATCCATGCCGAGCTGGCCGCGCAGGGCGTGCACGTGGGACGCAAGCGCGTCGCACGCCTGATGCGCGAGGCGGGACTGTGTGGTGTGAGCCGCCGGCGCTGGATCACCACCACGCGGCGCAGCGCCCGTGCACGGCCCGCACCGGACCTGGTGCAACGTCAGTTTCATGCCGCGGCGCCGAATCGACTGTGGGTGGCGGATGCGACCTACATTCCGACCGATGAAGGGTTCCTGTACCTCGCCGTTGTGTTGGACGTGTTCAGCCGTCGCATCGTGGGCTGGGCCATGGATGAACATCTCTACACTGCGCTGATGTTGCGCGCGCTGGACATGGCCTTGCTGCAGCGCCAGCCCGAGGACGTCATCCATCACTCGGATCAGGGGTGCCAATACACCTCGCTTGCCTTCGGCAAGCGCTGCCAGCAAGCAGGCGTGCGCCCTTCGATGGGCTCGGTGGGCGATGCGTACGACAACGCCATGTGCGAGAGCTTCTTTGCCACGCTCGAATGGGAGCTGCTTGCACGCGAGCGCTTCTCCACCCGCGCGCAGGCCCAACGGGCCGTGTTCACCTTCATCGAGGGTTGGTACAACACCACCCGCTTGCACAGCGGTATCGGCTACCGCTCGCCCCTGCGCTATGAGCAGTTGTACGAGGAACGGCTGGCCCTCCAACTCCGAACAGACCCAAGCACCACCGCCCTACGAGGAGGTCCACACGACAGCATTCAATCAACTGCTTGACCGTCCACTGAAACGGGGCAACCCCATTCTGGAAGGCGTTCATAGTCACGGGCGAGTCGCCTGAAGCGGTTGAGCCAGCCAAAGCTACGCTCAACGACCCAGCGCCTGGGCAGCAGCACAAAGCCTTTCTTGGCCTCCGATAGCTTGATGACTTGAAGGTCGATTCCTTCATCCAGCGCGGCTTGTGCAGGCGCTTCACCGGTATACCCCTGGTCGGCAAACGCTACCTTCACGGTTTGGCCTGTGGCCTGCTGAACCTGACGAGCCAATTCCGCTACCTGCGCACGCTCTTGTTCATTGGCCGGCGTGACATGCACCGCCAGCAGATGGCCCAGCGTATCCACAGCCATGTGAACCTTGCTGCCCCGTTTGCGTTTGTAGCCATCGTAGCTCGCGCGCGGGCCACTCTCGCAGGTCGACTGCAAGGTTCGACCATCCAGAATGACGGCACTGGGTTGACTGGAGTTGCCCCGGTTTCGTGGACACCTATCCTGTTGAAAGGAGGTGGCACCATGATGAGACACCGCAACCCATATCCGGCGGAGTTTCGAGCGCAACTGGTGGAGCTGGTCAGGGCTGGGCGCAAGCCTGAGGAACTGGCCCGGGAATTCGAACCGACGGCCCAGAGCATCCACAACTGGGTGGCCCAGGCTGATCGCGATGCAGGCCGTCGCCACGATGGTCTGACCAGTAGCGAGCGAGAGGAGCTCACGCGCCTGCGACGCGAGAACCGCCAGCTCAAGCTTGAGCGGGAGATCCTGGCAAAAGCCGCGGCCTGGTTCGCGCGGGAGACCGAAGCGGTACCCGGGAAGGGTTCGCGTTCATGAAGGCGAATCAGGCCTGGCCCGTCGCCACCATGGCACGGCTGCTGGGTGTCTCCCCCAGTGGCTACCATGCGTGGCGCCAACGTACTCCCTCGACGCGCTCGCGTGGCGACACCGCGTTGCTAGCCAGGATTCGGGCCATTCATGCGCGCTCACACGGCATCTACGGGGCGCCACGCATCCATGCAGAACTGGCCGCGCAGGGCGTGCACGTTGGACGCAAGCGCGTCGCACGTCTGATGCGCGAGGCGGGACTGAGTGGTGTGAGCCGCCGGCGCTGGATCACCACCACGCGGCGCAGCGCCCATGCACGGCCCGCGCCGGACCTGGTGCAGCGTCAGTTCCATGCCGCAGCACCGAATCGACTGTGGGTGGCGGATGCGACCTACATACCGACCGGCGAAGGGTTCCTGTACCTCGCTGTTGTGTTGGACGTGTTCAGCCGTCGCATCGTGGGCTGGGCCATGGATGAACATCTCTACACCGCGCTGATGTTGCGCGCGCTGGACATGGCCTTGCTGCAGCGCCAGCCCGAGGACGTCATCCATCACTCGGATCAGGGGTGCCAATACACCTCGCTTGCCTTCGGCAAGCGCTGCCAGCAAGCAGGCGTGCGCCATTCGATGGGCTCGGTGGGCGATGCGTACGACAACGCCATGTGCGAGAGCTTCTTCGCCACGCTCGAATGGGAACTGCTTGCACGCGAGCGCTTCTCCACCCGCGCGCAGGCCCAACGGGCCGTGTTCACCTTCATCGAGGGTTGGTACAACACCACCCGCTTGCACAGCGGTATCGGCTACCGCTCGCCCCTGCGCTATGAGCAGTTGTACGAGGAACGGCTGGCCCTCCAACTCCGAACAGACCCAAGCACCACCGCCCTACGAGGAGGTCCACACGACAGCATTCAATCAACTGCTTGACCGTCCACTGAAACGGGGCAACCCCACGACGCTGTCTAGCAAGGTAGCCGCGATGGAGTTCCAGTCGTTGAATGGATCGGCAAAGAACCCGTTGAGCCTGACCAAAGCATTGGCGCCATCAAGCTGCTTGGCCTCCTCATCGGCATTATCTCCGAAGCGCAACGTTTCGCGACTGGTGGTGCCGTCAAAAAGGCAAAGGAGAGAAATCAACTCTTTGGAGACCGTGACGCAATAGCCGCAACGCGTGACGCTTTGAATTTTGAAGCGACCATCACGATAGCGCAGTTGAACGCCAAGCGCTAAATGCCCCAGCGGCAATTCGTTCCGTGTGGCAGTTCGACGTTGCAGCGCTGCGAACGGGGTTCCGAGCCCCAGCAACTGCCACTCTGCCCACGGGACAATACGGCGGGAGAACGCCAGAATGGAAAGGACCCATTCATACACGGATTGTGGGCTGAGCTCTGTAGGCGTGCAAAACAGTGTAACAGCGGCGCTAATCGCAGTCGTCCTCGTCGGCAATCCCGGCATTCCCTCCTCCCAATCTGGGGCCAGTGCTCTCAGCAGCGAGAAGCGCCACTTTGGGGTGGGATTCGTTTTCCGATGCGCCGCAAGCAGAGCATCCAGAGAATATCCAAGCAGATCGAGCGCCACCGACATCATCGTTTCCCAATCGCCAACACGTCTCAAACCTTCCAAGTCTGCTTGCAGTGTACCGATCCATGCAACGGCCCAGTCGAGCTTGTGCTGCGCCAGACGAGTCACAGTCAACACCTGCTGGATGCGCACCAACTCTTCAGCATGGCTGGAAAGGCAGACGCTCGTAGCAAGACGATGAAGCAGAAGGCGCTCTCGCTCGGTAATCGCGAAGCAATCGCTCACCAAGTCGCGATGCGTCAGCCATCGTTCGAAGCGTGAAGCTAGGCGCTCGATTTCGTTGCGTCGGATCACTTCAATGTCAACCATCACGCCGTTCAGATCGAGCGCCTGGGACGTGGACCGCGTCTCGACTCGTTCTACGTCAGCGGTCACAATGTAGACGTCCAGATCGGAGCAATCGTTGCCGAGCCCCTCGACGAGCGAACCCGCAGCAAAGAGCCATTCTCCTTCTTTGAGGGAGAGCCGGCTCTCCAGCTCACGGCCCAGCTCCGGTAATGCCAGGCCGTGTCTCCCGAGGAAACTGCTTAAGGGGGTCACCCCGGTCATTACGCGTTCGCGGTCATTTCAAGCGTCGACTTGCCACTCTCGACGTTCGGAATGACCGCCCCCAAAAACATGGCCTCCGCTCGTGGACATATCTCGCCGTGGAAGACTCGCTCGGCAATCATCCATGCGGCCTGCTCCGATAGCTGGCCGTATCCCGCAGGAAAAGCTGGTACGGAAACCGGGATGGCAGGCCAACCGCGCTCGATCTCTTGAAGCTGCTCCCGCATCACGCCAATCAACGAAGGTTGTGTCGACATGATCCATTCGAGCGACGCCCAGGCAAGCTCGGCGTGATGTGCCTCATCTCTCGCGACGCCAAGCAACATTTTCCTCATGCCCTCATGGTCGCACGCGATTGCCGCCTGTTTCGCTTGCTCCGAGGCAATCGTTTCGCCAACGCAACCCTCGGCAAACAAAGCGCGCACGATATCCTCCTTGCGCTCCCGAATGCACACGTCAACCATACTGAGAGGTCCAACGCCGACTGGCCGCCCTGAGAATGAGCTGGCGGCATCGAACGCTGAAGTCGCGTGGCGAACTTCGTCACTCATAGCCCGGGTTGCAGCACTCACCAGCGAGGCCGGGGCGCCAAGCGACAGCAACTCGAGAATGAACCTTGCAAAAGAAGCGATCGATGCATGCTCGTCCCGTCCAGTCTTCTCCCAGGCCTTTCCCAGCGCTTGTCTTGTAGATGATGGCAAATCACCCGCCTCGATTCGAGCATCGGCTGACCACGAACTATCCGTCGCACTACCCGCGACTCGCGGCTCCCCGGAAATAACGAAAGGGCGACCAGGAACCGCCACGCGGAGGAGCGACTGCACGCGCTCGAACGAAACAGAGGGAGTGGCGGCAGCGTTGCTTGCGCTTAGGCGAAGTAGTGCTTGCACGTCGTCGAACCGCAGGTTTCGGCCGATTGCCGGGGCGAGTTTGACCGCTTCGGCTGTCTGGCCCTTTGCAAGGAGGAGAGAAGCAAGTCGCCCTGCCGCATAAGATTGATTTGCATCGGTATTCAATGCTGCCTTGTACGCTGCCAGCGCAGGCTCCTCTTGGTCTGCAAGGACCAATGCATCGCCAAGAATTGCCATCGCCGATACGACTTCCCCAGTCGCGAGCGCTGAACACGCAAACTTGGAATCAAGAGCGGTGAGCTTCGTTGCCGTATCGAGCGCCGCTTCCGCCTGCCCGGCTTTTATCTGGCAAAGGGCAAGTCTCGCGAGTGCCTCCATCTCCCCCGTTTTTGCAGGCGTGCAATAGCACTCGATAGCCGTTTGCATCAAGCCAGCACTCTCAAATACCTTTCCTTGTGCGATGGTCGCCATGTCGCCGTGTTTATTAATGGCATCCAACGCCTCTCTCAGTGCCTCAATGAAATGAGTTGCAATTCTCTTGGCTTGGTCCACTTGATTCGAAGCCATATTAAACCTCCTCTTACGCGCAAAGCGCGTTACCAACGGTGGTGAAAAAACACGATTTCCGACAATCGAAGTTTTTGACGTTTCCCCGTGTCATAACTATCAATCCAAAGCCGCGTTGATAGATGTCGAAAATCTGCGCTGCTCTTGCGATTCAAGGGTTGCTGTGACGTATCCCACTAGCGGGGACGGGGATGCAAGATCATTGCCCACGAAATGGGTCGAATTTTTCCGAGAATCCTGAGTTTGGGGGGGCTGATAATTCATGTTTTACAAAAAAATTCGGCATAGCCTCCGTGCTGCCCATCTAAAATCAGGATATCCACCACTGGTTATATCTTTATACACATCTCGACGCACTCCTTATGAATCAAGAGTTTACGGGCGGAGCATCTGACGGCGTCCACCGAGACCTTCCGTGAGCCGGCACCCCGGAATCCCTTGCCGCAAGGGGTTCCGGGCGACGCGCCTAAAAATTAGGCAAAAGATGTGTATAACGCTATGACCACTGGTACGATGACCTGAATCCGGCAGCCATGACTTCCGATAATGGTCTCGATCCCTTGTCGCATCAGCTCCCCCTGCATCGTCGCATGCTATTATTGATCCGGTATCAATTAATTAAATGTTACGAAAAATTGAGGAGGAAATTTCACTTCTATGACGAGTATCGCCAAAGGCGATTACCGTCAATCAACGATATTTCGCGAGCGCTGAGAGCCGCGATATCCTTGATCAGTCCGATGGCTTTCTCCGTAGTCAGTTCTTGCTGCTTCGCCTGTCCCGCACGCGATCCATAATGTTGACACTTCAGATTACACGCGAGCGCCAACTTCCACACAACGTGCACTAACCGATTCGACGCTAGGTCCGCGATAATCACGTTGCGCTTCGGGGTCTCGGTCGGCAGGTCCATGAGCTCGCAACTACTTTAGGGTTTTTACAGCCTCGGCTAGGCTAATGACCGCCTTCCTGATTTCTTCATATTCCGAAGGATCCGCTGAGCGAGCATCACCCTTTATGAGCGTTTCAGCATCGAGCTTTGCAAGCTCTTCGAGCGAACACTCCACGGTTTTAAGCAAAGAACGAAACCGCGCTATATCGCCCTGGGCAACTGCTTCGTGAATAGGCGGACCGTAAGGAACAGCAGAACCCGGGCGTTTTTTCATGATGGAGCCTATCGGTGTTGTTACATAAATCGAATTGGAAGGCAGAGGTAGCTCCTTAGTCTCTAGTCCCAAGTGCAACACCCTGATGGAGGTAAGGTGTTGCGATGAAGAAGTACAAGCATCTGAGCGCGGAGGAACGTGCGGTCATCATGATCGAATCTCGGAAAGGCAGCAGCGTGAGAGGGATCGCCCGATTGCTTGGGCGAAATGCCTCGACAATTTCGCGAGAGCTGGTGCGCAACGGAAATACAGCCGCGCGGCATTACGATGCGACGCAGGCTTCGTCGGCGTACCGCGTTCGTCGCCAAGGTTGCGTGCGTCAGCGCAAGCTGCGTGTCGACAATGCGCTGTATCGGCATGTGCATGACCGGTTGGTCTACTGGCGCTGGTCGCCGCAGCAGATTGCTGCCAGACTTCGCCGCATGCATCCCGATGATCCCGCCAACGAGTCAGCCACGAAACGATTTACGCCGCCATTTACGCCCACCCGCGCGGCGAATTGAAGCAAGCGATGATTGAAGCGCTGCGCCAGGAAAAGCACGCGCGTGGACGTCGACGCACGACGCTTGCCGGCACGGGCTTCGTGCCAGAGGAACTGCGCATCGTGCATCGGCCCGAGCAGATCGAGTTGCGGCAGTGGCCGGGGCATTGGGAGGGCGACCTCATCAAAGGCGCCTTCAATCGTTCCTGCGTGGGCACGCTTGTCGAGCGCAAGACCCGCTTCGTCGTGCTGTGCCGCATGGACGGCTGCACGGCCAAGGATGCCCTGGAAGGCTTCACGCGCCAGATGAAGAAGTTGCCAGCCTTTCTGCGCGAGAGCCTGACCTACGACCGCGGAACGGAAATGACCTGCCATGTCGAACTCGCCAAGCGATTGAATCTCGATATCTGGTTTGCCGACCCGCATGCGCCTTGGCAGCGTGGCAGCAACGAGAACACCAATGGTTTGCTGCGCCAGTTTTTGCCCAAAGGCATGGACCTCTCCGCTGTCACACAGACCCAGCTCAATGACATCGCCAAATTGCTCAATGGTCGGCCTCGCCAGACGCTCGGTTGGGATACGCCCGAGGAAGCAATGGCCAAAGAGTTGGAAAAGGCTGAGTTGGCTAAACGTTGCACTTGACTCTTGAGAGCACCCTCTGTGACCTTGGGTTGAGGCGAGATGGCCAGACAATGGGCAAGCGAGCGAGGCCATGCGGACATGGGTTGAGACTTCGATCGGGAGTCAATTTCACGCAGTCATAGGCGCGTTTCGAACCGGCGCATCACGTTCTCAACGAGTGAGCGTCGATGGTAACCGTAGGCTTCTTCTCATTCGCGGCTGCCCTCATCTATGGCGGCGTTGGGCCGTGCATGCGCCATGCGTAGTTTCTGGCCAAGGCATCACGCCCTCGCGCGCCGGAATCGATGACTGCGCGCCACGCCGGCAAACCGCTTCGTGGCACTGCTGGCTGTTCTGGCTGGAGCTGTCGATCACTAGGTGCGGTGGCTCACCCGTGTGCGGCACCGGCAGGACGATTTCCAAGTCCTGTGTGCGACGGTTTAGGGTCAAGAAGTTGGGGCTTGGCAACTCGGGATACGTCAGCCTGCGCAAGCTACCCGCGAAGCATTGCAGCGCGTGCGGCGGCAGTTGGAACACCTGCTTGAGGCCTTGCAGCATCTGGGTTACCGCATCCGGATAGATACAGGAGCGGACACACCCGCGCTCGCCCGTATCGGTCGTTTGCCTGAGCGGGTCCTGGTTAGTCCACATCGTCACGTCTCCTCGTGCGATCAGCCGTGCGTTGTGCGGCGTCCAATTCTTGACGCGACACGCGGCCTTGGGCCCGGCTCGTTTGTGGGTGTCCCCGCATATCTTCCCGGCAAGTCGAGCATGCACGCAGCCCGGATTGGTTACAACGGGATTTGCCTTGGCTGTTGCGCGTAAACGTCCGCGCGCAGCCCTGCGGTCGGACTTATGCAACGTCTAATTCAGGCTCTTTTCTTCCTTTTGTTAAGGCACTGCTAAGTGTTCACGAAAAATTGATTTGAAATTTGGAGCCGTAGCCGGATAGGAGTTCGGCTAGTTCAGCGTCGATGGTGTCGCGTGTCCAGTTGACGAAGCGACGCCAGTGATATTTGAAGTGCTTCCAGACGATCTCGATCATGTTCAGTTCGGGGCTGTAGGGCGGCAGAAAGAACAGGAGCGCTTTGTGTTCCCTGAACCAGCGGTCGCGGGTTTCCTCGCTGATGCTGTGATGAATGGCTGCGTTGTCGAGGACGATGATGGTGGGTCGGCTGTCGTCTTGCCGAATCAGCGCATCGAGAAACTGCTCGACATCGGGGCCTTTGATGCTGTGCGCATGCGCGGCGTGAATCAGGCTGTTCTGCCCGTAGTCGAACGCACCGAGCACAGAACGTCGGCAGTGGCTGTGCGGTTCAACACAATGGGGCAGCCCTCGTGGTGACCATGCGCGCTGCACAACGGGCGAAGCTGCAAAGCCAGCCTCATCGAGATAGAGGAGCCGGATGGCCTGGTCGCGCGCGGCCTGCTGGAGCTTGCCGAGCACGTCTGCTTTCACAGCGAACTCCTCTTCGCACCGTTTTTTTTGAGCGAGTAGCGGTTGCGCTTGAAAGAGAAGCCTTCGCGCTTGAGCGCCGCGCCCAGTGTCTCGATCTGACATGGCAGCGGTTGCCCATGAACTTCCTGCACGCGCTGCGCGATCTGCGCCAGTGTCAGAGATTCGGCGCGCGCAGCGTCGACCGCCGTGGCGACCATGTTCTCGGGCAG
Source organism: Ralstonia pseudosolanacearum (assembly GCF_024925465.1). Classification (NCBI taxonomy): domain Bacteria; kingdom Pseudomonadati; phylum Pseudomonadota; class Betaproteobacteria; order Burkholderiales; family Burkholderiaceae; genus Ralstonia; species Ralstonia pseudosolanacearum. Next base: position 915,963 of record NZ_CP103851.1, on the reverse strand, counting down.
CGACCTGGGGCGGCCGCCGCCGTGACCGCTCAACAAGCCGCACACGCCGTATTCGTTCCAGGCACGCACCCAGTTGTAGGGCGACTGCACGCTAACGCCCAACCGGCCCGCGACCTTGGGGGCCGACAAACCGTCGCCGAGCATGACCATCCCCGCTGCGCGCGTGCGGATGTCGCGGTGCCGGTGATTCAGGCTCAATTGCTCCAACGTCAGCTTCTCCACTTCGCTCAACTCGACCACGCATCGCATCGGTATGCAGACCTCATCGGATTGCCTGCATGCTCAACGCCTCAACTTCTAATCCGTTTACACAGAACACTTAATCTGCATTGTGCCAGACGGGCAGTTCTCTCAGTTGCCAATTATGGTGTACAGGGGTGACGCCAAGATCGATTGCGAGTACTGGTTGCTGCCCGAACTGCTAGCGGCCATGGATCTCATTAATCAGTCCGATTTTATCCAGAGTGTTGGTAACTTTCTGGCGTGGAAAAAGGTGACTCGCGCGCTGCAGTTTTTAATCAAGTTCAGCGTTGCATATCCCCTGCACGTTACGGATGCGATCCAACCCTTGTCGTCCTACGTTCGTTCTACGGATTTCACGCTCCAAGTTCGCGCATGGTGGTCACTCGAAGCGCTGCGTCTGGTTATTGCTGCTCGGCAATCGTTTTCTTCACAACCTCGGTTTTCCAGCAATCTATATTCCGAGGCTGCGTTCGCCGTACTGTCATCACAAGCTACTGAGCAAAGTCTTTTATTCGGAAAGAAATGGCTCGGGGAAAAGCTGCGCCGATTGGGCGACGAGGCTGGCCTAGAGCTCTATCGTCTTTCTCTTATGCTACCTTGTGGCGATGAAGCACAGGTACGTCAACGATGCTTGGAGATCGATCAAGCATTGACCCGCTCCAGAGTTCTTGAGCCGTGGCTCGATCGCGCAAACCAAATACGCTGGTGGCTCACGCCTGGGGTGCGTTTGCACAGATTTTCAGACTGTGTGTTGCTTTGGCAGGGCAAGATGGGCTATGAATTCCCCAGAAGCCATGCTGCGGAATCGTGGCGTCATGATCAAGTGATTAATGCCCCTCGGAATGCTGAGTGGGACGAGCAAACCTCCGTGCTGCTGTTCAAGGACGGCCTAATCTGGCCGGGCCTGTACTTTGCTGAATCAGCCTCAGAGAGCGTCTGATGAGTCGCCACTTCCTGAACGCATTGTTCGGCGAAGCCATCGCAAGCGCGCGGAAATCCGCGTCCGGCAACGGCCGACTGAAGTCGTAACCCTGACCCGCGTCGCACTTCATGCCGCGCATGCGGGCCAGATCGCTTTCCGTTTCGATGCCTTCGGCGACCACGCACATGCGCCTCAAGCGCTATCCCGCTCCACCAGCATGAAGCCCACATCAACCGTGCGGCGCGCCGCGTCGCCGTGCTCGATGCGCTCGATCAGCAGCGAGGCCGCCAGCTTGCCGATGCCCGTGCCGTCGATGCGGATGGTGGTGAGGGCGGGCGTGGTGTCGCGGGCGAATGCCTGGTCGCCGTAGCCCACGACGCGCAGCTGTGCCGGCACGGCAAGGCCCCGGTGGCCGGCTTCCATCAGCACGCCGAGTGCGAGGATGTCGGCGCCGCAGAACACGGCGTCGATGTTGGGATGCCGATCGAGCAGCTCGCCCAGCGCGCGTCGGCCGTCGCCCAGGCCGGCGGGCGATTCCGCGGCGATCACGGGGATGTCGGTGCCGCTCCCGAACGCCTTCACGAAGGCCTGTGCGCGTGCCTGGGCGCGGCGGTCGTTCGGCGTGATGACGGCGGGGCGTTGCGCGCCGCGCTGCTTCAGGTAGCGAGCCGCTGCCTGCCCGACCTTCTGGTGCGAGAAGCCGACCAGCATGTCGAGCGGCGTGCGCGTGATGTCCCACGTCTCCACCACCGGAATGCCGGCGGCCTGCAGCTTTTGCCGCACGCTGGCCGAGTGCGCGACGCCGGTAAGCACGATGCCCGCGGGGCGCCGTCCGACGATGGCGTCGAGCAGCGCATCCTCGCGCGATTCGTCATAGCCGCTCTGCCCGATCAGCAACTGATAGCCCGCCGCCGCCAGCTCGGTGGTCAGCGCGGCGATGGTCTCCTGGAACACGCTGCCCGCGATGGTGGGGATCAGCGCGACGATCAGCCGGCTGCGGTTCGACGCCAGGGAGCCGGCCACCAGGTCGGGCGTGTAGCCGGTCTGGCGCACGGCTTCGCGCACACGCTCTAGCGTGTCGGCCGAGACCAGCTCCGGCGTGTTCAGCGCCCGCGACACTGTGACCTTGGTCACGCCGACCAGCTTGGCGAGATCGCTCAAGGTGATGCGCCCGGTGCTTTTGCGCGCGCGGCGCGCGGGGGGGGGGCGGGGGGGGCGGGCACGGTGTCTGCGAGAGACGCGGGAGAGGATTTGGTCACGGGCGGCGATCGGGTGGATCGGGAAAAGGAGGGCTAGCAATTATCGCAAAAGCCGTCTAGGATTGCGCAAATGTTACCGGTTACATAAACCGGTAACACCAAGACCCTACATCAAGAACGGCTGCACCGAAGACAGCCACGGAGGAGCAAGGATGCTGCAGGCAACCCAGGCCGATAGCGTGACCGACAGCGGCCCGCTGATCCGGCTGAACCCGGCCGACAACGTGCTGATCGCCCGCGCGGCGCTGTCGCTCGGGCAGCCGCTGTTGCTGGGCGGCGCGACGGTGCGTCTGCGCGCCCAGGTGCCGGCCGGCCACAAGATCGCCGCCTGCCGCATCGCGCGCGGCGAGGCGATCCGCAAGTACGACACCGTCATCGGCCGCGCCGCGCGCGACATCGAGCCGGGCGAGCATGTGCACACGCACAACGTCGAGCTGATCGATTTCGAGCGCGACCCCGGCTTCTGCCAGGACGTGCGCCCCGTCGACTACCTGCCCGAGGCGCAGCGCGCCACCTTCCAGGGCATCGTGCGGCCGGACGGGCGCGTGGCCACGCGCAACTTCATCGGCATCCTGGCCTCGGTCAACTGCTCGTCCAGCGTCATCAAGAACATCGCCGCGTGGTTCACGCCGGAGCGGCTGGCGCCGTTTCCCAACGTGGACGGCGTGGTTGCCTTCGCGCAGACGAGCGGCTGCGGCATGTCCTCGCCGTCGGAGCATTTCGATGTGCTGCGCCGCACGCTGGCCGGCTATGCGCGGCACCCGAACCTGGCCGGCGTGCTGATCGTCGGCCTGGGCTGCGAGCGCAACCAGGTGGCTGATCTGATGGCCTCGCAGGGCCTGGAGACCGGCAAGCTGATGCACACGCTGGTGATGCAGGAGACCGGCGGCACGCGCGCCACCATCGAGGCGGGCATCGATGCCATCCGGAAGATGCTGCCGCAGGCGAACGACGTGACGCGCCAGCCGGTGAGCGCCAGCCACCTGAAGATCGGCCTGGAGTGCGGCGGCTCGGACGGCTTCTCGGGCATCACCGCCAACCCGGCGCTGGGCGCGGCGATGGACCTGCTGGTGCGCCACGGCGGCACGGCCATCCTGTCGGAGACGCCCGAGATCCATGGCGTGGAATACATGCTGACGCGCCGCGCGGTGTCGCCCGAGGTCGGCCAGAAGCTGCTCGACCGCCTGGCCTGGTGGGAGCGCTATACGCGCGGCCACAACGGCCAGTTCAACGGCGTGGTGGGCCCGGGCAACCAGCAGGGCGGCCTGGCCAACATCTTCGAGAAGTCGCTCGGCTCGGCCATGAAGGGCGGCACCACGCCGCTGCAGGCCGTCTACGAATACGCCGAGCCGATCGACCGCGCCGGCTTCGTCTTCATGGATTCGCCGGGCTACGACCCGGTCGCCGTGACGGGCCAGATCGCCAGCGGCGCCAACCTGATCTGCTTCACCACCGGGCGCGGCTCGATGTTCGGCTCCAAGCCCGCGCCCACCCTCAAGCTCGCCAGCAACACGCCGATGTTCACGCGTCTGGAGGAGGATATGGACATCAACTGCGGCCGCATTCTCGACGGCGAGCGCTCGGTCGAAGAGATGGGGCAGGATATCTTCGAGTACATCCTGCGTGCCGCCTCGGGCGAGCGCACCAAGAGCGAACTGCTCGGCCTGGGCGATCATGAATTCGTGCCCTGGCATATGGGCATCGTGAGCTGACGCCTCGACGCGCGGCCCGACATAACGACATCACACATACAGGAGACCAACCATGCAGGACACCCCACAACGCGGGCAGCGCTCCAAGGTGCGCTGGCTCGTCGCCGGCCTCATGTGGGCGGCGATCGCCATCAACTACATCGACCGCACCGTGCTGTCGGCCGCCGCGCCGCACATCCAGAAGGAGTTCCACCTGAGCGCGGTGGAGATGGGCATCGTGATGTCGGCGTTCTTCTGGTCGTACGCGCTGCTGCAACTGCCGGCGGGCATCCTGGCCGACCGCTTCGGACAGAAGAAGGTGCTGGGCTTCGCGGTGCTGTGGTGGTCGCTGGCGACGGCGGTGACGGGGCTGGCCACCGGCTTCAAGTCGCTGGTGGGCCTGCGCGTGGCGCTGGGCGTGGGCGAGGCGGGGGCGTATCCCAGCAATGCCGGCATCACGTCGCGATGGTTCCCCAAGCAGGAGCGCGCCACCGTGGCGGCCATCTTTGATAGCGGCTCCAAGCTCGGCAGCGCGATCGCCCTGCCGCTGATCGCATGGCTGCTGATGACCTTCGACTGGAAGATCACCTTTACCGTGGCCGGGTCGCTCGGCCTTGTCTGGTGCGTGGTGTGGGCGCTGGTGTTCCGGGATTCGCCGGCCGCGCACGAGGGCGTGAACGCAGCCGAGCTCGCGCACATCCAGAAGGGCCTGCCGCCCGCGCGCGGCGCCGATGCGCCGACCATGCCCTGGACCAAGCTGCTGACGCACCGCAACGTCTGGGCGATGTGCATCGGCTTCTTCATGATCAACTACAACTCGTACTTCTTCATCACCTGGCTGCCGACGTATCTCGTCAAGGAGCGCGGCATGGGGCTGATGGAGATGGGCTTCATGGCCTCGCTGCCGCTGTTCGTGTCGATGTTCGTGGAGGTGTTCGCGGGCTGGGCGTCGGACCGCGTGTATGCGTCGGGCAAGCTGTCGCTGACCGCCACGCGCAAGCTGTTCCTGGTGATCGGCCTGGTGATGGCGTCGAGCATCGGGCTGGCGGCGTTCGCGCAGTCGGCGGTGGTGGCGGTGATCCTGCTGTGCATCGCCAAGTCGGGCACCACGGTGGCGGCCTCGCAGGTGTGGGCGCTGCCGGCGGATGTGGCGCCGGGCAACACGGTGTCGATGGTGGCGGGGCTGCAGAACAGCGTCTCGAACATGGGCGGCGTGGTCGGCCCGATCATCACCGGTGCCATCGTCAGCGCCACCGGCTCGTTTATTCCGGCGCTGGTGTTCTCCGCCGCGCTGATCGGCCTGGCCATCCTCAACTACCTCTTCCTGCTCGGCAAGGTCGAACCGATCGCCTTCGAGCCCAACACTGCAACCCTGGATTCGAATTCGCATGGACGAAGCAATGCAGACGCCCGCGCCTAACCGCTTCAAGACGTCGCTGGCCGCCGGGCAGCGCCAGATCGGCTTCTGGCTGGCGATGAGCGACCCCTACCTGGCCGAGGTGAGCGCCACCGCCGGCTTCGACTGGCTGCTGATCGACAGCGAGCACGCGCCCAACGACCTGCGCAGCATCCTCGCGCAACTGCAGGCCGTGGCCCCGTACCGCGCCGAGCCCATCGTGCGCCCGGTCAACGGCGACCCGGCCCTCATCAAGCGCCTGCTCGACATCGGCGCGCGCACGCTGCTGGTGCCGATGGTCGATACGCCGGAGCAGGCCCGCGAGCTGGTGCGCGCGGTGCGCTATCCGCCGTACGGCATCCGCGGCGTGGGCAGCGCGGTGGGCCGCGCCTCGCGTTGGAGCGCCCGCACCGACTATCTGCACATCGCCGATGATGAAGCCTGCCTGCTGGTGCAGGCCGAGACCGTGACGGCGCTGGAGAACCTCGAGGCGATCTGCGCGGTGGAGGGCGTGAACGGCGTGTTCATCGGTCCGGCCGATCTGGCGGCGTCGATGGGCCATCGCGGCAACGCGGGCCATCCCGACGTGCAGCGCGCCATCGACGCGGCGATCCGCACGATCGTTGCGTCGGGCAAGGCGGCGGGCACGCTCACCTCCGATCCGGCGCTGGCGCGCCACTACCTGGACCTGGGCTGCACCTTCGTCGCCACCGGCATCGACATCCTGCTGTTCGCCAACGGCGCCCGCAAGCTGGCGCGCGAGTTCCTGGCGCCGCAGCCGGCATAATTTTTCTTCCTCTTCCAACACGCAATCGACATGACCCGCAAGACGTACCGGATCGCCGTGATCCCCGGCGATGGCATCGGCCGTGAAGTGATGCCCGAAGGCCTGCGCGTGCTCGACGCCGCCGCGCGCCGCTTCGGCATCGATCTCGAATACCAGCACATCGAATGGGCCAGCTGCGACTACTACCTGCAGCACGGCCGGATGATGCCCGACGACTGGAAGGCGCAGCTGCAAGGCGCGGACGCCATCCTCTTCGGCGCCGTCGGCTGGCCCGCGACCGTGCCCGACCACATCTCGCTGTGGGGCTCGCTGCTGAAGTTCCGCCGCGAGTTCGACCAGTACATCAACCTGCGCCCGGTGCGGCTGTTCGAGGGCGTGCCGTGTCCGCTCGCCAACCGCAAGCCCGGCGACATCGACTACTACGTGGTGCGCGAGAACACCGAGGGCGAATACACCTCGCTCGGCGGCATCATGTATGAGGGCACCGACCGCGAGGTGGTGATCCAGGAATCCGTGTATTCGCGCAAGGGTGCCGAGCGCCTGCTGAAGTTCGCCTTTGACCTGGCGCGCAGCCGTGCGCGCAAGCACGTGACGCTGGCCACCAAGAGCAACGGCATCGCCATCAGCATGCCCTGGTGGGACGCGCGCGCCGACGAGGTGGCCAAGCACTACCCCGAGGTGACGCTGGACAAGCAGCACATCGACATCCTCACCGCGCGCTTCGTGCTGCAGCCCGGCCGCTTCGACGTGGTGGCGGCCACCAACCTGTTCGGTGACATCCTCTCGGACCTGGGCCCCGCGACCACCGGCACCATCGGCCTCGCGCCCTCGGCCAACCTGAATCCGGACCGCACGTTCCCTTCGCTGTTCGAGCCGGTGCACGGCTCGGCCCCGGACATCTACGGCAAGAACATCGCCAACCCGATCGCCATGATCTGGTCGGCGGCGCTGATGCTGGATTTCCTCACCGAGGGGCAGGACGCGGGTCGCGCGGCGCACGACGCCATCGTTGCGGCCATCGAGGCCGTGCTTAAGGGCGGGCCGCGCACGCCCGACCTGGGCGGCTCGGCCAACACCACGCAGGTGGGCGAGGCGATCGCCGCGCACCTGGCCTGATCCCGATCCGACGCATTCAAGGAGCCGACCGATGGCCCTCACATTCGACCAGCTCCGTCACGCCGGGCTGATCCGCATCGACAACCTGATCGACGGCCGCTGGAGTGCCGGCGCCGACGGCGCGCGCTACGCCGTCACCGACCCGGCCACCGGCAGCCTCATCGCCCAGGTGGCCGACAGCAGCGCCGCCGATGCGCGCGCCGCCACCGACGCCGCCGCGCGCGCCTTTCCGGCGTGGCGCGACACGCTGCCGGCCGAGCGCGCCGCCATCCTGCGCCGCTGGCATGCGGCCATCGTCGCCAACGCCGATGCGCTGGGGCGGCTGATCTCGCTGGAGCAGGGCAAGCCCTTTGCCGAGGGGCGCGGCGAGGTGATGTACGGCGCATCCTACGTGGCCTGGTTCGCCGATGAAGCCACGCGCATCTACGGCGATCTCATCCCGCAGCAGCAGCGCGGCAAGCGCATGAGCGCGATCAAGGAGCCGATCGGCATCGTTGCCGCCATCACGCCGTGGAATTTCCCGCTGGCGATGATCGCGCGCAAGATCGCGCCCGCGCTGGCGGCGGGCTGCACGGTGGTCGCCAAGCCGGCCGAGGACACGCCGCTGACCGCGCTGGCGCTGGCCCAGCTCGCGCAGGAGGCGGGTCTGCCGCCGGGTGTGCTGAATATGATCGCCGCCTCGCGCGAGCGCGGCGTGGCGGCGGTGGCGGACTGGCTGCAGGACGGCCGCGTGCGCAAGATCACCTTCACCGGCTCCACGCCGGTCGGCAAGCACCTCGCGCGCGAATCGGCGGGCACGCTCAAGAAGCTGTCGCTGGAGCTGGGCGGCAACGCGCCGTTCATCGTGTTCGACGATGCCGACCTCGATGCGGCCATCGCGGGGCTGCTGACCGCCAAGTTCCGCAACGGCGGCCAGACCTGCGTGTGCCCGAACCGCGTCTACGTGCAGGCCGGCGTGTATGACCGCTTCGCCGCCATGCTGGCCGCACGGGTTTCGGCGCTGAAAGTCGCGCCCGCCACCGACCCCGACGCGCAGATCGGCCCGATGATCAACGCCCGCGCCATCGACAAGATCGAGCGCCACGTGCAGGACGCCGTCGCGCACGGCGCCCGCGTGTTGGCCGGCGGCAAGCGGTTGCCGGAAGTTGGCGCGCACTTCTACGCACCGACCGTGCTGGCGGATGCTCACCCCGGCATGGCGCTGTGCGGCGAGGAGACCTTCGGCCCCGTGGCGCCGCTGTTCCGCTTCACCGACGAGGCCGAAGTGGTGCAGGCCGCCAACGACACGCCGTTCGGCCTGGCCGCGTATTTCTATTCGCAGGATGTGCGCCGCATCGATCGCGTCGCGCATGCGCTGGAGGCGGGCATCGTCGGCATCAACGAAGGCGCGCTCGCCAGCGAGGCCGCGCCGTTCGGCGGCGTGAAGGAATCGGGCTACGGTCGCGAGGGCTCCAAGTACGGGCTCGACGACTATCTGTCGATCAAGTATCTGTGCCAGGGCGGGTTGGCCTGAGTTTCACCGCCCGGCATGGCGACGGGCGCCGTGCGACGCATGCCGCACGGTGCCGCGTCGGCGCATGCCGGGCGCACACAACAGGGTCAGGTTCATCGGGGCCGGCGGCACGCCACGCCGGCCTGCGGAGCGGTCGGGCAGGCAGGTCATGCGGGCCGGCCCGTTGAGGAAAGTTGAGGGTACCCGGGATACCGGGGGACTACTTTGCCCTTTACTTTGCCGACGAAGAAGGACCGACCATGAAGACTGTTCTTTCTCTGACGGCGGGCATGGCGGCGCTGGCGTGCTCGGGCGTGGCGGTGTCGGCCGAGACCGCAATCGCCTGCGACCCGCTGGATCAGCGCGTGCGCGCAACCCGCGTCGCGGTGGGCGGCAACGTATCGCCCAGCGATGAATACACGCCGACGGTGATCGCGCCGCGCGCCGACGGCACCGCCGTGCTGGCCTGGACGGACACGGTCTCCAGGCGCATCCGCCTGTCGACGCTGACGGCCAACGATGTGCCCGCCCAATCGCTGCCCAGCGTGGACGGACTGCAGGTGCATGCCGCGCTGGCGACCGCCAATGGCGGCCTCGCGCTGGCCGTGGTCGCCGATGATCCGGACATCTATTCGCCCAAGTATTGCTACAGCGCCAGCACGCCGGACAACGCGGTCTGCGGCAAGATGGATCTCGTGCTGCTGCGCGGTAACGGCAGCCAGATCGCGCGCACCACGCTGACCAAGAAGGCCAATGTCGACAGCGTCGGCGCCCAGTTCATCTGGTGGTACGGCCATACCGCGCAGATGGCGACCGACGGCAAGACCATCGAGGTCTACTTCCGCTCGGCCATGTCGACGGCCCGGCCGGGCGTGGCGGGCGAGGTGGACATTCACGCCGGCGATACCCTGAAGTTCGTGCGGGCCGATACGGGCGCCCCGGTGTCGGGCGGCTGGGACTGGGGGTGCAGCCACAGCTGGTCCGTGCGCGCGGGCCGCAATGGTACGCAATGGGCCGCCGTCTGCCATGGCGATGCGTATCCCAACGCGATGCAATACGTGCACATGGCCGCGCCGGCCGCCAGGCAAGACACGCTGCAATGGCTGAGCAATACCGATCCGTCGCGGCGCGCGCTGGGCGGTCTTGTGCCTGCCAGCAACGGCTTCTGGCTGAACTACATCGAGCCGGCCGGCAGCAAGCTGTCGCTCAAGCTGGCGAAGCTGCCCAACAGCGGGACGGCCATGACCCCGCTGAGCACCGTCGCGGCGGCGACCTCGCTCGACACCGCTTATCCGTTCCGGCCGTACCTGGCGGCCTACGGCACGAACCAGTTGCTGATGGGCTGGAAGTCCGGCGGCAAGCTGGTGCTGGCCGTGGCCGATGCCGCCACGGGCAAGATGCTGGAAGGGCCGGTGAAGACGGCGCTGTCCATCGATGCGTTCCAGGAGATGGTGACCACCGCCGGCGGCGATGTGGTCTGGGCCCATAGCGATGGCGGTGGCACGATTGCTGTTAATCGTGTGGCGGCTTGCAAGCGGTCGAACTGAAGACCAGCGCCGCGCGGCCGTCGCGGGGCTGGGCATTCGTTGCCTGAGCGGTCCGGATCGCGGCGCCTGCAACCGGTTCGCATGGAACGTCCACGATGGGCGTCGCACCCGTCATGACCGCGATCCTTCCACCGACGAGGCCGGGGCGGTGCGGGCCGCTACCGATATGCCGTTCGGCCAGGCCCGGGCCGCGCCGCCGGGAACCTCAGAACACCCGGCGTGCCTCGAGCGCGACGGGCGGTTCATCGGGGCAGCGGGCCGCCTGCCATGCGGACGCGGCACATCACTGTGCGCCCCCGCAAAAACACGTCGAAAAGGCTTGCGCGGTCAGGTTGGTGAGTGCGCAGGCAAACGCCGGCCAGTTCTGATGGGTGATCGTTCCGGAGTTGGCGCCGCCGGTATAGAACGCGATGTACTTGGCGCGCGTTGCCGGGTCCTTGGCGATGGCCGCGGCCAGCGTGTTCAGGTTGTCCGGAGAGAGTTCGCCCACGTTGTACGCCTGCTGGAACCTGTACTCCCAACGCCAGGCGCGCGTGTTCGACCGGCCCGAGGCGGCATAGGTGCGGGCCCAGTAATCGAGGGGGGCGCCGGAGGCGCGCTCGTAGCTGTAGATCTGGTAGCCCGGATTGTTGCGAAAGAAGGGCGTGACGGACGGAATGACGCGCTCATACGCAAAGGGCTTGCCGCCGCTGTCCGAGAGCACCCGGAAGTCGTCCATGTGGCTGTGGCCGGTAAAGATCGCACGGATCTGGTCCGGGTAGCGCTGGAGGATGTTGGCCAATGCGTCCCCGCTCCCGGCCGCAAAATAGGGCACGGGCGACGAAGCGAAACCGCACGTCCGGGTCGAGCTGTAGGCGTCGATCCCCGAGGGGATGTGCATGACGAGCGTGGCGGTGGCGTTTTCCCGCTTCAGGCGATAGAGGGTGGATTCCAGCCACAGCAGCAGGGCTTGCGACGGATTGGTGTAAGTGAGCCCGCAGGTGTTCCGGTACTTGGCCGACAGGAACGTGTTTTCCAGCACCACGAAATAATGGCGAGCGGTCCGGGGGTGCGGAATCACATAGGCGCCCAGCTCGGGATACGCGGAAAAACCGGCCGGGCTGCCGGCCGCTTCCGCCATGGTGGCCGTGAGGTCGTACAGGAATTCACTGGATGGCTCGATCTGGTAGTCGCCGCAGAATGCATCGTTGTTGCCCAGCGTGGTGATGACCGGCACGTCCGGAAACCGTGCCTTCAGCCCCATCGCCACGTAGCGGATGGTCTTGAGCACGAAGCTGCGGTAGGCGGCATCCGACTTGTCGGACGCGTACAGCATGTAGTTCTCGCGGAAATCGTGGGTCAGGAAATCGCCGGGCAGGAGCACATAGTCCAGCCCCGGCGCTTGGGGAGCGATGGCATCCAGCGTCGTCTTGAGCAGTGGGTAGTTGGTGTCGTCGCCGGGACGGGCAGGCGCGGTGATGGACGACGTTTTGAAAATGCCGTCCCACGCCGACGGCTCCGCGGCGGCCAGCCTGTCGACGAGGGCGGGATCATAGAACGGGTTGAAATGAATGTCGGACAGTGCGCCGAAGAAGCCCGGAGCGCGCGTGTCGCCGGTGGCCGGCGGATCGAGCGGCGGCGCGGCCTGGGCGCCCGCCAGCGTTGGAAACACCGTGCCGGCCAGGCTCAGTGCAAGCGCGGCCAGGAACCGGCGCGCGCCTCCGTGCTTGTTCATGATGTCGTCTCCCGTTTGCCCGGTTACACGCGGTCGTTGTCGTAGAGCCATCGCAGGCGGCTGATGATCGTCGCCCACTTGCCCTGCTTGACGACTTCATCCAGGTAGCCTTCGCTGAACCGGTTGAGCCGGATCTGCGCGGTGAGGACCTTGCGCAGCGTCTCGAGGTCTGCCGCCCTCAGCAGATCGTCGTTGGTGAGGTCGTCCAGGCGATCCCGGAATTCGGCGGGCCAGTCGAAGGGGGCGATGAACCCGGTCTCGTCGAGCGTGTCGACGATGGTGCGCAGGTCCGGATGGGGCTCCACCGGTCCCGCCATGGCGGTCACGGTGTCGATGTGCGGCGCCAGGTCGAGGACCTTGGCAACCGCGTCGCGGCTGATGGTTGGCAGCGCCATGATGATCTCCTGTCGTTATGCCTCGGAAGCGATGAGTGCCGGCTGCTGTTCGCCGAACAGCGCACCCCAGCGCGGGACCTGCTGCTGCGTGTAGAACTCGCCGCCGTTGTGGCTGCTGTTCCAGTTCGCCTGCGTGACGAGGTCCCGCATGCCGCGGCCGAACAGGACCTCCTGTTCCCATGGCAGCAGCGAATACCTGTCGATTTGCTTGGCCGTACCACTGGTGGTGTGAATACGCATCGCGCCCTGGAAACCCGGACCATACGAGTAGCTTGAGTATGCCAAGTGCAGCAGGGTATTCCCGACCTGATATTCCTGGTAGGCACCCGAGTAAAAGCCTTGGCCACGGTTGGCTTGTCCGGTCCAGTCCAGTATGTTTGCCAGGCCCGAATCGATCCATTCGAAGACCGGCATCAATGCCTGATAGTCGGCGTTCGTGATGTTGGACGAGCGCAGTATCGGGTTGATGGTATAGGCGTAATTCGAGGTGTAGAGCGCGATGCCCCAGACCTGGCGGTAGGTGAGGTAAGACGGGAAGCCACCCCGGTCGGCGATGGATTTGGCCTGTCCGACATAGTTGGCGGGCGGGATGGTGTCGACATGCTGGTAGCTGTTCTTCAGGCTGGCGAAGAGCGTCTGCAACTGGGCATTCAGCTGCGGGTTGCCCTGGTACAGCACCAGATTGATCGTCGACAGCGGGAATGCCGCCCGCGAGCCCCACGAGACCGCGGCAAAGAACAGCGCCCGCATGATCAGCGAAGGATCGGCGCCGGCCGATCCGGCGGAAACCAGCGGCATCGCCACCGAGGTCTGGGCGCTGCCCCGGAACGCGCTCAGCGCCGTGAAGATCGCCGACACCAGGTTTACGCTGTTGGTTGCCGGGCTGGCCGGCTCGTAGACCAGCACCCTGGAAAACGCGATGCCGGGCTGCGGGTTGGACACCGGGTTGGAGATCCAGCACGGCAGGTCGGGCTCGTAGTTCGCGGCCTTGTTGCCGGACATGGCCTGTACGCTGACGCCCCGCGCCGCCAGCGCGCCCAGGACAGAGCCGGGCGAGGGCGTGTAGTCTCCGGGCAGGCACGAGACCGCGAGGACATCCACGTTGTGGCCGGTCATGTCGGCCACGTCGCCCACATACAGGTTGAAATTGCGCGCGATGGCGCCGGGGTGGTCGATCGCCATGCTGTCGAGCAGGGTCATTGCCATGAAAGCACCTCCAGAGGAGAGAGCGGGTGAACGGGGATCACTGCAGGCCGTACTGCTGCTTGAGTTGCGCGAACTCGGTGGTCAGGCCGGCCAGCCAGGAAGGCGTGAAGACCACCACCCGCACGCCGAGCAGGTTGTAGCCGCTGTTGATCGCCGGCATGGCGGCACCGACCAGCGCCAACAGCACGGCATACCGGTTGGCACCGGCCGATCCGGTGGAAAGCAGCGTGGTGGCCACGACGATGCCCGCAGCCGGGACCGCCGGCACGGTGGGCTGGAACTGCCGGATGCCGCGGAAGACGCCGGGAATGTCGGCGGGCGCGTCGGTGCCGGTCGATTCAAACACCACCAGCCGCGCAAACGCCTGGTTGGCGATCGGCTGGCTGATCCAGCAGTGGTTTGTGGAGCGATAGTCGGCCGCCTTGTTCTGCGCCAGCTCGGCAACGTTGACGCCGATCGCCTGCAGCGCCGCGAGCACCGAGCCCGCGGACGGCGTGTAGTCGCCCGGCAGGCAGGAGATGACCAGGTAGTCCACGTGCTCGGCGTTGGCCTTCATGCTGGCCACGTCGCCCTGATACAAGCCCAGCTCGTGGCAGAAGTCTTGGGTGATGCCCGTGGCGCTCCACGCCAGGCTCACGGCCTGGGCCACGGCGGCGCTGATGGTGGCCGCATCGAAAGCGGGCGCCTTGGTGCTCGGATTCGTGCAGGCCTGCAGCGCCTGCGTGACGGTGGTGGCCGAATAGAGGCAGGGCCAGACACGCACGATGGTATTGGCCATTTCGTTCGCGCTGGTCGCCGGAAACTGCCCATAGCTGACCGGCGCGCATTCCAGCGGGCCGAAACCTGCTACTCGGCATCCTTCCAGTGTGTCCTTGAGCGTGGTGACGCCGCTCTGGATCAGCCGGCCGATGAGTTCACTGACATGGGGATTGCGCACGTCGCCTCCTGGTTGGGATCGGGTGTGGGATCACTGTTGTTCATGACTGCGTGAAGACCTGGCTGACCTTTTGGTAGTCCGCCACCGTCCAGTCGGGCAGGTACTGCGCCTGCATGGCGGCCGCCGTGTCGACCAGCGTGTAGCCCGCCGCCTTCATCGCCTGGGCGACCGGCACCACGCCGGTCGCGGTGTCGACGAGCGTGAAGACCGAGGCCAGCACGTGGACCATCTCCGTGGCGGGGGTGCCGCCGTACTGTCCCTTCAGGCTGGGGCCGGCCTGCTGCACCGTCATACCGGTGCCGACGCGCTGGATCGCGGTCTGGAAGATCGGCTGCGAGTAGACCTCGGACAGCAGCGCGTAGGCCGAGATGGTCCAGTTCGAGCCGTAGAAGGTGCGCATGGCGGCGCTGACGCTGGACAGGTCGAACTGCGCCGCGCTCATGGCCGCACCCAGCGCGGCAACATCGTTGGGGACGCGGGTGAGCGAGAACGCCTCGCCCAGCGCCGTGAGGGTCGGTGCCGTGTCCTTGGCCGACAGGCTGAAGCCTTGCTGCACCGCTATCGCCGCGATCACGGCGCTCAGCGTCAGACCCACCTCCGCATAGCCGTAGGTCAGCGCCTCGATCACCGACGCCACGGTTGCCGCCGTGCCATAGACCTGGATCAGCAGGTGCGCCAGCAGCGCCGGGGTGGCCTGCGCACCGTATTTCGCCAGCATCAGGGCAACCAGCGTGATTTGCGTCGGCGCCGCCCCGATGGCCGCGAACGCGGAAGCCACGGCCGCGCCGGCGGTCTGCGGGTCCAACGCCTTGCCTGCCGCGCTGAAGCTGGCGGCGAGCGTGTCGAGCAACTGCGCGGGGGTGGTGGCCGGGGCCGTCAGCAGCAGGCCGGTTGCGACGGCGGCAGCGGCCTGGGTGCCGAGGGCGCCGGCACACGCCGTGCAAAGCGCCGGCATGCCCTGGTTGGGCGGCGCATACGTGCTGTCGAGCGCGATGCACAGGATGTCACCGCTGACCGAGGCGACCGCCGCCACGGTCTTGGTGGCCGCCACGTTCAGGGCATCGCCCGTCTGCCGGCTGAGGTCGGCCGCGCCCAGGGCCGGGGCCATCTTCGTATCGGACAGCGCGATCAGGTAGGCCGCCATCAGGCCCACGGAGGTGTTCGCGCGGACGGCGCGGATGCCCTTGCTTTGCCCCACCGCGTCGTACGCCGCCGATGCGAGGCCGACGCCGATCTGCACGCCGCTGAGCGCGGCCGGCCCGGTATAGCCCGCATCCAGCGCGGCGGCAAAGCCATTCGCCTCGGGCAACGGGTGATACAAGGCCGGCATGGCCGCCGCACTGTCGTACGCGGAGAAGGCGGCATGCGCCAGCCCGTTGAGGCAGTCGGCCAGCGCCAGCCCCTGGTAGGCCGTCTTCAGCATGGCGGCCAGCTTGGGCGCGGTCCCCGCGTCCGCCGGGTAGTGGGTGCGCAGCTGCGGCGCGACATCGGCGACGGCGTAGGGCGAGGCCGCGAGCGCTCCCGCCATGGCCTGCGCGGTCGGCGCCGGCGACTGGTAAGCGCCGTTGAGCAGCGCATACATGTCGGCGGCGGCGGCGGTCGCGCCGGCATAGTGGGTCTTCAGGACGGGCGCGGCCTCGGCGGGCGGGAACGGCGACACGGCAAGCGCCGCGGCCATGGTTGCCGCCGTGGGCGCCGGCTGGGTAAAGGCCGCGGTCAGGAGGGTGAACATCTGCGCGGCGGTTCCGGCTTCGGCCGGATAGCTGGATTTGAGCACCGGTGCGACATCGCTGAGCGCATAGCCCACGCCCGCCAGCACGGGCGCGAGTTGATTGGCGTGCTGGGTGTCCTGCGGGAAGGATTGGCGCAGCGCTGCCGTATTGGCTGCCGCGGGGTAGGGCGCGTTCTTGAGCAGGCCGGCCAGCAGTGCGACGGTACTGCTTTCGGTGGGGTAGTCGGTGCGCAGGACGCCGGCCGTGTCCGTTGCGGCAAACGGCGACGCCGCCAGCGCTTGCGCCATGATCGCGGCGGTCAGCGCGCTGCCGTTGTAGGCGGCGCGGAGAATTCCGGCCATCAACGGGGCGGTGGCCGTGTCCGTGGGATAGGCATGCTTCAGGGCGGGCGCGGATTCCGCCGGCGCATAGGGGGCGCCAGCCAGCGCGGCGGCCATCGTCTGCACGGTCGGGTGCGGGTTGGCATAGGCCGCGTTGAGCAGCGCCACCATGGCCGAGGCATCGGCGATGGCGGCGCTGTACAGCGCCTTGAGCGCCTTGGCCGTCTGCGCCAGGGCCACGCCATGCGCGGCGAACAGCGCCGCCATCTGCTGCGGCGTGTCGACGTCCACGCCGTAGTACTGCTGCAGCGCCCGGCCGATGTCGGTTGCATCGTACTGGCATGCCACCAGGGCGGCGGTCATGTCGCCGACCGGCAGCGTGGTCCAGGCCTTCCGCAGCAGCGCGGCCATCGCCGGCGCGGTCGCTGTCTGCTGCGGGTAGTGCTGGTGTGCCACCGGCGCGGACTGCGCCGCGGTGTAGCCGCAGCCTGCCAGCGCGCTCAGCAGGACCTGCACGGTCAACGGCTTGCCGGCGACGGTGTACGCGTTGATCAGCGTCGTGGCCATCGCGCCCGGCTGGTTCTGGTACGTCGTCTGGAAATGATCGAAGAGCGTTTTGCCGACCGGCGGCGCGTCGTAGAACGGAGCGAGGGCGGCGGCCAGCACGTTCGGCCCGGGCGGCGCGCTCTGGTAGGCCTGGGTCAGGATGGTGGCCATCGCCGCAGCCGTGGGCACGTCCGGCGCATAGTTGTTGTGCAGCACCTTCGCCACGTCGCCCATCGGATAGCCGGCGGCGGCGAGCGCGTTGGCCATCTGCTGCGCGCTCAGGGACGCGGCCCCGATATAGACCTGCGCCAGCACGGCCCGCATCTGGGCGGCGGTGCCGACCACGCTGCCGTAGTTTGCCTTGAGCGCCACGGCCACCGCGCCGGGAGGATAGCTGGTGAGCGTGGGGTCCGCGGCCAGGCGGCCGGCCGCGACGGCCATGTCGCCGGGCGCGTACTGGCTGAAGACGTGGATCAGCGCCTTCAGCGCGTCGCTGGACGCATAACCTGCATTGGCCTGGTCTCGCATGAGTGCGCTCGCTGTGTAGGGGTTGCTCGGTTGTTTCTCGTCCTGCGTCTGCTTCACTGCGCCGGCGACCTGGCTGCTGGAGTAGCGGTTGTCGGTGTTGTCGCGCAGCGCTCGCGTGTTGCGCTCGGAGTCGTGGCTGCCGAAGATGTCCCACAGCCAGTTCGAGAGGCTGTCCAGCCCGTTGCCGAGCGTGTTGAGCAGGTCGACGAACTGGTCGATGGCGACCTCGAACACGCCCACCAGCGCTTTGGCCGCATCCGCCGCTTCCAGCAGGACGAGCAGCCCCTGCTCCAGGAACCAGGCAAAGCATTCGACCGTCTGCACCAGCGCGCCGAAGACCTGCGCGGCATTGCTCCCGAGCTGGCTGATGATGATGACGGGCAGGCGTTCCAGCGTGTTCGAATCGACGTTGTAGTCGAAATGCAGGTGGCAGGTGATCTGGCAGCGCGGGCCGAGATCGACCTCGAAATCGCCGCGGAACTGCAGCTGGAAGACCGGATGGTTCGGGCTCGCATCCAGCGTGAACACCGTGTTGGCGGACATCATCAGCCCGACCGCGTTGGCGGTGGTGGTTTGCACCCGCGTGAGGTCGATGTGATCGGCCATGCGGTATGACTGCCCGTTCTTGGCCACGGAGAAGCCGCTGATGCGGTTCGCGCCCTGCTGGGTCGAGAGATTGATGCTGAAGCCGCCGTCCGCGTGGATGTAGAGCAGGTCCCGGTAGGTGAACGTCAGGTGGTAGTTCAGCAGCGAGCCGAGGTTCTGCGTGACGGAGAACTGGATCAGCGGCGGCGGCCCGGCCGACACTTCGATGTCCGCCTCGAAATTGAAGATCTTGAGGAACGAGCAGTACAGGTGGCCCCGGATCATGGGCTGGCCGGACGGCGGCTGGCTGTCGACCAGGATGTCGGGCCCGTGCGTGAGATCGTTGCTGGCCTTGGCGAGCACGATCAGCGGATCGTTTGCGCCGAGCCCGATCAGGATCGGGTCCATGCGGGCGGAAAATCGGATGTGCGGCAGCTGGAACAGCGCTTCGACCTCGCCGCGCCAGTAGAAGATGACGATGACCCCGTGAAAGTAGAACTCGAACACGCTGGGGCTGTCGCCGATGGCGATGTAGAAGCAGACGTCCGGCAGCTGGATCGGCTGGATGATCGACGGCACGTCGATGCGCACGAACTGCTTGAGCAGATAGGGAATCGTCACGTTGACGATATGCGCGCCCAGCTGCCTGGGGACCGGCACGCCCTCGCTGGCCGCCGTGACGGCAACGACCGCCAGCATCTTGATCATGATCTGGTCGGGATCGAATGCGCGCTCATAGGCGGCATCGTCCACGGGCGGCTGGTGCTCCGCGCAGAAGGCGCTCAGGTCGGTCGGCACGCCGGGAATGGCCGGATTGCCGGCCTCCAGCGTGATCGGCCCGCAGGCGCGCACGGCCCGCATGCGCCGCATGCGGCCGCGTGTCTCGGCGACCTCCGCCGGGTGCGGCCGGACGTTGCGCATCAGCGTGGGCGCCGGGTCTTGCCGGGGCGGATTGCTGAAGCTCACCATGCCCTCGAAACCGCCCTCGATGCCCAGGCCCGTGAAGACCAGCCCGAGCTTGATCCAGTCGAGCTGCAGCGTGAAGCCGTCCAGGCCGAGCGCGTCGTTCCAGGTGAAGATCGGCAGGCCGTTCACGCCGGACGCAATGATGAAGGCATACGTCGATGTCACGCCCGTCGACAGCTGCAGGCGCAGATAGCGCTTCTGCTTGGTGTTCGGGTCGACGTTGTAGATGCCCTTGTAGAGAAAGACCGATTGCAGCGCCAGGGCCGGCTTGCCGCTGATCACGAAGTCGACGCTGATCAGCCGCATCGTGTCCCAGCCGAAGATGGGGACACCGTCCGCGTCGGTGTAGAGCGTGCATTTGAGCCACGAATTGGCCAGCTTGTCGGCAACCAGGCCCGACACGGTGAGCGAAGGCGGCAGGGTCTTGCTCGGCAGGAGCTTGGTCACGCCCCCGACGGCCGGGTCAGTGCTGGAGGTGGAGAACGACGCGTAGAAGTTGAGGTATTTGAGCGCGCCCTTGTAGTCGGGAAGATTGAACGCGGCGGGATAGGCGAAGTTGGGGCTGTTGAACGAGCTGACCGCCACCAGCCAGGTCTGCTTGTCGAAATTGAAGCTGCCCAGCACATCGGTGAAGCCCGGCAGGCTCCAGTGGCTGTCGACCTTGATGCCGACCACGAACCCCCAGCCGACCGCGGCATCGCGCTGGATCGCCAGCACGGCATTCACCTGGGTGCCCTGCACGGTGATGGTGCCGTAGAGCTGGAACGACGACGTGCCGTTGCCCGTCCCGACCACCAGTTGCGCGTGGACGTCCGAGAACAGGATCTGGTCCAGCGGCATGAACCCGCTGGTGTATTCGACGGCGGTCACCGCGCTGTCGCCCAGCAGCGACTTGGCGATATCGCGCGCGGACACCGGATGCTCAGCCGAGACCAGGGTGCAGTCGACCACCACGCCCTTGCTCGTGTCATACAGGACCTTGAAGGCGACACTGCCGATGTCGAACGCGCCCGTGACGCAGATCGTCTTGTTCGTGGCGGTGCCGTCGCCCGCTCGCACGGCGGTGATATCCGCACCCAGCGAACGGATCGTGAGACTGGTGATGCCGATGCTTACCGTCCACGGCCGGTTCTGGCTCGGGTCGGAAAAGTTCACCGTGGCCTGTAGGGCGTAGTCACGGGTGTCCGTGGCGTAAGTGAGGCCGCCGCGCGTGATCGACACATCGGGCACGCCCAGTGCGGCGACGCTGGTCCACAGGTCCGCGCCGCCGAAGCGGGTGATGCCGTTCTGCAGGGTGAACGGCGTGCTGGTGTCGAGCTGGGCGGACAGGTCCCAGCCGCCGGCGCGCTTGGTTGCGCTCAGCATGAAGTTGGCGCCGAGGAACGCCACGCTGCCGCTGATATAGCCGGTGATCGCCAGTGCGCCGCCCGTGCCGGTCCAGTCGAATTCGAAATACGTCTCGACGCCGTTGACCACGAGGATGTCGGTGATGACCGTCCAGCTTCCGGTGGTGGTCAGCCCGAACGTCACCTGCTGTACCTTGCGGGTGGTCAGGTTGGCGGAAACGCTCACGCCGAACAGCGAGAAACGGTTGCCGGCCAGCGTGTCCGGCAGTGCATCGGCCACGCTCTGGCCGGCCAGCAGCCTGGTCATGTCGGCCAGCGACGGCAGCGGCACCGGCGCGGCGGAGACGGTGATCAGCCACGGCGCGGCCGGGCCGTCGCAGGTCACTTGCGCGGTGAGATAGACGGCGCCGATCTGCAGCGCACCGCCTACCTTCCCATAGGGGGAAATGCCCGTCTGCCGCGGATGGTCGACCGTGAGATCCACGTACAGCGACTCGAGCACCAGCTGATCGGTCACGATGGCCCACGGCTGCGCCGTCGCAATGGCCAGATTGGCGCGCGTGAGCTGGCCTTGCGCCGGATCGAAGGTGAACGACAGATTTTGCAGAACGTAGGACGCCAGCGCGCCCAGGCCGGCCGGCAGGGACTGCGCAAGGTCGTTGCTGCCGAACAGGCCGCCGATCGCGTCGAGCGCATTGATGGGCTGGGTGCTGCGCGCGGAGAACGTCCACGGCCCCTGCCCGATCGGCAGGGCGATATTGGCGCCGACCTGCAGGCTCGCGCCGAGATTGACCGACCCCTGAATAAAGCCGGACGTCTGCAGGGCGCCTTGCTTATCGCGCACGACGTTCAGGTTGAAATCGAGCGCATGCAGCTCGATCACGCCATCGATGATCTTCCACACCGAGCCCGATGCGTCGGCCGGCACGGTGCCGAGCGCGAGGGAGAACGACGAGAAGCGGGTGCGGTCCGAATTCAGGCGCACCAGCATCGTCCTGAGCTCGAACACGTTCAGCGCGCGGACGGCATCCGGCAGCGCCGTGCCGAGCGAGACCCCGGCGAACCCCGCAAGAAAATCCGCGAGCCGGCCGATCGGCACCCGGGCGCCGGGCACCAGGCCCACGCCCCAGTTGGCGCCCGGCACCGGCAGATACACGGCCAGGGGCAGGGCCACGTCGTTGACCGTCACCTCGCTTTCCGCGCAGAGGTCGATGGACTGGTCGGTCACCAGGTCCTGCTGGTTGGTGGTGACGCTGTATCTGGCGTAAAGCGCCAGCCGGTTGCCGCGAAAATCCAATGCCGGCAGGATGGTCGCCGGCAGGCTGAAATCCGGCAGCGGCGTGGTGATGACGAGCGACTCGACCGATTGCTGATCGTTGTGCACCGATTCGGCCGACCCCGTGGTCTGCAGCGTGGGCGATACGCCGCTGATCAGCCGCGGCAGCGCATTGAGCGGCCACTGCGCGGTCTGGAGGCTGCCCCGCACATTGAGCCCCTTGACATACCGCTGCTGCGCATCGGCGAGGCTGGTCAGCACCAGGCATGGCGGTGGCGTGGTGTCCTGCACATAGCCGATATGGGAAAACCAGGTCTGTGCCAGCAGCGGAAAACTCTGGTCGAGGTTCCATCCATCGTCGGCGCCGATCGTCATCGTCATGGCGAGGGCGCCGGTGGCGGCATCCAGGCTGAATACCGCGTGCAGATCGGGCTGGTCCAGGCCGAGGGCGGTGCTGCTGCAGGTGCCCGCCAGCGTGATCGTTTGCGCGACCGGGTCGCTGTCGAGCGTCAGGCCGTCGCCGAGGAACGTCACCGACGCCGTGACGAACGCCTCCGGCAGGACGGCAAGGATGGCGCTGCCGTCGGTGCCGAGCGTCGTCCCGTTCAAGGGCACATTGCCGTTCGGCGACGTGCGATGCGCGGCGTCCAGCCGGTCATACAGCGATTGCAGGACGGGCTCGAGGGCCGAGAGTGCCAATTCAGTCATCGCTGCTCCACGAACGGATCAAGGGTCGGGCACCAGGCAGGCGTTACTGCTGGAAGATGTCACGGGTGCCGGGGAAGGTGTGGTAAGGCCCGTTGCCGCTGAACAGGGCGGCTTCGTCCGCCGCCATGCCGCTGATCGCGCCGGCTGCCCGCAGCGGCGCGCGCTCGGCCTCCGGCGGCGCGACGAACACTTGGCGCATCACACTTCGGTGCTCGATCACGGGGAAGGCGGCACTGACGCACGATGACCAGAATCCCATCGCCCCGACCAGCAAGCGCAACTGCTCGGCCAGCGCGTAGCCGAGCGCGGAGCGTGGCGCCTGTCGTATCTTTGCGGCGACGTTCGCCGCGTGCTGCCAGGCCAGGGTGCGTTGCTCCATCCGGCGGTCGGCAAGCTGCAGGAAGGCTTCCTCCGGAATTGCCAGCAACTGCGAGTCCGCCCGGTAGTAGGCCGTGTTGAGCGCGAAATGATCGATGGTGGCGTGCGCCTGCGGGGTCTTGCCGGTCACGACGACGCAGTCGATCGCTTCGGCCGGCCCCGTGTGGCGGCCGGCGTCATCGGTCAGGACGCGCGTGAGCCGGTGCAGGGTGTAGGCCAGCGGGCTGTCCGGCCTGGACGGATCGAACGCCCCCGGCTGATCCGGCAGCAGCAGGGCGGCGGGATCGACCGGGGGCGCCGCCAATTGCGCTTCATAGCAATTGCGGTCGAGCAGATAGAGATGCGTCCAATCCGCCGCCGAACCGGGCACGTCGTCGACACAGCGGCCGGTGCGTGCGTCCCAGACCCACGATTCATCCAGCAGGGGGCGCTCGCAGAACGCGCAGAAATGCCCGAAGGCGTTCATCAGCAGGCCCGAGGGGGCGTGCATGGCTGCCGCTGCAGCGGGCAAAACAGGCCGGGCTAGGGGTCTCATGCGTGTGGCTCGCTCACGGAAGATTGGCCGTATTGGTGTTGGGGTAGAACAGCGGAGCGTTGGTATCGGTCACGAACCGACTGGCGTAATTGGTGCCGGAAGGGTCAGTGAAATTGCGCAGGACCTTGACCCAGACCGAATAGAACCCCGATGCCGCGCCCATGATCGGCACTTGCGCCCAGAGCGCATTGAACAGCGTCTGATTGGTCGCTGCTTGCAGCTGCCTGCATATCCCCAGAGCGTCGAGCCACGCCCTTGTGCGGTTCATGACCCGCCGATCATAGGTGCCGGTCAGTGGATTCGTGACGTCGTTGTTGAACTGCATCAGGTTGATCATGGCATTCGCCCGCGCTTGCAAGCCATGCGTGTTGGCGCCGTCGACGATGACGGCGACCTGCGCGTTGGACAGTGTGGCGCTGTTGTTGACCTTGATGTCCGCATACACCTTGTGATTGACGACGTCGTAGCCCGTGAGCCTGTTATTCAGGTCCACATCGAATGGAGCGGCGAGCAGGTGCCACGTGTTGGTTATGGGATTGACATAGGCGAAGTGCATGGGCATGTCTTCCCAGCAGGTGCCATTCAGATCCGGCCAGATGTAGTGATCGTCGCGGATGGCGTCGTACAGCTCCTGTTCGGTCGGAGAGGGCGTGCCGGTCCAGGGGGTTGCCGTGGCACGGCTTGGCGTACTGCTTTTGGCTGTGTTGCAAGGCCCGCAACACAGCAGGAAATTGGCCCAGGTGGTGGTGAATGTCGGGTAGGGCGCCTTGGGGACCGTGTGCTCGACTTCCAGCAGACCCAGCATCGGCGTTCCACAGAAGGAGCAGTAGCTTCCCAGGTTCTGCGTGAGAGGCGCGGAGGCTGTTTTGTAAATGTCGGCCACACGTTTGGCGATCGCCTTCGCGATCGTTTTCTGCTCATTGGCCGTGATGTTGGGCAGGCTCTGCCCCTTGGCGATCTTCAGCAGCGCGAGCAATGCGTCCGACAGCAAGACCGTGTAGTTGTGGGCATAGGGAGGCGCAACCCCCGCTATCTCTTGCAGGATGGCGGCGTTGTTGCCGGCGAACGTGAGGGTCGCCGGCGGGTTGTAGTGAGGGCTGTTGGCAGGCTTGTTGACCGGACGCACGACGTCTCCCTTCGCGGTGACACAGCATTGGCCGAATCACTGCGAGTGCTTACATGGATGGACTGAACTGATGGGCCGGAGCGAAAGACCGGATCGGCTGGCGCATGCCGAAAGGCCGCAACCGGTGCGCTGGCTGGTACGACAGCAATGACTCCGCTGTGCGGTGCACAGGGTCAAGGCACGGTGTTCGCGGCGGAATCGGCGTGGAGTCGGTTGCCCTGATGACGGGGCTCGGGCCTGGGTGCGGTCACGGACAGTGCGGCCCGGTCGCACGAAGCGTAGACCTGCAGCGTTTGAATCTGCATCGATTGACTCCCCTCGGTTGGTTTTCCGCGTCCAGGGTCGCGGAATAAGTGCCATGTGATATGGCACAGCCGGTTTCCATCGTCCGGGAATCACGTCCGCGGATCGTGGAGCAGCATTGACGGTGATAGTTGGGGCTGAATCTGCTGTCGAATGAATTTTTATTTTGACTGCGTTTCGTCTTATCGAATTCATGGCTTGGCCGAACGCATGGCCACCGACGTACACCCGATCTGGATCCCACGGGCACGCCGATGAGGTGCTGAAGTCGCCGGCGAGGCGCCCTGGCGCGGCCAATGGCTTGGCGCAGCCGAAAATCTGAGTCGTAAAGCGAAGCGGCTTTCCGTCCATGCACATCCGGCTGATAGGCTGCCACATTGATGATCGGCCCCACCACCGGGGCCCTCCTGGCAGCGAAGTCGGTATGTTGAAAGTCGGTCGTATGGGTTGGGGCGGGGCGCTTGCGCTGCATGGCGGCAAGGGCATGGGTGTGTCATTGCCGGCGGAACCCGAAGCGGTGCCGAAGAGCACGTCGCGCGCCGAGGTGTTCGCGGGGCTCAAACCTTTGGCGGGCGTTTCGGAGGCAGCCCAGCCATCGCTCCAGCGGGCTGCGTCGGCCCGCGTGCCTGCGCCCGACGGCGACGAGCCTCGCCGGCTCGAGCGCACGCTGTCCAGTGGCGGGTCGCTGCAGCGCGCGCCTTTCGGCTTCGATTCGGAGAAGTACCGGGCACGGTACGGCAGGACCTTGACGGAAAAGTACGGCAGCCGGCAGCCGGCGCGCGCCAAGTCCGGCAAAAAAGCGATCCAGCCCGATGAGCGGGAGAAGCTGCCCGGTAAAGGCCTGTGGCGTACCCGGGTCAATCCCACCCGCATCCTGGTGACACCGACCGGCATCAAGACCCAGGCCGATCTCGAGCACCCCGGCCAGACCAGCGGTGCCCAGATGGCGTCCCGCAGCCTGCGCGAGATGATCGATGTGGAGCGCCTCGTCAGGGAGCCGGGCAAGTTCCAGTACAAGTGGGACATATCCGGCAACGGCACCTTCATCATCGGGGCCATGCACGTACAGAAGCCGGACGGCAAGGGCGTGCATCATCTGGGGCATCCGACGCTCGTCGGCGGTAGCAAGATCCCGCAGGCGCGCATCAGCGGCATGCTCTACGCGGACGCGACGGGACGCCTGATCCTCAACAACGATTCCGGGCGATTCAGCGAATACGCCGATCGCGAGAAGCCGCAACTGGAAGCGGTTGCCGCGTTCCTGGAACAGCTCGGGCTCACCGTCGAGGTGGAATGGATCGACATGCAGAACGGGAAGGCCAAGAAGCGCCCGCTCGTTCAGCTGGTCAACGATCCGCAGCTCGACTGGTGAGGGGCGATCCGATTCGCCCTGCCGCGCGGCGCTGAGGCCACGGCCGTCGGCAACATCCGGCGCGGCGCCTCGCCCGCTGGGCCGATGCCGGCCACCATCCGGCAAGCGCATGCCGCGATTTCTTGTCGTTGTGAAATCGGCGGCCGAAATTATAGCGACGGCCCGGATCGGGGAATTTCAAAAAAAGTCTCAAAACAACATTTTTAGTCGTGAATATCAGAATTTAAAACAAGGAATCTCACAAGAGGTTCCTTGTTGGCATTGGGTTTGCAGGTTAACTGAGCGTATTTGCGGCCGTCCCCGTACTAGCAGGGGGATGGTTTGCCTTGCTATTGGTGACAAAATCCACGCCCCTAAAAACTTGAAACTGCCCTGAGTTTGCGGCGGTGGGTTGTCTCGCATTAGGCGAGGGGATTTTTATGTCCGGAAAATGGATTGCAATTCCAGCGGTACGCGCGCAGGCGCATCCGCTGTACGGTGTGCGGGGCTGGCTGCTCGCGGTGCTCTGGCTCAATACGCTGCCGGTGCTGACCAGCGTGATGAGCGCGATCGCACCGATGGTGGCCGACGGCTGGAGAGCGGCCTCGGCGACATCGTTCGTCGCGCTGACGTGGGCGGCGCTGTCCCTGGGGCTGGTGGCGGTGGCGTTCCTGCGCCTGCGCTGGTTTCCCGCCGTGCTGTTCGCGTATGGCCTGCTCCAGGTGCCGATCGCGGTGATGATGGCCGCCGGGGGCGTCGTGTGGGTGTCGCGTTTCAGCACCTGGTCGCCCATCGAGCTGGTGATGGCGCCGCTGTTTCTGCTGCAGGTGCTGGGGCCGGTCGTGACGATGGTGTACGCCATGCGCTCACGCACCGTGCGCGTGACCTATCGGCACGAGGTGCGCGGCGATGATCCCGCCGCGGCGCCGGCCGCATTCGAGCTGCCCCAGCTCAACAACGTCACGCTCACGGATGCCATCGGGGTCGCGCGCGAACGTGCCGCGCTGCGCCGGGTGGCCCAGGAGCTGAGTTCCGGCATGCTCGACACCGCCACCTGGATGCAGGTGACCCGAGATCACGCCGAGGCCGGCGATAGCGAGCGGACGTCCGCCTACGTGCATGCGCGCATGGCGGTCCTGTGCCCGCGCGTGCCGGCCCAGCCGCTGCGGCGGCCCACGCTCGCGTCCGGCCTGGGTGCGCTGCTGGTCAGCCTGGTGGCGACGGCCGCGCTGGTGGCCGGGGTGATGGCGATCCTGTTCCTGGCGCCGAGCGGCGTTGTTCAGGGCATCGGCGCGCCGATCCTGCTGGTGCTGCTGCTCAGCTGGTTCGGCGGCCTGTTCCTGGGCGCGCGTTTCCTGCAGCGCACCGCCTAGCGCCGGGCCGTGGGCGGCTCGGCCGGGTGGTTCCAGTCGCCGCCGACCGCCTTGACGAGGAAGACGCTGGTCGTCAGCTGCTGGCCCAGGATCTGCACCGCGGTGCGCTGGTTGTTGAGCAGCGACTGCTGGGCCGTGATCACATCGAGCGACGTCGCCAGGCCGCCTTCGTAGCGCGCGCTGGCGATGTCGTACACCTTGCGCGCGCTCTCCACCGACGCGCGCGCCTGCGCCGCGGCGCGATCGAGCGCCTGCAGGCCGGACAACCCATCCTCCACTTCCTGCAGCGCGCCGAGCACGGTCTGCCGGTAATTGGCGATCGCGCCCTGGTAGCCCGCATTGGCGAAGTCGACCCGCGCCCGCGTGCGGCCGGCGTCGAACACTGTTTGCGCGATCTGCGTGCCGAACGACCACAGCAGCGACGGCGCCGAGAACAGCAGCGCCAGGTCGCGGCTTTCCCAGCCGGCGCCGCCATTGAGCATGATGCTCGGGAAGAACGCCGCGCGCGCGACGCCCACCGAGGCGTTGGCGGCGGCGGCACCGCGTTCCGCGGCGGCAACGTCGGGCCGGCGCTCGATGACATCGGAAGGCAGGGCGACCGGAATCACGGGCGGCTGCCCGGCGAGCGGCGCCGGTGCGAGATGGAAGGCTGGTGCCGGCGTGCCGACCAGCGTGGCGAGCGCGTGCTCGTACTGGGTGCGCTGTTTCTGCAGCAGCTCGGCCTGCGTGGCGGTGCTGTCCACCAGCGCCTGCTGTTGCGCCAGATCCAGCCCCGAAGCCACGCCGTCCTGATGGCGCGAGCTGACGAAATCGAGCGCCTTGCGCTGCAGGGCCAGGCCCTGCTGCACCACGTCGATCTCCGCATCGGTCTCGCGCAGGCTGTACCAGGTGGTGGCGACCTGCGCGGCCAGCAGCAGGCGGACATTCTCCAGGTTGGCCGCGGCCTGCTCCTCGCTGGCGGCGGCATTGGCGATGTTGCCGCGCACGCGGCCGAACAGGTCGGCTTCGTAGCTGACATCCGCGCGCACCACGAAATCGTTCTGCACGGTCGACATGGTGGGGCTGCTGTACGACGACAGCGGACGGTCGGCGGAGGTGCGCAGGCGCGCGCCGCTGGTCGACGCCGTCACCTGCGGCAGCAGGCTGGCGCGGGCCACGCGCGTCAGCGCCTGCGCCTGTTCCAGGTTGGATACCACCACCTTCAGCGATTGGTTCTCGCGCAGCGCCTGCACCATCAGCCGGTCGAGCTGCGGGTCGTTGAAGCGCTGCCACCACGGGCCCTTGGGAGCGTCGTCGGCGGGTTGCGCGGCGCGCCAGGGGGCCTCGGTCTGCCAGTGCGCGGGCACGTCCATGGCCGGGCGCTCGTAGGGCGGGGCAAGCGAGCATCCGGCCAGCAGCGCGGCCAGCAGCGCGGTCAGCGATGGGGCCAGCGCGGTGCCGCGCAGCGTGAGCGTGTTCATGATGCGCGCGGCGTGGAAGCCGCCGGCGCCGAGGCCGGCGTGACGGTGACCGCCTCGCCCTGCTCGATCGAGTCGGCCGGGTTGAGGATCAGCGCGTCGCCGGCCCGCAGGCCCGAGAGGATCTCGACCGTGCGGCCATAGTCGCGGCCGATGGTGACCGGGCGCAGGTTCACGCGGCCGTTCTCGGCCACGGCGATGCGCGGGCCTTCCTTGCGGAACAGCAGCGTGTTGGTCGGCACCACGAACGCCGTCGGCGGATCGTCCGCGGCCTTGCCGGCGATCTGCGCCTGCACATAGGCGCCGGGCAGCAGGCGGCCCGCCTGGTTGGGCAGCGACACTTCGACCTGCATGGTGCGGGTGGCCGGGTCGATCGCGCTCGACATGCGCGCGATGGCGCCGTGGAAGACCTGCCCGGGCAGCTCGGCCAGCGTGACCGCCACATCCTGGCCCACCTTCACCTGCTGCGAATACGTCTGCGGCACGTACAGGTAGATGCGCAGCGGATCGGTCTGCGCCAGCGTGAACAGCTCGCGGTTGGCGCCGGCGTTGCCCGCGTTGACCAGCGTGCCGACATCGACATTACGCTTGGTGACCACGCCCGCGAACGGCGCCACGATGCGGCGGAAGCCCTGCAGCTCTTGCAGCCGGCGCACGTTGGCCTCGGCGGCGGCGAGGTCGGCCTGGGCCTGGTTGGCGGCGCTGGTGCGCTCGTCCAGCTCCTGCTGCGAGACGGCGTCTTTCTGGCGCAGGTTCTGCCAGCGCGTGAGCGAGGTCTGCGCCAGCGCGCGGCGGGCGGCGGCCTGGTTGCGCGCGGCCTGGGCCTGGTTGAGCTCCTGGTCCACCTCGGGAGTATCGAGTAGCGCCAGCACCTCGCCCTTCTCGACGTGCGCGCCGATGTCCTTGAACCAGCGCAGCACGTAGCCGCTGGTGCGCGCATAGATGGGCGATTCGACAAAGCCCTGCAGCGTGCCGGGCAGCGCCAGCTCGCGGTTGCCGGTGGGGGGCCTGGGCGCGACGGTGTTGACGTAGCGCGTGGCCTGCGCGGCCATCTGGCGCTCCAGCGCGTGCGCGTTGTAGTAGCGGCCCACCAGCGTGCGCACGGCGCCCAGCGCCAGCAGCACCGCCACCACGATCAGCACCCAGCGCGCGCGCCGCATCGCGCGGGAACGGTCGACCGGCTCGATCGGGTCGACCGTGACGACGTGATGCGGCGGCCCTTCGGCCAAGTGCCCGGAATGCGTACCGGAGGTTTGGTCAGACATGTCCTTCGCTTCCCCGTAGATCAGTGCCTCGCCGGCCGGCGCGCCGCTGCAGTCTTCCGTGCACGCTGGCGAAGACCACCGGAACAAAAAACAGGGTCGAGACGGTCGCGAACAGCAGACCGCCGATCACCGCGCGGCCGAGCGGCGCGTTCTGCTCCGCGCCTTCGCCCAGGCCGAGCGCCATCGGCACCATGCCGATGATCATCGCCAGCGCCGTCATCAGCACCGGGCGCAGGCGCGTGGCGCCGGCCTCCAGCGCCGCCTGCATCGGCGCGATGCCTGCGTGCATGCGCTCGCGCGCGAACGAGATCAGCAGGATCGAGTTGGCGGTCGCCACGCCCATCGTCATGATGGCGCCGGTGAGCGACGGCACCGACAGCGTGGTGCCCGTCACGAACAGCATCCACGCGATGCCCGCCAGCGCCGCCGGCAGGGCCGTCACGATGATCAGCGGATCGATCCACGACTGGAAGTTGACCACGATCAGCAGGTAGACCAGCACGATCGCCATCACCAGCCCCACGCCCAGCCCGACGAAGGACGATTCCATCGTGCGCACCTGCCCGCGCACCGTGATCTGCGCGCCGCGCGGCAGCTTGGGGCGGATCTCGTCGACGGCCTTCTGCACCTCTTTGGCGACGGCGCCCAGGTCGCGGCCCTGCACGGCGGCGTAGACGTCCACCACCGGCGTGATGTCGTAGTGCGACACCACCTGCGGCTGCACGGCGGGGCCCACCTGCACCAGGTTGCCGAGCAGCTGCGGGCCGCCGGGCTGCGTGGCGCCGCCGCCCGCGCCGGCCACCGGCGTGCGCAGCAGGGCATCGAGCGAATCGACGCGGTATTGCGGGCTCTGCACCGCCACCTGGTAGACCACGCCGTTGACCGGGTTCAGCCAGAACGTGGGCGAGGTCTGGAAGCTGGAGCTGAGCGACACCAGCAGGTTCTGCGCCACGTCGCGCCCCTGCAGGCCGACCTGCTGAATGCGGGTGCGGTCCACATGTTGACGGCCAGCGTGGGCTGGTCGAAGCGCTGGTGCACGTGCGTATCCACCGCGCCGGGGATCCGCCGGATGCGGTTGGCCAGGATGCCGGCCAGCTACTGGTTGGCCGCCACGTCGGCGCCCGAGAACTGCACGTCGATGGCCGACGGCAGCCCGAAGTTGAGGATCTGGCTGACGATGTCCGCCGGCTGGAAGGCGAACTCCACGCCGGGGAAGCGCCTGGGCAGTTCTTCGCGCAGGCGGCGCACGTATTCCGCGCTGGGCTTGCGCTCGCCTTCGCGCAGCGCGATCAGGATCTCGCCGTCGAGCGTGCCGATGGTGCCGGCGTTGCTGTACGACAGGTTGATGCCGGAGTTGGGCACGCCCAGGTTGTCGAGGAGCGTGGCCAGCTCGTTGCGGGGGATGAGGGTGCGGATGGCGGCTTCCACCTCGTCGGCCAGGCGCGCGGTCTCTTCGATGCGCAGGCCGGACGGCGCGCGCATGTGCAGGCGGATCTGGCCGGCATCGACGTCGGGGAAGAAGTCGCGCCCGAGCGCCAGGTAAAGCCCGCACGAGGCCACGCAGAAGCCGAGGAACGAGAGTGCGAAGACGCGGCGGTGCTCCAGCAACCCGCCCAGGATGGCGGCGTAGTTGCCGCGCATGTGCTCGAACCGGGCGTTGAAGGCCTGGTAGATGTAGCGCATCGGGCCCGGCTTCTTCGCGTCCTCGGTGTGGCCGGTCATCAGCATCATCACCAGCGTCGGCACCAGCGTGCGCGAGAGCACATACGAGGCCAGCATCGCGAAGATCACCGCCTCGGCCATCGGCACGAACAGGTAGTGCGCCACGCCGGTCAGGAAGAACATCGGCACGAACACGATGCAGATGCAGATCGTGGAGACGAAGGCCGGCACCGCGATCTCCGCCGCGCCGTCCAGGATGGCGGTGATGGGCGCCTTGCCCTCGTGCAGGTGCCGCTCGATGTTCTCGATGGTGACGGTGGCATCGTCCACCAGGATCCCCACCGCCAGCGCCAGGCCGCCCAGCGTCATCAGGTTGATGGTCTCGCTCAGCAGATGCAGCACGATGATGGACGACAGGATCGACAGCGGGATCGACACCGCGATGATGGCCGTGCTGCGCCAGTTGCCGAGGAACAGCAGGATCATCGCGGCGGTCAGGCACGCGGCGATCAGCGCCTCGCGGATGACGCCCTCGATGGCCGCCTTGACGAACAGCGACTGGTCGAACAGCGGCGTGATCTTGATGTCCTGCGGCAGCACCGTGGCCGCCACCGGCAGCAGCTTGTAGATGTTGCTGACGATGTCCAGCGTAGAGGCGCCGCCGTTCTTCAGGATCGACAGCAGCACGCCGCGCTGGCCGTCCTGCCGCACCACGTTGGTCTGCGGCGAGAAGCCGTCGCGCACGTTGGCCACGTCGCCCAGGACCAGCGTGGCGCCGTTGCGGGTCCTGACCGGCATCGCGTTGAGCTGGGCGATGGTGCCGGGCGTGCCGTTGAGCGCCACGGCGTACTCGGAGGCATCGATCTTCTGCGTGCCGGCCGGCAGGATCAGGTTCTGCGCGCTGACCGCGTTGACGATGTCGGTGGGCGTGAGGCCCTGCGCGAGCAGCTTCTGCGTATCCAGGTCCACCGTGATCTGCCGGCTCTTGCCGCCGTACGGGAACGGCACGGCGATGCCCGGCACGGTGATCAGCCGGGGCCGCAGGAAGTTCAGCGCCGCGTCATTGAGCTCCTGCTCCGACAGCGTGGTGCTCGACAGCCCGAGCTGCAGGATCGGAATGCTCGAGGCCGAGTACTTGATCACCAGCGGCGGCGTGATGCCGGGCGGCAGCTGGCGCAACTGCGCCTGCGAGACCGACACGATCTGCGCCAGCGCGGTCTGGATGTTGGCCGTCGGCTGGAAGAAGACCTTGATGATGGAGACGCCGTTGAGCGACTGCGATTCGATGTGCTCGATGTCGTTGACGGTGGTCGTCAGGCTGCGCTCGGTCACGGAGACGATGCGGTCGGCCATCTCCTTGGCGGGCAGGCCGTTGTAGTTCCAGATGATGCTGCAGACCGGGATGTCGATTTCCGGAAAGATGTCCGTGGCCATGCGCATCAGCACGAACGGGGTCGCCAGCAGGATCAGCAGGGCCAGGACGATGAAGGTCAGCGGCCTTCGCAGCGCAAGTTGGACGATCCACATGGAGGTGTTGGGTGCTGCGGAGCGAGATGGGGCGCGGAGCCGCCCGAACCGGCGGCGACCAGTCATTCTAGCGCCGGGGGATGCCGGTCTGCATGCTCTGATGCGCTGCCTTTATTACAGTGCATAACGGCGGTTGCCGGGGCAACTGAAGGCCCGGTTGCCGGGCAGATATGGCTGCCGGCGCGGGTTTCGGGGCCGCGCCCGGCGATGTGCTGGCGCGCGCGGTCGGGCTCGGGTGCACCGTGCGACACCGGCGCGGGTCGTTGCCATGTCAGCGTGAAGGGGCCGGGCACCTGCGGATGAGGGCAATGCGCCGCCTGCGGGCCGGCTAGGGTTTACCGTAGGCACAATCTCCTTGTTGTATCAGGTTGCCTGATATTAAATGGACACCTGACGCGCGTGAGGCACAGGCGGCACACGCGCCGACCAGAGAGGAGACCGACACGACCATGGACTGCGCAGTGCGTCCGCCGCGCAACGCGGCATGACCACCGCGATCCGGGTACCTGTCTGAGGCGTGCGAGCCGGACCCGCACGCACCCGGGACCCAGCCGGCATAGACCGGCCCACCAGGAGGAGAAACATGAAGACCGTCATGGCCCACGGCATGACGCTGGCCGCGTTCGTCCCGTCGCTGGGCTGCGCCGACCGGAGCGTTGCCGGCCATGGCTGCCCCCGGCCGCTGTGCCGCTACCCCAAGGTGGCACGCTGCACCGGCGCCAGCGATATCAACGACGTCGCCAGCTTGCGCTGCGCATGATGTCCGCCCACCCCGATTCCCCTTCCCGCCATCCGCAAGGAAACGTCATGCAAAGCACCACCCTGACCCGGGCCGAGGCCGGCCCCGGCGTCGCCACGACACTCGGCCTGTGCTTCATCGTCGCGCTGCTCGAAGGGCTCGACCTGCAATCGATCGGCGTGGCCGCGCCGCGCATGGCGCGCGAGTTCGGCCTGTCGGTCGGGCAGATGGGCCTGGCCTTCAGCGCCGGCACCTTCGGCCTGCTGCCCGGCGCCATGCTGGGCGGGCGGCTGGCCGACCGCATCGGCCGCAAGCGCGTGCTGATCCTGGCCACCGCGCTGTTCGGCGTGTTCTCGATCGCCACCGCGCAGGTGTGGGATTTCGCCAGCCTGCTGGTGATCCGCGTGGCCACCGGCATCGGGCTCGGCGGCGCCATGCCCAACCTGATCGTGCTGTGCGCCGAGGCCGTGCCGCCGCGCCTGCGCAACACCGCCGTGAGCGTGATGTACTGCGGCATTCCGTTCGGCGGCGCCATCGCGGCCGTGGTCGGCTTGCTGAGCGCGGGCGATACCGGCTGGCGCCACATCTTCTACGTGGGCGGGTTCGGCCCGCTGCTGGTGGTGCCGCTGCTGCTGACGCTGCGGGAGTCGCGGCGCTTCGAGCGCACCGCGCAGGGCGACGGCGGCACCGTGCAGCCGCCGTCCGTTGCCTGGGCGCTGTTCGGCGAGCGGCGCGCGGCGGCCACGGCGTGGCTGTGGATCAGCTACTTCTTCACGCTGATCGTGCTGTACTTCCTGCTCAACTGGCTGCCTTCGCTGACGGCCGCGCAGGGCCTGACCCGCCCGCAGGTGGGGCTGGTGCAGATCCTGTTCAACATCGGCGGCGGTGCCGGGGCGCTGGGCATCGGCATGCTGATGGACGCGGCGCGCCCGCGCCTGGTGGTCTCGGGCATGTATGTCGGCATCATCGCCGCGCTGGCCCTGCTGGCGGCGGCTGGCGGCATGGCCTCGATGTCGGCGGGCGCGTTCATGGCGGGGCTGTTCGTGGTCGGCGCGCAGTCGGTGCTGTATGCGCTGGCCGCGGCGTACTACCCGACCTCGGTGCGGGGCACCGGCGTGGGCGCCGCGGTGGCGGTCGGCCGGCTGGGCTCGATCGCCGGGCCGCTGCTCGCCGGGCAACTGCTGGCGATGGGGCACCACTCGGCCACCATCATCGGCGCGAGCATTCCCGTGACGCTCGTCGCCGCGCTGGCCGCGCTGCTGCTGCTGAACCGGCCGCGCACGCAGGACTAACGCACCGCCAGACCGATCGATCGCGCCGCCTGTTCCGGGCGGCGTCTCCACCCATTCAACACCACCGGCCCGCCAGCAAAAAAAGGGGAGGGCGGGACCGGCTCGACTCCAGGAGGGGAGCACCATGCGGCAAATCATCTTGCGCGGCATCGCGCCGGCCATGCTGGCGCTGGCCAGCGGCGCGGCTGGCGCCCAGAGCGTCACGCTGTACGGGCTGGTCGACACCGGCATCGAATACGTCAGCCATGCCGGCAGCAGCGGCAACGGCCTGGTGCGCATGCCGTCCGTCACGGGCACGCTGCCTTCGCGCTGGGGCCTGCGCGGCGCGGAAGACCTGGGCGGCGGCACGCAGGTCGTCTTCACGCTGGAGAGCGGATTCAACACCGACACTGGCACCTCCGGCCAGGGCGGGCGCCTGTTCGGCCGCCAGGCGTGGGTCGGGCTGTCGGGCCGCTACGGCACGCTCACGCTGGGGCGCCAGTATTCGATGGCGTTCCTGTCGCTCGGCGATGCCGATATCCTGGGGCCGAGCCAGTACGCGCTCGGCTCGCTCGATACCTACATCCCCAACGCCCGCACCGACAACACCGTGGCCTACAAGGGCACCTTCGGCGGGTTGACGGTGGGCGCCACCTATTCGTTCGGCCACGATGCCGCCGGGGGCGTGCCGGCCTCGGGCACCTGCGCGGGCGAGCAGGCGGGCAGCGCATCGTCCTGCCGCACGGTCTCGGCCATGCTCAAGTACGATGCCGCGAACTTCGGCGTGGCCGGGGCGTATGAAGAGCAGCGCGGCGGCACAGGCGCGACGGCATCGTTCTTCAACGGCAGCGCGGCCATCCCCTTCACCAGCGCCAGCGACAAGGATCGCCGCATCATCGCCAACGGCTACGCCAGGCTGGGCCAGGCCAAGCTCGGCATCGGCTGGATCGGCCGCGCACTCATGAGCGCGGCCGGCGACGTGCGCTCCAATCTCTACTTCATCAACGGCAGCTACCCGCTGACCGGCGCGCTCACGCTCGACGCTGGCCTGATCCGCATCATCAACACCGACCAGGGCCGCAGCGCCACCGTGGCGGTGCTGCGCGGGGTGTACGCGCTGTCCCGGCGCACCGCGCTGTATGCGCAGAGCGGCTACCTGTGGAACAGCGCCAACGCGCAATACACCGTCAGCGGAGGCGGTGGCGGCACCACGCCGGGGCGGGGCATGAGCCAGCTTGGTGTGATGGTGGGGATGCGGCACGTGTTCTATTGAGAATTACATAACCCATGACATCACCACAACTCAGCCTGCTTCCAGCACGCGGCGATGATCGATGGGCGTTTCTGGCCGCTCTTGAGCTTGCGGCGGGCGGTGTGTTTGAGTTCGGCGAGGGTATCGGGACAGAAGTTGGCCAACGCGTGCCGCTTGAGCCAGGCCCACAGGTATTCGACCGGGTTGAGGTCTGGGGAATAGCTGGGCAGCAGCGCCATCTGTACGGCGCCTCGCGTACTGTCGAGGTACTCGCGCACAACGCGGCTCTTGTGCTGTGGCGCGCCGTCCCACACGATCAGCAACTTGCGCTTGAGCTGCGCACGCAGCGCCTTGAGGAACTCGATGATCTGCGCACTCTTGATCGCGCCGTCGTGCAGTCGAAACACGAAGTTCGTGCGCGTGAGGCCGGCGATGACCGAGACGTGCTTCCAGTTGAAGTGGAACTGGATGACCGGCGTGCAGCCCTTGGGCGCCCAGGTGCGCACGCGCGTGGGCCGCTCCGACAGGCCCGACTCGTCAATGAAGACGATTAGCCGTCGCTCGGCGGCACACTTTTTTTTAGCGCGGGCCAAGTCTTGCGCTTGAAGCGCTGTACCGCGTCTTCGTCGCGTTCGATGGCCCGGCGCTCAGGCTTTTGCGGGCTGAAGCCCAACGCACCCAGCAGCCGCCAGACATGCACCTCGCTGAAGGTGACGCCATACAGTCGTTCGATGAGCATGCGCACGCGCTTGAGGGTCCACAGCTCGGTGCCGAAGCCGTGCGCCAGCGCACCTTGCAGCAGTGCCACGCGCAAGCCTTCGAGCTGGCACGCATCCAGTTGGGCTGCACGACCTACGTTCATTGTCCGCAATGCGTCAATGCCACCTTCGTTGAGCCGGGCTTTCCAGGTGTACGCGGTTTGCCGTGCCACACCCACCGCCTTCGCCGCTTCGGCCGGCGTCTTGCCCGCAAGCATCAAGCGTCCGGCACGTACCCGTTTGCGCGTCGCTTCGTCCATCTTGGTCATGAACCGATCCTCCATACACGGTGCTGACCATATAACGCGCCTACGGACGATCGGTTGTCATGATTTAGGTAAAGATCAATAGTTCGGGGCAGAACACCCCTGTGGCCGACGGCACCGCCTCCGGCCGCAGGGGACGCATGCCCCGAACCCCGCATCGAATCCGTCCGCACACGGCATCCACCCATCCGCCGGCCACGAAGGCACGCTTGGGCAGCAGGAATCGCGCGATAATGGCCCGCTTTCGTGCTTTCTTCCCGCCTGCCATCATGACCGGACTGACCACCGCCCTCCTGCACGCCGACCGCGAGGCCGGCATCGAGCATTACGCCGTCCACAAGCCGCTGCACACCTCCACCACCTATGGCTACGCCGACACGCGCGACCTGATCGACGTGTTCCAGGGCAAGCCCGGCTACACCTATGCCCGTCAGGGCAACCCCACCACGGCCGCGCTGGAGGCCAAGATCACCATGATGGAAGGCGGCCTGGCCACGGCCTGCTTCGCGACCGGCATGGCGGCGATCGTGGCGGTGTTCTCGACGCTGCTGCGCGCCGGGGACCACGTGGTCTCCAGCGCCTTCCTGTTCGGCAACACCAACAGCGTGTTCGAGACGCTGCGCAACCTGGGCGTGGAAGTGACCTTCGTCGACGCGACCTCCGCGCAGGCGGTGGCCGACGCCGTCCAGCCGAACACGCGCCTGGTCTTCGTTGAGACCATCGCCAACCCGCGCACGCAGGTGGCCGACCTCGGGGGCATCGGTGCCCTCTGCAAGGCGCGCGGCCTGCTGTACGTGATCGACAGCACGATGACCTCGCCGTGGCTGTTCCGCGGCGGCGACGCGCAGGCCGGCCTGGTGGTGCATTCGCTGTCCAAGTACATCGGCGGGCACGGCAACGCGCTGGGCGGCGCGGTGGTCGACACCGGCCTGTTCGACTGGACGGCGTATCCGAACATCTTCCCGGCCTACCGCAAGGTCAAGCCCGAAATGCAGGGCATCCAGCAGATCCGCAAGAAAGGTCTGCGCGACCTGGGCGCCACGCTGATCGCCGATGCCGCGCACCGCATCGCCATCGGTGCCGAGACCATGGCGCTGCGCGTGGACCGCACCTGCAGCAACGCGCTGGCGCTGGCCCGCACGCTGGCCGCGCATCCCAAGGTCGCCCGCGTCTACTACCCCGGCCTGGCCGACCATCCGCAGCACGCCCGCGCGACGGAGCTGTTCCGCCACTACGGCGGCCTGCTGAGCTTCGAGCTGGTGGACGGCGCCGACTATGTCGACATGCTCAACCACCTGCGCTACGCCGTGCGCGCCACGCACCTGGGCGATACGCGCACGCTGGTCATTCCCGTCGCCCCGACCATCTACTGGGAAATGGGCGCCGAGCGCCGCGCGTCGATGGGCATCGCCGATTCGCTGGTGCGCGTGTCGGTCGGCATCGAGGACGAGGCCGACCTGCTGGCGGACTTCACGCAAGCGCTGGACGCAACAGGCGTCCGTTGAGGTCACGCACCCGTCTCGCGACGACGGCATTCGCTGTCATCGCAAGCGGGCTCGCCATGGCGGGTGGGCCTGGCGGGCCATCCGCGCTCACCTTGAGGGCGATGGAATCCCTACGCCGGGAATGCTTTCCGCCTTGATATCTTGTTGTTGTCGCGCAAGGCATCGAGCAAGCTTGGGTCAAGCGGGGACGCGTCGTCCACCCGAAGCCCCCGGGCTTCCCATTTCTCCATTTTCTCGCTCCATTGCCGCGGATAGTCTGTGGCACGACAGGCGATCCTGGTCCAGGGGTCGACGATGAACGCGTCCGGATGCCAGTCGCTGAACCGCTTCGGATACTGACCGTTGCCATCGGTGGACTGGCCGATCGCCACGAAATTGTGGTCGCCGGGGCGTTCCAGGCTGACGATATCGATCGGGAGGCTCGCGTCATTCAAGCGCGTGCGTAGAAAGTCGTAAGCCAGGACGGCCTGTTCATAGCAATTGCCCGCAGCGCGAGCCCCCTTCGAGGTAATGATGCGTGCCAGCGCGCCAAAATCTGGCGCTTGCCTTGATTGTTTCCACGTGGCTTCCAATGCATAGATTTCACACTGGATCTTGTTGAGAAGGATCGTGCGGTTGTCCCTTGCGTCTTCGTGGTACCGGGCAAGCTTCGATGGCGGAATGCGCGCGTCGTCTTCCCCATAGTCCTTGTTATCGGATTTCAATGGCAATAAGGACCGGACATAAGGAATCGCCGCAGCTGCGGCGTGCGCGATGTCTGCGGTATCCGACGTTTGCGATGCGGTGCGTTCCAGGGAGGGACGTCGCTGTAACCGGTCAAATGCCGCGGACGCCGTTCTTGCACGAACCGTGTTTGATGACGACGAGGTCTTGCCGGCAGCAGCGTCTCCAGGGGAATGCTGCAGGGGGCCGACGGTGCCCAGGCTGCGAATCGATGGGAGCATGATGGTGCGTGGTGAGTGATCGGTCGATGCGCACTTCTTGTAGCAGGCGAATCGGCGATGCGGGGTGCTCCACCGGAAAGATCATCGCCATTGGCGAAGCATCAATGCCGCGCCGCCACTGCCGGGATGGGTGCTTTCAAGCCCTTGCTGCGCGCGGCGACGCACATGCCATGTTTATTTTGGAAATCAAAATCAACAATCCTCAAATAGATAAGCTTTAAAACAGATTTGCTGTCGATGATTTAAATAGCCTATCGAGGGGATTTAAATAATCAAATTCCACCCGGACGGCAGGGTCACTAAGGTTACGACTCATCCCCACAGGAGACTCCCGTCATGTCTTTCCCCTCCCGTTCCCTGCGTGTGTCCCTACTGGCGCTGGCCGCACTGACCGCCTTTCACGCGGGCGCGGTCACGCTGACCCGAGACAACGGCGCGCCGGTCGGCGACAACCAGAATTCGCAGACGGCCGGCCCCAACGGCCCGGTCCTGCTGCAGGACGTGCAGCTCATCCAGAAGCTGCAGCGCTTTGATCGCGAGCGCATTCCCGAGCGCGTCGTCCACGCGCGCGGCACCGGCGCGCACGGCGTGTTCGTCGCCTCCAAGGACATCTCCGACCTGACCCGCGCCAAGGTCTTCACGCCCGGCGAAGAGACGCCGGTGTTCGTGCGCTTCTCCAGCGTGATCCACAGCGGCCATTCGCCGGAGACGCTGCGCGATCCGCGCGGCTTCGCCACCAAGTTCTACACTCGCGAAGGCAACTGGGACCTGGTCGGCAACAACCTGCCGGTGTTCTTCATCCGTGACGCGATGAAGTTCCCGGACATGGTCCACTCGCTCAAGCCGTCGCCCGACAGCAACCTGCAGGACCCGAACCGCTACTTCGACTTCTTCTCGCACGAGCCCGAGTCCACGCACATGCTGACGCGGGTGTACACCGACTACGGCACGCCCGCCAGCTACCGCGAGATGGACGGCAACAGCGTGCACGCCTACAAGTTCGTCAACGCGAAGGGCGAGGTGCACTACGTCAAGTTCCACTGGAAGAGCCTGCAGGGCCAGAAGGGCCTGAGCGCCAAGGAAGTCGAGGCCATCCAGGGCAAGGACTTCAACCACTTGACGCGCGACCTGATCGCCAACATCGACAAGGGCAACTATCCGAAGTGGGATCTGTACATCCAGATCCTGGCGCCGGAGCAGCTCGCCAAGTTCGACTTCGATCCGCTGGATGCCACCAAGGTCTGGCCGGACGTGCCGGAAGTGAAGGTCGGCACGATGACGCTGAACAAGAACCCGGAGAACGTCTTCCAGGAAACCGAACAGGCCGCGCTGGCGCCGTCCAACCTGGTGCCGGGCATCGAGCCCTCGGAAGACCGCCTGCTGCAGGGCCGCATCTTCTCGTACGCCGACACGCAGCTGTATCGCGTGGGGACCAACGGTCTGCAACTGCCGGTGAACCGCCCGCGCACGACTGCCGCCAACTACAACCAGGACGGCGACCTGAACGCCGGCGCGCGCAAGGGCAGCGTCAACTACCAGCCTAGCGCCCACGCCGATCTGAGCGATGCGGCAACGGTCAAGTACAGCCAGCTGCCGGTCTCGGGCACCACCCAGCAGCAGCGCATCGCCCGCACGCAGAACTTCAAGCAGGCCGGCGACTATTACCGTTCGCTGACGGCCAAGGAGCAGGCCAACCTGGTCAGCAACCTGGCCGGCGACCTGGGGCAGGTGAAGGATGACGGCGTGAAGTACACCATGCTGTCGTACTTCCAGAAGGCGGATGCCGGCTACGGCCGCGCGCTGGCCCAGGCCGTCAAGGCCGATCCGGCTCGCGTGGAATCGCTGGCCGCGAAGCTGCAGGACTGATGATGTGCCGCCTGCCATAGCGATGTCGCGCGTGAGCGTGCATCGCCGCGGCAGGCATGTTTTACGGTTGGATCTCGCTTAGGGTGTTGACGGAGGAGTCGGGGTATCCCGCTCCTCCTTTTTTTTGATGGGGCGGTACGCCCATCACGACCTTCGCGCGCGCTGGCACGTTCGTGCCGACCATCACGCGCTGCGCATCCTCGAAGGGCGCCTTCCTGCGTCGAGGCAGCGGTGGTCCGCATTAGGCGATGCGGATGTCCGGGCCGGTGGGGCGTGTTTCGCCGCGCCGCTTCAGTGTAGCCAGCGCTTGTGCTTGCGTCGTCGGGCGTGGGCCAGCATGGCCCGTATCGGACGCCGAGGCCGCGGGCGGCTGGCGTCCCTTCCCCTCGGCACCAGGCAGGCGGTGATCGGAACGGGTTGGGTCATGGGGCGATTGTGATGGTGCCTCAGACTCGATGACGGCAGGGGAGGCTCCACCTGCCGTCCGGCGTTGCCCGCGGACTAGCGTCGCGCCGGCAGCAACATGCAGACCACGGCCGCCAGGGCAGCACCCGCCGTCACGCCTGCCCATGTCCGCCAATCGGTCAGCACAGCCACCGCACAGCTGATGGCGCGCTCGGCGCTCTCCGGATGTTTCTTGACGATCATGGCGATGGCCATGATGCCGCTCAGGATCACGAACAGGACACCGAAGGCATAGTTCTGCGCCATGTGCCCGCGCGGCGCCTGGTAGCCCGGGTAGCCGCCCGAGGTGACGCGTTCCTGTTTCCCGCCGGCAAAGGCGAACGAGGCGGTCGCGGTCGGGTGGAAGGCACCGCCGCCATGCGGACTGGTTCGCTTGTCGCCCGTGCTTCGGCTCGTGGTTCGATATCCGTGACCGTCGCAGGCCTCGGCATTCGCTTCGCGTTTCATGGACAGACTCCCCATTGCATGATGTTATTGGACGTGCGGGTGCCGCGTGGCCTGCGCGCGCGCCGGCCTTGCACGTTGTCTTGATGGATGTCGGCGGCGTATGCGCCGCGGTGCACCGAAAGCGGATGGGATGCATGCGCCCGGCGTCCCGAGGACGGTCGCCGCCTCAGGCGGCTTTCGGCGGCGCCGCTCACAGGCGGGCTCAGCCCTGGCATCGTGTGGACGACGGTCCGTGGGGGAGTGGGGCGTGGGTCTGGTGCGCTCGTGTCTGCCGCGCGTCGGCGAGCGCAGCCGAGCGCTATAATGGCCGCAGCCATCTTGGGCCTCTCTGGGTTTGGATATGGTCAGGCTGGCGCCGGTGCTGGAACACCGGTGTCGGCCGCTTCTTCTACGAGATCACGTCACACGTAGTCTGTCTCCCTGGGTGACGCCCGTCCGGCAGCAGTAAAGCCGGCCCTCTGAATCACCCAGAATATTGATTGCATCATCCATTCGCTAGAGCACTTTAGTGCCGATTCCCAACGGCGCCGGTTGCAATCGCGATACCAGCATGGCGACACGGACCCGGTTTTCGCATCCGGTCTTGTCCATGATGCTGCTGAGATAATGCTTCACCGTATTTTCCGATTTGCAGACGAGCTGGGCGATCTCCGCATTGCTCTTGCCCTGGCCGATCAGCAGGGCGACTTCGCGCTCCCGCTCGCTCAGGGTGGCCAGCGCCTCCGACGCCTTCTGCTGATCGCTCTCGACGTTGGCGACCGCGCGCAGCAGC
Organism: Ralstonia pseudosolanacearum; assembly: GCF_024925465.1. Lineage (NCBI taxonomy): Bacteria > Pseudomonadati > Pseudomonadota > Betaproteobacteria > Burkholderiales > Burkholderiaceae > Ralstonia > Ralstonia pseudosolanacearum. Next base: position 871,988 of record NZ_CP103851.1, on the reverse strand, counting down.
GCGCCGTGCATGACCGGCGTCAGGTCGCGCAGCATCGTATCCAGGCAGCCCGGCTCGACCGAGGGCAGTGCGTGAAAGCTGTAGTAAGTGCCGACGCAATTGACCTCGTCGAAGACCGCGTCGGCTGCACAGTTGCGCAATCCGTGTTTCACGAATTTTTCGAGCCAGGCCGGATCGGTGCCTTCCCACGGCGCTGCCGCATCGAAGTACACCGGTCGGCGCGTGGCTAGCCAGCGGCGCATGATCGGCGTGTCGAGGCCGCCGGCCGTGTTGCGGATCGCGAGCAGGTGCTCGTTCGGATAGTCGACCGTCACCACGTAGTCCATCGCCACCCCTGACGAGGTGGTGCGGCCGTAGCCGCACGCCAGGTGCTGATGGTCCACGACGGGGCGGACGAATTCGCGCGTCCACGCCTTGAACGCTGCGATATCGTGGACCGTCTCGGCGGCGGTCAGGCACTGGTCGAGAGCGCGAATCAGCATGGCCGCTTCAGTCGAAATAGCCCGCGCGGATGGTCGTGCCGATCAGGTTCAGGATCAGGCGGCCGGCCGTAATGCACGAGATCTGGTTGATGTCCTTCTTCGGCTGGATTTCGACGATGTCCATGCCGATCACGCGGCCCTTGCTCACCAGGCCGTGAATCAGCTTGCGCGTCTGCGCAAACGTCAGGCCGCCGGGCGCGGGGCCCGCGACCGCCGGCATGGTCGAAGGGTCCATCCCGTCCGCGTCGATGGTGATGTAGTAGTTGCCGCCGTCGGGAATGCGCGCCAGCACCGCGTCCATGCCGATGTCATGCAGCTCGTAGGCGGTGATCAGGTCGGCGCCGTAGGCGCGCGCGGCAGCCAGGTCTTCGGGGCGGCCGCTGCCTTGCGCGCGCAGGCCGATCTGCACGATGCGCGCGACGTGCGGCATCTCCGAGGCGCGGCGCATGGGGCTCGACAGGCCCTCCTTCACGCCGTTGACCGAATCCCGCCAGTCCAGGTGCGCATCGATGTGCACCAGCGTGATCGGCCCCTTCTGGTCGAGACCGCGCAGGATCGGCGTGGTGATGCCATGGTCGCCGCCCAGGACGATGGGCAGCGCGCCGGCATTCGCCAGGCGCCGGACCGCCGCTTCGGCGCGGGCGTAGTGCTCGCCCGGCGGCTGCGCCAGGTCGGGGACGATGTCGCCGCAGTCGACGAAGCGGATGTCGTCGCGGCCTTGCAGCAGCGGGCCGTCGATATCGAAATCGTAGTGTCCGGGCGCACGCGCGACCCGGTCGGTGGCCTGCCGGATCGCGGCGGGCGCATGGGTCTGGTCGTTGCTGAAATCGGCCGCGGAATACGGCGTGCCGAACGGCATGCCCAGGACGGCGATGTCGGCCTGCAGGTTGTCCAGGTCGGTGTCCAGCTCCGCATACAGCAGCGTCTGGTGACCGGTGCGGGGCGCAGTGGTATAGGTGCTCATCGAGGCAGTGTTGTCTTCTTTGGAATGCGTCAGGTTTGGGGCGACAGCCAGCGGCGGCGCGCAAGGTGCTCCAGCGAGCGGCCCGCCGCGGCCAGCAGCACGCTGGTCAGCCAGTAGATCGCGGCGGTGGCCGCCAGGATTTCCGTGTACGCAAAGGTGTTGGCCGTCAGCAGATTGCTCTGGTAGGTCATTTCCGGCAGGCTCATCACGGAGAAGATCGCTGAATCCTTGAACATCATGATCACCAGGCTGGTCGTGGGCGGGATCAGGAACCCGAGCAACTGCGGCCCGACGATGTAGCGCTGCACCTGCCAGCGCGACATGCCCAGCGACAGCGCGGCGCCGGACTGGCCGCGCGGCACGCTGTGCAGCGCGGCGCGCAGGATTTCGCAGAAGTAGCCGCCCGTGTACAGCGCCGTGCAGCCGATCGCGACCGCCATCGCCGAAGCCGCCACGCCCAGCTTGGGCAGCCCGAAGAACGACAGATAGACCAGGATCAGGTACGGTACGTTCCTGACCGTCGCCACATAGCTGCGCGCAAGGCCAGCGGGCGCCAGCGAGCGCAGCCGCGAGGCATAGGCCGCGAGCGTGCCGGCGAGCACGCCCAGCGGAATCCCGATGGCGCTGACGACGGCCGTGACCTTCAGGCCGCGAAGCAGCACGGGGACAGCCTCCGCGGCGACGGCGAAATCAAACGGCATGGGGCAGCATCCACGAAACACGGCGCTCGCAGACCCTGGCGGCGGCCGAAATGCAGAACAGGATCACGAAGTACACCGCGGCGGTCATGGCAAAGACCTGCAGCGGCAGGTCGCTCTGCAGCGAAGCATTGCGCGCCACCGTCGCCAGTTCCGGCACCGCGATGATCGACATCAGCGACGAGGCTTTCAGCAGGATGGTGAATTCGCTCGTCAGCGGCGGGATCGCGCGGTAGAACACCTGCGGCAGCAGCACGTGGCGCCAGACCTGCGGCTCGCGCATGCCCAGTGCCTGGGCCGCCGCGCGCTGCGCATCCGGAACGCTGCTCAGCGCGCCGCGCAGGATTTCCACGAGATAGGCGCTCGTATTGCAAGCGAGCGCGCCGATGCCCGCCGCCAGCGGCGAGATGGACAGGCCCAGCAGCGGCGGCACGACGTAGTAGGCCAGCAGCATGTGGATCAGCGCCGGCGTGCCACGGATCGCACTGACCCACGCCATGACCATGCCGCGCAGGAGCCGGTAGCGCGACAGGCGCGCCCACAGCAGCGCGACGCCCAGCACCAGGCCCAGGGCAAACGCGCAAGCCGACGCGCCGACGGCGACGGCGGCTCCCGCCAGCGCGCCCTCGAGAAACAGCGTCAGCACTCCGCCCTGGTTCAGCCATGCCAGCATGATGGATCGGCCCCGTCTGTCAGATGGCGCCGTCGGGAAGGTAGTTGGCGCGCGGAACATTCATCGGCGCACCGAACCACTTCGTCTCCAGCGCAGTCAGCTTGCCGCTGGCGTGCAGCTCGTCCAGCGTGTCGTTGATGAACTTGCGGATTTCCAGGTCCTGCGGGTTGGCGGCCCATGCCAGCAGCCGCGGCTGACCGACTTCGCCGACGATCTTGAAGGCGCCCGGCTGCTTGCGCATCTGGATGGCCGCGACGTTCGACGGGATGAAGGCGACGTCGACCGTCTTGTTGCTCAGTGCGAGGGCCGCGTCCGGATAGGCCTGGAACAGTTTGGTGTCGGCGTAGCCCTTGCCGTGCTGCTCCTTGAGGGTTTTCTCGAACTGCTCGGCCGCCGGCTGCGAGGACGAACCCATCTGCGTGCCGAGCACCTTGCCGACGAGATCCTGGTCGCGCGTGATCGACGTATCGTCGGCGCGCACCATCAGTACCGGGCGCACCGTCCCGATCGGCTGGCTGAACGCGAAGCGCCGAGCGCGCTCGGGTGTGATGCTCACGCTGGTGGCCACGAAGTCGAACTTGTGCGACAGCAGGCCCGGCAGCAGCCCCTGGAACGGCAGGTTCATCTGCTCGAGCTTGACCCCGAGCTTGTCCGCCATGATCACCAGGATGTCGCGGCCGAAACCGACCACCTGGCCGTTTTCCACGAATTCGAACGGCTCGTAGGCCGCTTCGGTGCCCACGACCAGTTTGCCCCGCTTCTTGATCTCGGCAATCGAGCCACCTTCCGCGAATGCGGTGGTCGGCAGGGCAAGGGCCGCGCTGGCGCCGAGTGCAAGCCGGAAAAAGTCGCGACGGGAGTAAGGCTGCATATTTTATTTATTTCAGTATTTAATTCTGTTTAATTTGGTGCGGCCGGAAACAAACGCGGATGCCGCTTGCAGTGCAGGTAATGTATTGCCAAGAAAGATCGATGAAAAATGATTTTTTTGATGGTATGGTTTCAAAATTCAACACCTTTTAGCACACTGCCGTGCATCGACTCCGCCCCGAACTGACCGAGCGCCATCTGCGCTCCCTGCGGATTTTTTGTGCCGTGGCCCAGGCCAACGGATTTGCCGCCGCGGAGAAGCAGCTCAACATGTCCAAGGCCTCCATCAGCCGCCATATCCGCGAGGTCGAGGATCACCTGGGCGTGCGCCTGTGCGAGCGTGGCCCGTCGGGATTCGAGTTGACCGCGGCGGGCCGGGTCGCGCTGGATCTGGCCCGCGACGCGCTGAAGTCGCTGGAGCGCATCGGGCCGGAAATCGACGCCGTGCGCGGCGTGCTGTCGGGGACGCTGACCATCGGCATGTCCGAGCAGATCATGCAGCACGAGGACTTCCGCATGTCCGAGGCGCTTGCCGCGCTGCGCGAGGAGGCACCGGGCGTGCGGGTCGAATTGGCGGTCATGGCCTTCGCCGAGCTGACGCTGGCGCTGCGCGAAAGGCGGGTGCAGATCGCGGTTCGCGGCATGTACAAGCACGATAGCGGCTTCAATTACCTGTGTCTGTTCAACGAACGGCAGCGCGTCTACACGGCGCGCCACAACATCAACCGGCCCCGCCGCCTGCCCATGGTGTACCGCCAGCAGCCGTTCGTGCACGATGCGCTGAGCGTCCACGGCTTCAGCCGCGGTCCCGAGGCGACCGGGCTGGAGGCCGTGGCGATGTTCGTGGCCACGGGGCACTACGTCGGCCTGCTGCCCGAGCACTATGCGGATACGGTGTCGCATCGGTATGCCCTGGTGCCGTTGCCCGACGGCCCGGTGTACGACAACAAGATGTGCGCGATCACCGAGACCGCGCGTCCGGCTAGCCGCAGCCTGGATCTCCTCCTGAGCATCCTGACCCGCCTGCATGCCGGCGAGCGTGCCCCGAAGCTGGAGGCGTATGCCGGGTGATCCGGCCCACTGCCGGCCGGCGCTGGCGCGATTCCATTGCATGCGGTCCGCTATCGCCACGGCACGCCGCTATTGACCGGTCCGCTCGGACCCTGCCCGCGGCCGTAGCCGCATGCCCGGCGCCAGCCGGGTCCAGGGCAGTTCGCCGGGGTCCGCGAGCGCGATGCCGGGCGCCTTGGCCACCAGCACCGCCTGCGCGATCGGCTCGAAGTCGGCGCGAAAGTGCACGGACGACTTGTTCACCAGGATCCGCATCCGCTCCGGCTCGATGCCGACCATGCGGTATTGGTTGCGATCCATCATCTGGGCGCGGCCGGTGGACACCGCAACGCGTACGCCGCCGATCCGCAGGCACGCGGATGGCCCGAGCTCGAGCCGTACGCCGCGCATCATCGGGCCGTCGAGGACGCATCGCCCGTCCGACAGGTTTTCCACGATGAACGTGCCTTCGAAGGGGGCGCCCGAGCCGGCGCCGAGCGCCAGGCGGATGGCGGCGCCGGGTCCGGCATCGTGCGCCACGCGCGCGGCCTGCGGATCGTGGAGCAGACCGATCGCGGCCTGTTGCGCGTTGTGCCGTACCAGCGCGGCCAGCATGCCGGTGGTGTTGCCGGCGCCGCCGGCGCCCGGGTTGTCCTGCGTATCGGCAATCACCACGGGCCTCGGGGCCGCCCCCGCCATCCGGATCGCTTCGCGCACCGCTTCGTCGGGGGACAGGAAGGTCGTGCCCCAGCGGGGCTCGCTGTCGAGCAGGTCCCGGTACAGCGCATCGACGGCGTGGTTCAGCGCGTCGGCGTCCAGGCCGTAGCCCCAGACCGTCGGCCCGCACTCCGGAAAGTCCGCGGCGGGAAACCCCGGCGCGAACGACAACGACAGGACGCCGCCGCGCTCGGCCTCGTCCAGGCGCGTGTAGAAGCCGCGCGCCGGTTCCACGGTCGTGCACATGCCGTTGATCGGGATGAGGAACGGCAGGCGTCGCGATGCCTTGGCCACCGGCGACTGCGCCGCCATCAGGTCATTCAGGAGTTGCGCGGCGCGCCGGCCGGTCGCGGCCATGTCCACGTGCGGATAGGTCCGGTAGGCGACCAGGCCATCGGCGCACGCCTGCATGCGGGCGGTCACATTCGCGTGCAGGTCGAGCGATGCCACGATCGGTGTGCCGTCGCGCGTGGCGGCGCGCAGCCGGGCCAGCAATTCGCCCTCGCCGTCGTCGCAATGCTCGGTCACCATGGCGCCGTGCAGATCGAGGTAGATGGCATCGGGATCGTGCCGGCGGCTCGCCTCGACGATCTCGCCCGCGATCCGCTCGAACGCGTCTTCCGTGACCGGGCCGGACGGATTGGCCGCCGCCCACAGCACCGGCACCAGTGTGTGCCCGGCCGGCTCCATGGCGGCCAGGAAGCCCGCGATCGGCACGTTGGTGTGGCGCATGGACAGTACCTCGGCGCCCCGCTTGATCGCCGGCCAGCCTTCTCCCTTGACGAACTCGCCGTAGGTGGCCCGCGATGGCGCGAAGGTATTGGTTTCGTGCTGAAAGCCGGCCACCAGGATCTTCATGGCGTCACCGGGCGGGCGGCTGCTGTGCCCGCTGGGTGGCCAGCAGGATCGCGCCGAGCACCAGCAATGCCGCGATCACGAGCAGCCCCGCCTGCAGCGAGCCGGTCGCCTCCTTCGTCCACCCGATGAGGGTCGGGCTGAAGAAGCCGCCGAACAGGCCGATCGAATTGATGAAGGCGATGCCGCCGGCGGCCGCCGTGCCCTTCAGTGACGCCTGGGGGATGGCCCAGAACACGGTGTACGACGCGAAGATCGCCGCCGTTGCCAGCGTGATGGTGAGCAGCGAGACCGTGAACGAGGTCGAGTAGGCCGCGGCAGCCAGCAGGCCCGCGCCCAGGATGGCCGTGATTGCACTGTGCCAGCGGCGCTCGCCACGGCGGTCGGAGCTGCGGCTGAGCGCGTACATGGCCGCGATCGCCGCCAGGTTCGGCACCGCCGAGTAGAGGCCGATCTTGAACAGATCGGTCAGGCCGGCCGCCTTGAGCATCGACGGCAGCCAGAAGCTCACGGCATACAGGCCGCTGATCAGGCAGAAATACGCCGCGGCCAGCACGTATAGCTTCGGCTCGGTGAGTGCCTTGCCGAAGGACGAAGCCTGCGCCGGCGCGGCACGCGCGATATCGCCGGCGATGACGGCTTTCTGCGCATCGGTCAGCCAGCGCGCGTCGGCCGGCTTGTCGACCAGGTAGCCGTAGGCCGCGATGCCGAGCAGGATGGCGGGGATGCCCTCGGCCAGGAACATCCACTGCCAGCCCGCCAGGCCGCCCGCGCCGGCAAAGTGGCCCATGATCCAGGTGGATGCCGGCCCCCCGATCACGCCGCCGAGCGGCGCGGCGCCGAGCACGATGGCCATGGCGCGCGCCATCCGCTCGCCCGGATACCACTGGGTCAGGTAGTAGATCATGCCGGGCGCGAAGCCGGCCTCGAACACGCCGAGCAGGAAGCGCAGCGCATAGAACGTCCACACGTCGGTGACGAACAGCATGGACGCCGACACGATGCCCCACAGGATCAGGATGCGGCTCAGCGTGCGGCGTGCGCCGATTTTCACGAGCAGCAGATTGCTCGGCACTTCAAACAGCATGTAGCCAAAGAAGAAAATCCCGGCGCCGAGACCGTAGGCGGCATCGCTCAGGGCCAGGTCATTCTGCATCTGCAGCTTGGCGAAACCGATGTTGATGCGGTCGAGATAAGCAAACAGATAACAGGTCGCCAGGAATGGCAGGATGCGCCGGTTCACGACGCTGTAGACGCTCGTGCTGCGCTCCCCCGAGTGCGTCTGCGCTGGAATGGCGTTAGCGGCCATGGATCTCCTTGCGAAATCTCTTCATGCGAAAGGTGATCGCACTGTAAACGAAACACATACTGGAGGTGTCCGCTATTTAGTGGACAGGGTGGACTAAATATGTGGACGCGCTAATGCAGTAATCCTCATCAATGCACACACGCGGTTTTCAAATCGCGCCCGAGGCCGAATCATTGGTGCGAGGATTATCGACAAAATGAAATGCAGCCCGTGCCCGGCCGGTTCCGCTGGAGCGGAAGTTGCCTATAACGGGACGGCGCAAGACGATTCGGGCGCACCAAGGAGACATCACCATGTACGACATCACCCGCGCCAAGATGCGGGTATTCCATGCGATTCTGGAGCAACGGTCCGTGCGCAAGGCCGCGGATCAGCTCGAGATGAGCCGGTCCCTGGTGAGCCGGTACCTGACGGAAATGGAAGACATGATCGGCGGGCGCCTGTTCGACCGGACGGCGACCGGGCTGATGCCCACCGATGCGGTGCCGTATCTGCTGGAATATGCCCGCGGCATGGAGGCCTCGCAGGAGAAGCTGCTCGACCAGATGCACCAGCTCAGGAGCCTGCAGAAGGGCAATCTCCTGATTTCCCTGAGCGAGGGGCTGGTCGATACGCTGATGGAAGACGTATTGGCCGGCTTCATGAAGAAATATCCCGGCGTGGAAGTCGTGCTGAACATGCGTGCCACGGCGGAGATCATCAACGATGTCGCGACCAACGAGGCGCATATCGGACTGGCCTACAACCCGCCGATGACCAGCGGCATCGCATTCTCGGCAAGCGCCGTCCACCATATCGTCGCGGCGGTGCACCCGGAGCACCCGCTCGCCCGGCGCGACGAGCCGGTTTCGCTCGCGGAGGCGCTGGCCTATCCGGTCGGCATCATGCCGCCGGCCTTTGGTCTCGGCCTGCTGATCCGCACCATCGCGAAAGCGGAAAACCTCAACCTCACGCCCAACTTCAATGCCAACACCCTGATGGCGCTGCGCGCCTATGCGCGGCACACCCGGGGCGTGGCGTTCATCACGGATTTCTCGATCCGCAAGGAAGTCGCGGTGGGGCTGCTGGTCGGTGTCCCGCTCGAGCATCCGCTGGCGGAGAACCAGTATGCGCGGGTGCTGGTGAAGGAAGGGCGCCCGCTGCCGCGCGCGGCGCAGGAGGTCATCAACAGCATCAACGCCCATTTGTCCACGCTGACGAGCGATCGGGTGGGCGATGCGCGCGGCGGGCGTGGCTGGTTGCGGGTGGTGGAGACGGTGCGGACCTGAGTCGGGCCCGGGCAGCTCGGCGTCGTTGACGACTTCGAATCCGGTCGGGCCGCGCTATACGCCCGCCAGCGGCGAGGTCGTTCCGAGCGATGCCGCCAAGGACCGCAGCGTGGTGGTCTGGGCCCTCTGGAGCGTGCCGCAGCGGTGACCGGCAGCGGCGCCGGGCCGGGGGCGGCGTTCAGTGGAAGAACAACGCCCGCATCCCGAAGGTGTGATGCGCCTCCGCCGCCATCAGCACCATCAGCACCAGCAGGCACAGGGGCGGTATCAGGATGGCGTACACCAAGGCCAGCCGCTCCCACATCATGTGCATGAACACGGACACGATTAGGCCGGCCTTGGCGATCATGAGCGCGACGATCAGTGTCCAGCGCATCAGGCCCTGCACCCGGAAGTAATCCACCAGATACGACAGGGTGCTCAGCACGAACAGCAGGCCCCAGATTTTCAGGTAGATGCCGATGGGGTGCTGCTGGCCATGGGCGCCGGGTGCGTGGGACGGGTCGGTGTGGTCCATGGTCTGCCTCACCACAGGTAGAACAGCGCAAAGATGAACACCCAGACGAGGTCGACGAAGTGCCAGTACAGGCCCGCGATCTCGACGATCTGGAAGTTGCCGTGTTCGGTAAAGCCCGGCTGCAGGATCTTGCGCGCGATCAGCAGCAGGTAGATCACGCCGCAGGTCACGTGAAAGCCGTGGAATCCGGTAATCATGAAAAAGCACGCGCCGAACTGCGCCGCGCCCAGCGGGTTGCCCCAGGGGCGCACGCCTTCGTGGACGATCAGCTTGGTCCATTCGAACGCCTGCATCAAGACAAAGGAGGCGCCCAGCAGCGCGGTGGCCAGCATCAGCGCGGCGGCACGCCTGGCGTTGCGCCGGTAGCCGAAGTTGACGGCCATCGCCATGGTGCCGCTGCTGCTGATGAGCACGAAGGTCATGATGGCGATCAGCAGCAGCGGCACGTCAACGCTGCCGATCCGCAGGCCGAACACCTCGGACGGATTGGGCCACGGCACCGTGGTCGACATGCGCACCGTCATGTAGCCGATCAGGAAGCTGCTGAAGATGAAGGTGTCCGACAGCAGAAAGATCCACATCATCGCCTTGCCCCACGGCACCTTGAAGGCTTCGCGGTCGGCCGACCAGTCGTTGACGATGCCGGGCCAGCCTTGGGGCAGCGTTTCCGCGGGGGCGGCCGCGGCGGATTCGGGGAGCGTAGGCGTGCTCATGGCGTGGCTCCATACAACGGCCCACAGATGGCGGCGACAAACGCGGGCGTGATCCACCACATCACCGCCAGCAGCACGAGCCACACGGCCAGCAGGAAGTGCCAGTAGGTTGCGCACAGGGTGACGGCGCGCCGGGCGCGCTCGGGATCGGCGCGCAGATGCGCGACGGTGATGCCCCAGGCCATGAGGCCGCCGATCACGTGCAGCGCATGCAGGCCGGTGAACACATACAGGAAGCTGTTGGACGGGTTGACCGTCACGCCCTGTCCGCTGGCCGACAGCTGCTGCCACGCCGTCCATTGCCCGATCACGAACAGGGCGGCCAGCGCGCCGCCCGCCAGAAGCCACGCCGCGCGCCGCGTGCTTGCCTGCCGCGCCATCTGCATCGCCGCGCTGGCCAGCGCCAGCGCGCCGGTGTTCCACCATAGCAGCACCGGATGCGGGATCGGCATCCAATCCGCCTCGCGCATGCGCATCGCATAGGCCAGGATCAGCAGCGAGAACAGCGTCGTCGCCACGCCCATGAAGACGCGCAGGCCGATGCGTCCCGCGCCGGGCAGCACGGGCGGCGTGCCGGGAACGAAGCGGCGGGGCAGGGTCGTCATGCGCGCACCCCGCCGGCGTGGAGGCGGTCGGCTTGCGCCCCGGGTGTGCCCGGCGGCGGCTCGTTCTGCGGTACGAAGTCTTCCGTGCGGTCGGGCGGGCTGTACTCATACGCCCAGCGGTACACCACCGGTGGCGTGGGGCCCCAGTTGCCGTGCACGGGCGGTGTCTGCGGGGTCTGCCATTCGAGCGTGGTGGCGTGCCACGGGTTGCTGTCGGCCTTCCTGCCGCGCACCAGGCTCCACGCGAGGTTGACGAGGAACAGCAGCTGCGCCGCCCCGACCGCGAGCGCAATGACGGTGATGAACGTATTCAGCGTCTGCGCCGAAGGCGGGATGAAACTGTAGCCTTCGTACGCGTAGTAGCGCCGCGGCATGCCGAGCACGCCCAGGTAGTGCATCGGGAAGTAGATCAGATAGGTGCCGATGAAGGTGATCCAGAAATGCACGCGGCCCAGCGTGTCGTTGAGCATGCGGCCCGTCACCTTCGGATACCAGTGGTACAGGCCGCCGAACACCACCAGAATCGGCGACACGCCCATCACCATGTGGAAGTGCGCGACCACGAAGTACGTGTTGGACAGCGGAATGTCCACGCTCACGTTGCCGAGGAACAGCCCGGTCAGCCCGCCGATCACGAAGGTGCTGATGAAGCCGATGGCGAACAGCATCGGCACGGTCAGGTGGATGTCGCCGCGCCACAGCGTCAGCACCCAGTTGTAGACCTTGAGGGCGGTCGGGATGGCGATGACGAGCGTGGTGGTGGCGAAGAAGAAGCCGAAGTACGGATTCATCCCCGCGACGAACATGTGGTGCGCCCACACCACGAAGGACAGCACGCCGATGATGATGATGGCCCACACCATCATCTTGTAGCCGAAGATGTTCTTGCGCGCGTGCGTGCTGATCAGGTCCGACACGATGCCGAAGGCCGGCAGCGCGACGATGTAGACCTCCGGATGCCCGAAGAACCAGAACAGGTGCTGGAACAGCAGCGGGCTGCCGCCGGCATGCTTGAGATGCTGCCCCATCGACACCACCGCCGGCACGAAGAAGCTGGTGCCCAGCGTCTTGTCGAGCAGCATCATGATGGCCGAGACGAACAGCGCCGGAAACGCCAGCAGCGCCAGGATGGTCGCCACGAAGATGCCCCACACCGTGAGCGGCATGCGCAGCAGTGTCATGCCGCGCGTGCGCGCCTGCAGCGTGGTTGTCACGTAGTTGAGCCCGCCCATCGTCGCCGCGACGATGAAGATCGCCAGCGACACCAGCATCAGCACGATGCCCAGCTCGGTGCCGGGCGTGCCGGGCAGGATGGCTTGCGGCGGATACAGCGTCCAGCCCGCGCCGGTTGGGCCCCCCGGCACGAAGAAGCTCGCCACCAGCACCAGCACCGCGAGCAGGTAGACCCAGTAGCTCAGCATGTTGAGGAACGGGAACACCATGTCGCGCGCGCCCAGCATCAGCGGGATCAGGTAATTGCCGAAGCCGCCCAGGAACAGCGCGGTGAGCAGGTAGATCACCATGATCATTCCGTGCATGGTGACGAACTGGTAGTAGTGGTTCGCATCGATGAAGGCGAACTTGCCCGGAAAGCCCAGCTGCAGCCGCATCAGGTTCGACAGCACAAGGCCGACCAGGCCGATGGCGATGGCGGTGAGCGAATACTGCACGGCGATGACCTTGTGGTCCTGGCTCCAGACGTAGCGCGTCCAGAAGCTTTGCGGGCCGTGCTCAGGGTCGGGGTGGGCGTAGGACATCGTGCTGCCTCGCTAGGGTTTGGCCGCGCTGGCGGCGCCCGGGCCGCCCTGCGCCTTGATATAGGCCACCAGAGCGGACAGCTCCTGCTCGCTCAGGTCGAAGTTCGGCATGACCGGCGCGAAGCCCTTGACCACGCGCGCCTTCGGGTCGCGGATGAAGGCGCGCAGATAGGCGTCATCCACTGGCGCGGTGCTGCCGTCGGCCATGGTTTCGGTCTTGCCGTACAGGCCCTTCCAGGTGGGGCCGACGCCGGGGCTGCCGTCCACGCTGTGGCAGGCGACGCAGCCCTTGGCTTGCGCCAGCGTCTTGCCCTGGTCGGCCAGGGCCTGGGCGCCGGCACTGGCGCCGGCTGTCGCGGAGGCTGCCTGCACCTTGGCCTGCTGCCGTTGCGCGAAGGTCGGCTGCTGCTGCAGCCAGCGGGTGAACGCAGCCTCGTCTTCGACGACCACCACGCCGCGCATGCTGGCATGCCCGATGCCGCAGAGCTGGGCGCAGAGGATGTCGTAGCGGCCGGCCTTGGTCGGCGTGAACCAGAAGGTGGTGACCATGCCGGGCACCATGTTCATGCGGGCCCGGAACGGCGGCACATAGAAGTCGTGCAGCACGTCGCGCGAGCGCGTGAGGACCTGCACCGGCCGGTTGAGCGGCAGGTGCAGCTCGGGCGTCTCGATCAGGTAGTTGTCGCGGCCGTTGGGATCGGCGGGGTTCAGGCCGAACGGGTTGTCGTCGCTGATGTAGCGCGTGTCCGTCGTGCCCAGCTTGCCGCCGGGGCCGGGAAAGCGGAAGCGCCATTGCCATTGCTGGCCGAGCACTTCGAACTGCAGCGCGCCGGGCGGCGGCCGCACGTAGTCGGCATAGACGAAGAGGCCGGGCGCCAGCAGCGCCGCCACCCCGACCGCCGTCACGCCGATCAGCCACCACTCCAGCCGCCGGTTGTGCGGTTCGTAGGCGGCGCGATGGCCGTCGCGGTGCCGGTAGCGCAGCAGCGCGGCCACCACGAACAGGTTGATCGCGATGAAGAGCGTGCCGGTGATGACGATGGTGATCGTCAGCGTGTCGTCCATGCGCACCCAGTTCGATGCGATCGGCGTGATCCACCAGGGGCTGGCAAAGTGAAACCCCACCGCCAGCACGATGATGAGGATCAATGCAATCGCAAGCGCCATGTGCCACCTCGCTGTGCGCCACACGCTATAGCAAGGCTAGTCCTCTGGCTTGGATCGTGCAAGGCAGCGCCCGGGGGAGCGCCGCCCCGCGTGCGGATCGCGACGATCGGCGCGCGGCATGCTGCGGCGCAATGCCAAACGGACGCTGCCGGCAGCGAAGGCCGGCAGCGTCCGTCCCCCGACGGCGCCGCTCAGCATGCGGCGCTGCGGGAAAACACCGGCGCGTCAGCGCATCGCTTCCTGCGTGCGCCGTTCCAGCATGCCGTACGTGATGGCGGTCGCCACGCCGAACAGCAGGTTCGCCAGCAGCGGCCCGGAGCCGCGCTCCGAGGCGAACCACGGGAACACCACCGTCATGCCGTAGAAGTTGACCACGTAGGCCACGATCCCGAAGGCCACGCCGATGGCGGCTTCCATGCCGACGCTCGAATCGAAGTGGAACGGCGCGATCACGGCGCCGAGGATCATCCCCATGACGGCGCCCAGCACGAAATGCAGCACCAGCGCGGTTGCCACGATGCCCAGGCTGAACAGCGACATCTGCTCGAGCGCGCTGGGGCCCATGACCATGGCAGCGATCTTGTGGGTGGGCCGCCACGGGCTTTCATTGAGCACCATGGTTGACCAGAAGAATTCCAGCACGATCACCAGCGCGCCGCCGATGACACCGGCCACGGCAGCGGCCAGCCAGTCGGGCACGCGGCGCTCCCAATGGTGCGATTGCATGTGCAGTTCCATACGACCTCCTTGCCGATGTATCGACTCCAGCACTCAGGCATCGATCGCGCCACTCGTCTCGGGTCAGCGCCATGCGCGTGTCGGAAGTGCATCCCCTGTGGATTCAGAATGGCAGATACGGATGCCAACGCAAGGTGCAAAATCCATGCGCATCGCACATCACCACGGCGTTCTGCTCGAAGTTCAGCATCAGCATGTCGGCGATGGCGGGGTCGTCGATGAACAGCAGCAGGCTGGGTTCCGGCAGCCATGTGGTGTCGTCGGCATCGGGCGGGCCGCCCTCGCCGTCGAGCCACGACAGTCCGCGCGCGATCGCCCAGGCAAGCAGTTCGGTCTGGCGGGCGGCGTTCTCTGCGGCGCTGACCGGATGCGAGAACGGCTGGCAGGCCGTGACGAACACGGCCCACGGCGTCTGTGCCTGCTTGAGTAGGGCCGCTACGCCGGGGTCGGCCGCGTCGATGCGCAGCAGCACGTCGCCCGTCGGTGCGGCTACGCGGTAGCGTGCATGCCGATATGCCGCGATCAGTTCGGGCGTGGGTGCGGGCGGATGCCGGTGCGACATGGGCGAGCGGGCAGTGGGGCGGGCATCGTTATTGCGCCGGTGGGGCGGGGCCGTCTGATCTTGCGCAACGCAGGCGGGTCCCGGATATCACAGAATACCTTTGCACCGGTCAAGGCCGGCGCATCCCCAACTACAACTCTCCTGCGAGGCTCTCTCTATGTACAAGAAGATCTTGGTGGCGGTGGACGGCAGCGGCACCAGCAAGCTGGCCCTGGACGAGGCCGTGCGGCTGGCCAAGTCGGCCGGCGGCACCATCCGCGCCATCTATGTCGTCGACAGCCCGGCCATCCTCTTCGACGTCGGCTATTACGATCCGATCGAGCTGCGCAAATCGTTCATCCAGGCGGGGACCACGCTGCTCACCGACATCGAGACGCGGCTGACCAAGGAAGGCGTGCCCCAGCAGGCCGCGCTGATCGAAACCCAGGGCATCGGCGAAGACGTCGCCGGCGCGCTGCAGCGCGAGGCGGTCCGGTGGGATGCCGACGTGGTCGTGATCGGCACGCACGGCCGCCGCGGGCTGGCGCATGCCATGCTCGGCAGCGTGGCGGAAAAGTTCATCCGCCTGGCGACCATGCCGGTGCTGCTGGTGCGCGGGCCCGCCAAGGACTGAGCCCGCGCAGCACCGCGCTCAGGCGCCGGCCGACACGAACAGCGTGCAGGCGCCTTCTTCCGCCGCGGACACATTGCGGCGGAAACCGGAGAACAGATCCCGGCCGACGCCCGCGTGATAGTGCGCCAGATCGGGCGCGCGGGTCTCGCGGGCGTTCCATTCCGCCTCCGGCACGCGCACCGACAGCGTGCCGGCCTCCGCGTCCAGCACCACGATGTCCCCGTCGCGCACGCGCGCCAGCGGCCCGCCGGTGAGCGCCTCCGGCGTGATGTGGATCGCCGCCGGCACCTTGCCCGACGCGCCCGACATGCGGCCGTCGGTCACCAGCGCCACCTTGAAGCCGCGTTCCTGCAGCACCGACAGCGTCGGCGTCAGCTTGTGCAGCTCGGGCATGCCGTTGGCCGCCGGACCCTGGTAGGGCAGCACGGCGACGAAGTCGCGCTCCAGCTCGCCCGCCTTGAAGGCATGGATCAGATCGTCCTGCGCGTGGAAGACGCGGGCCGGCGCTTCCACGAAGCGGTGCTCGGGCTTCACGGCCGAGACCTTGATGACCGAGCGCCCCAGGTTGCCGTCCAGCACGCGCAGGCCGCCGTCCGGCGAGAACGGCTCGGCCATGCCGCGCACGATGTTGGTGTCCAGCGAAGCCGCCGCACCCTCGCGCCAGACCAGCGTGCCGTCTTCCAGGAACGGCTCCTGCGAATGCCGGCGCAGGCCACGGCCCATGACGGTCGTCACGTCGTCGTGCAGCAGTCCGGCATCGAGCAGCTCGCGGATGACGATCGACAGGCCGCCCGCCGCCTGGAATTCGTTGACGTCCGCCTTGCCGTTCGGATACACGCGCGCCAGCAGCGGAATCACCGACGACAGGTCGTCGAAGTCATCCCACGTCAGCAGGATGCCGGCGGCACGCGCCATCGCGATCAGGTGCAGCGTGTGGTTGGTCGAGCCGCCGGTGGCCAGCAGGCCGACGATGCCGTTGACGAAGGCGCGCTCGTCGAGCACGTCGGCGATCGGCGTGTACTGCGTGCCGCCGTAGACGAGCTTGAGCACCTGCCGCGCCGATTCGCGCGTCAGCGCTTCGCGCATCGGCGTGTTCGGGTTGATGAAGGCGGTGCCCGGCAGGTGCAGGCCCATGATCTCCATCAGCATCTGGTTGGAGTTGGCGGTGCCGTAGAAGGTGCAGGTGCCGGCGCCGTGGTACGACTTGGACTCGGCCTCCAGCAGATCGGCGCGCGCGAGCTTGCCTTCGGCGTAGAGCTGGCGCGTGCGCGCTTTCTCATCGTTGCTCATGCCGGTGGTCATCGGGCCGCCGGGCACGAACACGGCCGGCAGATGGCCGAACGACAGCGCGCCGATCACCAGCCCCGGCACGATCTTGTCGCAGACGCCCAGGTACAGCGCCGCGTCGAACATCTGGTGCGACAGCGCCACGGCGGTGGCGAGCGCAATGGTGTCGCGCGAGAACAGCGACAGCTCCATGCCGTCCTGCCCCTGCGTCACGCCATCGCACATGGCCGGCACGCCGCCGGCGAACTGGGCGGTGCCGCCGGCGGCCAGCGCGGCTTCCTTGATCCAGGCCGGGAAGGTCTCCAGCGGCTGGTGCGCCGACAGCATGTCGTTGTACGCCGAGACGATGCCGATGTTGGGCCGCTCCAGCGCCTTCAGGCGGATCTTGGCCTCGCCCTCCATGGCCGCGAAGCCGTGGGCGAGATTGGTGCACGACAGCAGCGACCGCTCGACCTTGCGGCCGGCGTTCTTGCGGGTGGTTTCCAGATAGGCCTGGCGGGGGCCGCGGCTGCGGTCGATGATGCGCTGGGTGACGTCGCCCAGTACGCGGTGCAGGGCCATGCGGTTCTCCTGGTGGGACAGATCGATGTAATTTTCCTACAAACGGGCCGGCCGTGGGGCAGCGTTTTCCCTGACTCGCAGGCCTGCGCCAACACCACCGAGCACGCGAATTGCGTGCCTCCGGAGGCACGGCCAACCTGCGCCGACGCTGAATCGGCAGGACACGCTGTTGCCGGGGCAGGATCCCGCCCGTCTTGCTCGGGATGTAGTAATACTACAAAATAGGCGAAAACAGCACGTTGCCCTGCTAGCCTGCACGAACGCGCTCACAATAAAACGAGGCGGCTCCGGCTGCCCGGTGCTGCCCGGGCGCCGCTTCATAGGCTAGCCTATCCGATGGCTCACACATACAGACAGGAGATAACGATGTCGGTGCCCGCATTCGACATGGTGTTGTTTGGCGGTACGGGCGATCTGGCCCGCCGCAAGCTGATTCCGGCCTTGTTCGATGCGCACCAGGGCGGCGAGCTCCATTCGCGCGGACGGATCTTCGCCATCGGCACCCAGCCGCTGGAGACCGCCGGTTACCTGGCCCTGCTCGAGCGGGAGGTGCGGCCCACCATGCGCCTGTATTCCGGCGCGCCCGTGTCGGACGATGCCTGGGCCTCGTTCGTCGCGCGCATCGTCTACCAGCAGGTCGATGCCCGCAAACCGGAACAGTTCGATGCCCTGGCCGCCGCGCTGGGCGAGAACCGCGCCCCGGTCACCGTGTGCTACCTGGCCACCGCGCCCGGTATCTTCGTCGACATCTGCGCGCAGCTTGCCCGCGTCGGCCTGAACACGCCCAACGTGCGGCTGGTGCTCGAGAAGCCGCTGGGTACCGACCTGGCCTCGAACGAGCGCATCAACTCGGCGGTGGCCGAGTTCTTTGCCGAAGACCAGATCTACCGGATCGACCACTACCTCGGCAAGGAGTCGGTGCAGAACCTGATGGCGATCCGCTTCGGCAACGCGCTGTTCGAGCCGCTGTGGCGCCGCGAGTGGATCAAGGACGTGCAGATCACCATCGCCGAGCAGCTCGGCGTGGAGAAGCGCGGCGACTTCTACGACGGCGTCGGCGCCCTGCGCGACATGGTGCAGAACCACCTGCTGCAGCTGGTGTGCATCGTCGCCATGGAGCCGCCTGCCAGCCTGTCGCAGGACGCCATCCGCGACGAGAAGCTGAAGATCCTCAAGGCGCTCAAGCCGATCCCGCTGCAGGAGGTGCCCGAGAAGACCGTGCGCGGCCAGTATCTCGAAGGCGCCATCGCCGGGCAGCCGGTGCAGGGCTACCTGGACGAGCACGGCATTCCGCACGACAGCCGCACCGAGACCTTCGTCGCTATCAAGGCCGAGATCGCCAACTGGCGCTGGGCCGGCGTGCCGTTCTACCTGCGCACCGGCAAGCGCATGCCGCAGCGGCTGGCGGAGATCGTGGTGCGCTTTCATGACGTGCCGCACGCGCTGTTTCCCAAGCCGCTGGTCCAGTTTCCCGAGAACCGCCTGGTGATCCGCCTGCAGCCGGAGGAAAGCATCCGCCTGCAGTTCCTGACCAAAACACCGGGCGCGGCACTGGGCCTGCAGCCGTCCACGCTGGACCTGGACTTCACCAACCACGGCGGCGTGCGCCACGCCGGCGCCTACGAGCGCCTGCTGATGGACGCCGTGAACGGCCAGCTCGGCCTGTTCGTGCGCCGCGACGAGCAGGCCGAGGCCTGGCGCTGGGTCGAGCCCATCATCGAGGCGTGGAACCAGGCCCGTACGCCGCCCAAGGGCTACACGGCGGGCAGCTGGGGGCCGGCGGCTTCGAGCGCGCTGCTCTCACGCGATGCCGCTGCCTGGCACGAGGAGATGTGATGACCCTGCACTGGCACGCCATGCCCGATACCCAGGCCCAGACGGAACAGCTGGCCGATGCGCTTGCCGATGCCCTGGCGCGGCAGATCGAGGCCCAGGGCAGCGTGTGCCTGGCGGTATCGGGCGGGCGCTCGCCGATTCCGTTGTTTGCTGCGCTGCGCACGCGGCCGCTGCAATGGGAATCGGTGTCGATCACGCTGGTCGACGAGCGCGCCGTGCCGCCCGATCATCCGGACAGTAACGCGCGCCTGGTGCGCGAGCACCTGCTGCGGGATGCCGCCGCCGCGGCGCGGTTCTTCCCGCTGGTGCTGTCGCCGCACGTGCATGGCGGCTCGATCGATGTCGATGCCTGCATTGCCACCGCCAACGATCCGTTCCAGCAGCCCGACGTGGCCCTCCTCGGCATGGGCGATGACGGGCACACGGCTTCGCTGTTTCCCGATGCGCCGGAGCTGGCGCTCGGCATCGACCGCGCGCAGCGGCCCGCTTACCTGCCGGTGCGCCCCGGCGCGGCGCCGTACCGCCGCATCAGCCTGAACCTGTCGGCGCTGTGCGCGGCGCGCGCGCTGTTTCTCGCCATCGGCGGGGCGGCCAAGCGGTCGGTGTTCGACCAGGCGGCGCAGGGCACGGCGCGGCAGGCGCTGCCGGTCAGCTACGTGATTCATCAGCGGGAGGTGCCGCTCGATGTCTATTGGTCTGCATGAAGTCGGCGTGGGCAGCATGGACGATGTGACGGCCTACCCGCGCCTGGTCGGGGATGTCGGCGGGACCAACGCGCGCTTCGCGCTGGAGATGGCGCCGATGCGGCTGGCCCATATCGGCGTGTTGGCCGGCGACGACTACCCATCGCTGGAAGCGGCCATGCGCGCCTATCTTGCCGCGCTGCCGCCGGAGATCGCCACGGCGGGCGTGCGGCATGCGGCCATCGGCATCGCCAATCCGGTGCTGGGCGACCAGATCCGCATGACCAACCGCGACTGGGCGTTTTCCACCGAGGCGATGCGCCAGTCGCTGGGCTTCGATACCTTCGTCGTGCTCAACGATTTCGCCGCACTGGCGCACGCGCTGCCCTATCTGGGCGCCGACGAACTGGAACAGGTGGGCGGCAGCACCTGCGTGGCCGACGCGCCGCGCGCGCTGCTGGGGCCGGGCACGGGCCTGGGCGTGGCTTCGCTGCTGCCGACGCCGGCAGGGCGCTTCATCGCCGTCGCGGGCGAGGGGGGCCACGTTGCGTTTGCGCCGATGAACGACGAGGAAGTCGTCATCTGGCGTTTTGCGCGTGAGCGCTTCGGCCATGTCTCGGCCGAGCGGTTGATCTCGGGCATGGGGCTGGAGCTGATCTACGAGGCGCTCGGCGCGTGCTTCGACCTGTGGCAGCAGGGCCCCGCCGTGCGCCGCGCCGCCGACATCACCGCCATCGCCCTGGGCGAAATGGAAGACACCGCCGGCGACCACGCCCGCTGCCGCTATGCCGTCGATACGTTCTGCGCCATGCTCGGCACCGTGGCGGCCAATCTGGCGGTCACGCTGGGCGCGCGGGGTGGGGTCTATATCGGCGGCGGCATCGTGCCGCGGCTGGGCGCGGCCTTCGCCAATTCACCGTTCCGGCGGCGGTTCGAAGATAAGGGCCGCTTCACCGGCTATGTCGCGCCGATGCCGGTGTATGTGATTCATGCGCCGTACCCCGGGCTGATCGGCCTGTGCGCGGCGATGGATCACGCCGTGGCCAGCGGCCACTGAAACCCGCTGCGCCGGCCTACTCCGGCGCATCCGTCCGGCCGACCGCGCTGCCCTTGCGCAGCGCCGTTTCCAGCACCAGCGCATCCAGCAGGGTGAGGTGCAGCAGGCGTGCCACCATGGAGCGGTCCGCCACGTCGGCCTCCACGCCGGCGGGCAGCGTCACGTCGGCCAGCGCGGCCAGGCGGCTGCCCGGCGCCGTGATCGCCACCACGCGCACGCCGAGTTCGCGCACCCGTTCCACCGCCGTCTGCAGCTCGGGCAGATCGCCGGACTTGGAAATGGCGATCACCACATCCCCCGCCTGCAGCACGTTCAGCGACATCGACATCAGGTACGGATCGCTGTACGCATCGGCGGCGATGCCGTAGCGGAAGAACTTGGTCTGCGCGTCGCGCGCCACCACGCCGGAACTGCCGAAGCCATACAGGTCGATGCGCCGGGCCGCCTCCAGCAGCGCCACGGCGGCGTCCAGCGCGCGCGCGTCCAGCTGGTCGCGCAGCAAGGCGAGGGCGTCGATGGTGTCCTGCAGGATGCGGTGTCCCGCCGGATGCGTCGCCCGGGCCGGGGCCGCATCGCGCGGACCATTGCCCTGCGCCAGCCGCAGCTTGAAATCGGACAGGCCATGGCAGCCCATCGAGCGGCAGAAGCGGATCACGGTCGGCTGGCTGACGCCGGCCTCGCGGGCGATGGCCGCCACCGGCAGGCTCAGCACCGTGCCGGGCTGCTGCAGCACCCAGTCTGCGACCTGCCGTTCGGCCGGCGACAGCGTTGGACGGGCGGCGCGGATGTGTTCGCGCAGGTCGGTGGCGGGCGCCTCGGGGGAGGCAGGCGGGGTGGGCGAGGCAGGCAAGGTGGCTTGCGGGGCGCGCAGTTGCGCGCGGGATCGGATGTCGATCGCATCACGATAAAGGCAAGCGCGGGACCGCGCAACCGGCGGCGCGGGCCTGCCGCGCCTTGCTGCGGCGGTGGGCCGGGTCGGCGGCGCCTGCGCGGCCTATGCGGGGCCTGCCGACCACCCCTCGCGGCAGGGGCAGCCCATTTCGCTGACGCGGTCTCCGCTTCGGGCAACCATGCCTGACGCGCATGCCCCAGAACTTAGCCTCAGGGTATGTCTGCCCAAAGGCGGGCAGGCATATCCCATCCCACTTCAGCCAAGAGGTCAGCATGAGTACCAACATCTCTAGCGCAGCGAGCCCGACCTTGCCATTAGCCGGGCCGGGCGTCAACGGGCCAGCCGAGGGCAAATCCGATATGCCGGGTTCGCTGTTCTTCCAGTTCGACCACCCCACCGGTCCGAGCCTTCCGGACCTGCCGGCCGATCTGTTCTTCAGCTTCGGCGATTCCGTCTCGCGTGCGGTGCAGAACGCGTCGAACCAATCGCCGGAGCAGAATCCGGCCACCGACCCGGCCACGAACCCGACTCCGACCGGCTCGGGCGGCCAATGCTGCCAGCCGGCGCCGGCCGGCAACACGCCCGCGCCGAGCCAGCCCGCCACCCCGCCCGCCGGCAGCGACGTGACCTGGAACGGCGGCACGCTCAACGACACCCAGCTGCAGATCATCGGCATCCTGAACCTGCACAAGGACAATGGCGATATCAGCTGGGACAAGCTGCAGGACAAGATCAACGACCCCAACACGCCGCCCGACCTGAAGTGGGCACTGCAGGCGCTGTCGCAGGATTTCAACCTGTTCCAGGCGATCGGCTCGCAGGGCGACGGCCGTTTCGGCGGCAAGATCAAGGGCAAGGATCTGGCCGAATTCGCCAAGAGCCATTCGCAGGTCCTGACGTGGAACAGCGGCACGCTCAACGACAGCCAGCTGGAGATCATGTCCATCCTGGCCCGCCACAAGGACAAGATGCCGGTCGACTGGAGCTCGATCCAGGACAAGATCAACGATTCCAACACGCCGTCCGACCTGAAGGCCGCGCTGCAGGCGCTGGCCAACGATCCGGCGCTGTTCTTCGCCATCGGTTCGCAGGGCGACGGCAACTGCAAGGGCAAGATCAAGGCCGGCGACGTGAGCAAGTTCGCGGACAACCACCCGCAGGTGGAGGAGTACAACCGCAAGAAGGCCGAAGGCTATGTGAAGAACTACATCCCGTCCGACGCGAAGCCGGGCGACAAGCCTTCCGCCATGACGCAGAACGATGCGCTGCGCGAGCTGTACCGCTACTCCGATTACCTGCCGAAGAAGCTGGACATGGAAGCCTTCCAGCGCATCGTCGACGGTGACTCGGATGTGAAGAAGGCCCCGCCGCAGGTCATCGCCGCGGCCGAGTATTTCCTGCAGAACCGCAACGAGTGGGCGAGCCTGAACAAGATGGACGACCCCGACAAGCGGGTGGGCAAGTCGGACTTCCTGCAGCGCGCCGCGTCGGCCGTGCACCTGAGCAAGGAAGACCTGCAGACTGTGTCGACCATCAACAGCAATCTCGACGTGTTCTTCAAGGACGGCCAGAAGATCACCCGCGACCGGCTGGCGGCGATGTCGCAGGACGAGAGCCTGTCTCCGGCCGTGCGCAACGCGGCCAAGCAGCTGCTGCAGGATCCGCTGCTGTACGGGCTGATCAACAACGCCAACTCGGGCTACAAGACGAAGAACGGCTTCTTCAGCTTCGGCGGCCCGACGGTGGACTCCGGCGTGATCGGCAAGAAGGACTTCGAGAAGTTCATGTCGAGCATGACGGACGCCAACAAGACGGTCCAGGCGCGCAAGACGCATCCGGCCAACTCGGAGGCCAGCCAGAGCGCCGTTGCCGACATGGGCATGGGCATGGAAGACCAGCCCGACATCAAGGCGGTCAAGAAGAGCGGCGGCGCCCTGAAGAAGGTCATGGACAAGATCCTGACCATCTACTCGAAGGTGATGGACATCGCGTCGCAGGTGGTCGGTGCGCTGGGCATCATTCCGGGGCTGGGTGAAATCGCGGACGCGCTGTCGATGGGGATGGCCGCCGGGGCTTCGGCCGCCAAGGTGCTGTCGACCCTGTTGAACGGCGGTAGCCTCAAGAAGGCACTGGCCGAGGCGGGCATCAACCTGGCATCGGCCGCGCTGGGGGCCGTCGCCGGGCCGGAAGCGCGGGTGGCGCTCAAGAGCGGCTTGACCAAGATGCTCGTGGAGAAGGTGGCCAACACCGGCATCGATCTGGCGTTCGACGAGGCGAAGAAGTTCGTGGACGGTTATCTGCAGGACCTGAAGGGCCGTCTGCATAACACCGCGGCCAACACGCTCAACACCGGTGCCAACTGGGTGTCCGACAAGACGAAGGACTTCCTGGAGAACCCGGTGCAGAGCCTGACGCCCCGTTTGAATATCCCCGGTATCACCCCGTATCAGCCGGGCTATCCGATGGTGGCGGCGCCGGCCGCCTGAGGCGGGTTGCGGCGGCTTTGCGCGCCACGGGGCTCCCGCGCTCCTGGCGTGGCTGGCGGGCGGCGCGTCGCGCAAGCGGGCGCTGTCCGCATCGCGGTTTTACAATGAGCCATTCCCGGCTCATTTTTTTTGCACGCGATGCGCGTACTACTGGTCGAAGATGACGACATGATCGGCGAGGCCGTGCGCAAGGGCTTGCGCCAGGACGGCTTTGCCATCGACTGGGTGCGCGACGGCGAGGCCGCCGTGCAGGCCATCGGCGCGCCCGGCGCCGCATCCGAAGCCGGCGGCTCGATGTTCGACCTGATGCTGCTCGATCTCGGCCTGCCCAAGCGCGACGGCCTGGACGTGGTGCACGAGGTGCGCCGGCGCGGCATCACGCTGCCCATTCTGATCCTGACCGCGCGCGACGCGGTGGCCGACCGCGTGGCCGGCCTCAACGCCGGCGCGGACGACTATCTCGTCAAGCCGTTCGACCTGCAGGAGCTGGCCGCGCGCATGCATGCGCTGCTGCGCCGCCAGGGCGGCCGCGCCGATCCGCTGATGCGCCACGGCGAGGTGCTGCTCAACCCCGTGACGCGCGAGGTGCTGCGCGCGGGCATGCCCATCAAGCTGTCGGGGCGCGAGTTCGCGGTGCTGCATGCGCTGCTGTCGCGCCCGGGCAAGGTCTGGTCGATCGCGCAGCTGCAGGACAACCTCTACGGCTGGGACGAAGAGGTCGGCAGCAACACGGTCGAGGTCTATATCCATGCGCTGCGCAAGAAGCTGGGCAGCCACTTCATCCAGAACATCCGCGGCGTGGGCTACGTGATCCCGCGAGAGGCGCCGACGCCGCCCGCGGAACCTGCCGGCCGGTCGGCGGCTCCATAACGCACCATGCAATCCATTCGCAAGACGCTGTTGTGGTGGCTCTCGGGCGGACTGCTCGCGGGCATCGTTGCCGCCACGCTTCTCATCTACGTACAGGCCCGCCAGGAGGCCAACGCGCTGTTCGACTACCAGATGCAGCAGGTGGCCGCCGCGCTGCCCAGTCAGTGGATCGACCCGCCGCCGCCCGCGCTGGCCGGCATCGCCCACGACGACGATGTGGTGATCCGCATCTGGGACGACACCGGCCGCAGCCTCTACCTGTCGCACGCGCGGCCCGACCTGCCCACGCAGGCCGAGCTGGGCTTCTCCGACGTCGTCACGCCGGAGGGGACGTGGCGCGTCTACAGCGTTGCCTTCGGGCCGGCGGTGGTGCAGATCGCCCAGCCCTACAGCGCGCGGCATGAGGTGGCGGCCCGCATGGCGCTGCGCACCGTCGCGCCGCTGCTGATCCTGCTGCCGCTGCTGGCCTGGCTGGTGTGGCTGGCGGTGGGGCGCGGCCTGTCGCCCCTGGGCACGGTGGCCCGCCAGGTGCAGGCACGCGATGCGGCCGCGCTGTCGCCGCTGCCCACGCACGGGCTGCCGGCCGAGATCCGTCCGCTGACCGCCGCGCTCAATGATCTGCTCGCCCGCCTGGGCGGTGCGCTGGCGCACCAGCGCGCGTTCGTCGCCGACGCCGCCCACGCGCTGCGCACGCCGCTGGCCGCGCTCAAGCTGCAGCTGCAGGTGGCCGACCGCGCGCAGAGCGAGGACGAGCGCCGCGCCGCGCATGCCGATCTGCATCGCGGCGTGGAGCGGATGATCCGCCTCGTCGGCCAGCTGCTGACGCTGGCCCGGCAGGAGCCCGGCGCCGCCGACACGCAGCGCAGCCCGGTCGCGCTCGACGCCATCGCCGCCGAGGTGGTCGCCGAGCTGTCGCCGGCCGCGCTGCAGAAGCGGATCGATCTGGGCATCGCCATGGAGTCGCAGCCGGCATCGGTCGGCGGCAATGCCGATGCGCTGCGCGTGCTGCTGGTCAACCTGATCGACAACGCCCTCTGCTACTGCCCCGAGGGCGCCCGCGTCGATGTGTCGACCGGGCATGCGCAGGATGGCGGCGCGCAGCTGATCGTGGAAGACAACGGCCCCGGCATCCCCGCCGCGGAGCGCGAACGCGTGCTCGATCGCTTCTACCGGCCCGCCCAGGCGCCCACCGGCGGCAGCGGGCTGGGCCTGGCCATCGTGCGCGAGATCGCGCAGGCTCACGACGCCACGCTGTCGCTGGAGGCGCGCGAGGGCGGCGGCCTGCGGGTGGTGCTGCGGTTTCCGTTCCGCGCGGCGGCCTGAGCCGAAACACTTTGTTGCATGTGACGCCCAGTCGCTGAAGTTCCCTTAAGTCCCGTTTAAGTCTGCCCGCCTACGATGGTCTGCAACCGATGGGCACGGCAGGCGACCCTGCCGACCGTGGCCCTCGCCCCCAAGGCACATCGAGCAAGAGAGGACACAGACATGACGCGTCAAACCATGGCACGCAGCGCGGTCGGGCTGGCTGCAGTGTTGGCCGTTGCGGGCGGCTATGCCTATCTGCAGAAGGACGTGATGACGCGCGCGGTGGCCGCGCCGCTGGCGGCCTCCGCGACCGCCCAGGCTTCGGCCGCCCCGATGGCGGTGGCCGTGCCGATGGACTTCTCCGCCATCGTCGAGCGCTACGGCCCGGCGGTGGTCAACATCAGCACCACCGCGCACGCTCAGCGCACCTCCATCCAGGGTTTGCCGCCCGGCGTGAGCCCGGACGATCCGTTCGCCGAGTTCTTCCGGCGCTTCATGCCCCAGGCTCCGCAGCAGCAGGGCGACCAGGTCGTCAAGGGGCTGGGCTCCGGCTTCATCGTGTCGCCCGACGGGCTGATCCTGACCAACGCCCACGTGGTCGACGGCGCGCAGGAAGTCAGCGTCAAGCTGACCGACCGCCGCGAGTTCAAGGCCAAGGTGCTGGGGGTGGACAAGCAATCCGACGTGGCCGTGCTGCGCATCGCGGCCAGCAACCTGCCGACCGTGCAGATCGGCAGTCCGGCCGGCACCAAGGTGGGCGAGCCGGTGCTGGCGATCGGCTCGCCGTACGGCTTCGAGAACACCGTCACTGCGGGCATCGTGAGCGCCAAGTCGCGCTCGCTGCCGGACGACACCTACGTGCCGTTCATCCAGACCGACGTGGCCGTCAACCCCGGCAACTCGGGCGGCCCGCTGTTCAACCAGCGCGGCGAGGTGATCGGCATCAACTCGCAGATCTACAGCCAGACCGGCGGCTACCAGGGCCTGTCGTTCGCCGTGCCGATCGACGTGGCGATGAAGGTGGAGCAGCAACTGGTGGCTACCGGCAAGGTCACGCGCGGCCGGCTGGGCATTTCGGTGCAGGAGGTCGACCAGTCGCTGGCCGATTCCTTCAACCTGCCCAAGCCCGAAGGCGCGCTGGTCAACGCGGTGGAAAAAGACGGCCCGGCCGCCAAGGCCGGCCTGCAGCCCGGTGACGTGATCCTGCAGATCGGCGATGTGCACATCGGCCATTCGGGCGACCTGCCCGAGCAGGTGGCCGAGATCAAGCCGGGCGCGACCGTGCCGCTGCAGATCATCCGCCACGGCAAGCCGACCGCGCTGTCGGTCACCGTGGGCGAGGCCAAGGACGCCAAGGTCGCCGCCAATACGTCCGCCGCGCCCGACAAGGGCCGTCTGGGCCTGGCCGTGCGCCCGCTGCAGCCGGAAGAAAAGCGCCAGAGCGGCCTGCCCGGCGGCCTGGTGGTGATGGACTCGAGCGGCCCGGCCGCCAAGGCGGGCATCCAGCCGGGCGACGTGATCCTGTCGCTCAACGGTACGCCGGTGTCGTCGGCGCAGGAACTGCGCGCGCTGGTGGATCGCGCCGGCAAGCACGTGGCGTTGCTGGTGCAGCGCGACGATGCCAAGATTTTCGTGCCGCTGGACCTGGGCTGACGGCGGGGCCACTGCACGCAAGCCGTAGCCGATCGCGGCGCCGTCCGGAAGCGGGCGGCGCCGTTTTTGTACCGCGCATTGCGCGCCGGCATTGCTTTTGCACGTGCCGTGAGCCACAAACGCAGGTATCATGCGGGTCATGCGCCGCGCTAACCTGTAAATCCAGCGTCGGCGCGGTCAGGTGAGCGCATGATGATGGACTTCTACTCCGATCTGGAAGGTTTGCCGCTGTTTGCCAAACCCGCTTTCGGCTGGGAAGACCCGCTGTCGTCCGTACTGACCATCTCCCTGCCCTTGAAGTCCCGCCGCCCGCGCCTACGCCAGTGGCGCGGTCCCATCACGCACTGGGAGCGCGGCTACCGATCC
Organism: Ralstonia pseudosolanacearum; assembly: GCF_024925465.1. Classification (NCBI taxonomy): domain Bacteria; kingdom Pseudomonadati; phylum Pseudomonadota; class Betaproteobacteria; order Burkholderiales; family Burkholderiaceae; genus Ralstonia; species Ralstonia pseudosolanacearum. The sequence continues at coordinate 843,434 of NZ_CP103851.1, read as the reverse complement.
CACTACTGCCGCGACAAGCGCGGCATCAAGCTCGGCGAGATCCAGCTGAGTCCGCGCGGCGAGGCCCCGCTGGTGTACAGCTGGCTGGCCGGCACGCTGTCGGGCGTGGAGGCCTCGCTCACGCATGCACGTTCGCGGGTGGAAGACGCGATCGGGTTCGGGGTACGGCAAATGGCGCTGTTCTGAAGCGCCGCACACCCGCTGTCCACCGGCCTATTCCGCACGCCGAAGCGATCACATAGAATCCCCGCCCTGCAATAACAACAACCAAGGGGCTTCAATTGATCCGCAACCTGATTGCGATGGCGGTCGGCATCGCATTGTCCACGTCGGTCGCTGCCGCAGACCGCACCGAAAAAATCCAGAAGCTGATGCAGTTGCAGGGGCTGAGCCAGATGTTCGAGCAGCAGCTCGCCAGCAGCCGCGAGTTCAGCCACAAGCAGGCTGACCGGACGATGGCGCAGGTGCTGGCGGGCCTGAACGCGGACGCGGCCTACCGCAAGCGATTCCAGGACGCGATGGAAGCGTTCATCGCGGACATGCAGCCACCGTTGAGCGCCGGGGAGATGATCGCGATCTGGTCCCGGCTGTTTGGCGCCAAATTCACCGATGCGGAACTGGACCAACTGATCGCGTTCTATGCGTCGCCGCTCGGCCAGAAGGACGTGGCTGCCACGCGCGATGCGCTGCCGGCCTTCAACGAGCTGCTCCAGGCGAGGTACAAGCCGGTCCATGAGCGCGCCACGGCGGCTTTCCTGCAGCGCATTCGGCAGATCAGGACGGAATGCCGCTGCGATAAACAGTGAGTTGCGGGCAGGTCGATCGCGCGCCCGGGCGGGTGTCGCGGCAGGGACAAAGCCGTGATTGCCGACAAGATTGCCCGCCGGCAGGACGGCGGCGTCCCACAGCCTGCGAGGTGGCACGTTCAATGCGTCAACCCAAGGTCCACACCACCGGGGAGCACGCCATGTCGATGATCGTCCGCATCTTTTCCGAGCACGCGAGTGCCGAGGCGGCGCGCCAGGCCGTGCTCGATGCCGGGCTGTCGCCCGATTGCGTCGCGCTGTCGTTCCAGGGCGACGAGGCCGGGGCGCTGTGCGGCAATTTCCTGTCCGGCGATTACGAGCCGGGCGGCGAGATCGCCGAGACCTATGAGCGGAAATTCCGCCACGTCGTGATCGGCGGGAAGTTTGTCCTGACCGTGGAGGCAGCGCCCGAGCAGGTCGGGGTGGCCGAGGCCGTGCTCGCTGCCGCGGGCGGGAGCGCGGTGGATGATCTGAGTTCGCCGCCCAGGTGAGATGGGCATCCCGTGGGCCGGTGGCTGTCGCCTGGACCCAGGTGGCCGGCCCCGGGGATCGAGGCACCACCGGATCGCCATCCCGCCCGGGGAATCGCCGTGGCAAGCATGGGGGCCGTCAAGCTGCCCAGCACCACACGCGCCGGCGGCGTGCAGTTCAGTCTGGTCGGCCGATGTAATCGAGCTTGCCGATCTCAACTCCCGCATGCCGCAGCAGCGCATACGCGATGGTGACGTGGAAATGCAGGTTGGGCAGCACGAAGCCGCGCAGGAAATCCAGTCCGGTGAAATTGAGTTCGCCGCTCGGCGCTTGCAGCGTGATGGCGCGGTCCTCGCTGCCGGCGAAGCTTGCCGGGTCGATGCCGTTGACGAACGCCAGCGTCTTGGCGATGCGGGCCTTGAGCTCGGGAATCGTCGTTTCCACATCGGGGTAGCGGGGCAGCTCCGTTCCCGTCAGCCGGGCCGCGCCGCTCTTGGCCATGTCGCACGCGATCTGCACCTGGCGCGTGAGCGGATGCATGTCCGGCGCGAGACGCGACGTCAGCAGGTTGGCCACATCGAATTGCTTGGCTTCCGCGTGGGCGGCGCCCTTGTCCAGCAAGGCGGAAAGATTGCCGAGCATGCGGTTCACGCCCGGAACGAGGAAGGCGTACATCGAAGGTGTGGTCATGTGGGGCTTCCTTGGAGAGAACAAGGCCGGCAGGTCGCGGCCCGGCCGGGGTGACCGGCGCAGCGATCGTACCGCTTCCGGCGGTACCGATGGCCATCGGTGCGTGTATCGGGTGAGGCGCTGCCGGCCCTCGGCGGGGACAACGGGAAGCGGGGGGCAGCAACAGGTGCTGCGCACAACAAAAAAGCCTGCGTTTGCGCAGGCTTTCCGTCAGTCCGGCGGCCGCTTCAGGTCCGGTCGCACAGCAGGACGCAGTGCTCGGCCAGCGGCCAGGTATTGCCGCCCAGAAAGAAATAGATCCGTGCAAATACGCCTTCCTGATTGAGCAGGTCGAACAGGGTGACGGCGATGAGCAGCGTACAGACGAACCGGATCGAGATCCGGGCCACCTGCTTGCGGCGATCTGCCGCGCGTTTCCGGGAAAGGATGTCCAAGGCTTGCATCGGGTTCCTCATCAGGGTCGATCTAGCGTAGGGCGACTCGTATTGGGGCAATGCAAACAAGTGCAATTGCGCGCATGGCACGCCGGTGCGCCGCCTTGTGGGCAGGGCACGGTGCCGGCAGCACGTTTGGTGTAGTGGAAGCGGATCCTTCCTGCCGACCGGTCAGGCGGGCAGGACGGCTACGGGCCAGTCGGCGATCAGGGTTGATTCAAAGCTGATCACTATAGGGCGCGGGATTGCCGATGGATATGGCAGTGCAACATCGTTGAGGATTCAATGATGTTGATATCTGAGATGAGTAAATTTCATTGCGTTTCAATCGAGTTCCAAACGTGCTGCCATGCCTCGGCTGGGCAAGCCATTGCGGGAAGACCTGTAGAGCCTATGTCGATTGCCGCTATGTACTGGGGCGAGCATCAAGGGCTTGCCAGAACACGTTGCTGGGGTGGCGGTGCCTGGGCGCATCTCGCGCTATGCAAACGTGCCTCGCTCGACAAGTGGCGCCCGCTGTCTCTGGCACAAGCTGTGCCGGACAGCGACCCACGTGGCGCCAAATGGTGAGAGTCTGGAATTAAGAAAAAATAAGACCAGTAATTCGATATTTTCGCGTTGGTTTCACGATTTTGAGGGATGCCCTTCACACTGTGATTCGCTATGATCCTCCCCAAGTCTAAATAGGGGTGCCTACGGCCGACAGACCGGCCGCCATGAAGCACCCCGCACAACAAGACGTTCGGGGAGTTTCATCGATGCGCCAGCCGGTCACGGCCCGCGCACGCGCTGCGTTGGCGCAGCCGTGTGCTATTGCACTGCAACAAGAACAACACTGCGATCACGCAGGTACTGCAGACACAGTCAGCCGCCACGACCGTGCCAGGCGCTCGTTTGTAGCGCGGTCCATCGCTGCCGCCGTTGCGCTCATCAGCTGGCTCGGCCCGGTGCAGGTCTCCTGGCAGGCGGCCCGGCAGAGCGCCGCCACGATTGCACTGCACGGCACAACGGTCGACAGCCCATTCACATCGTGGCACACCACCGGCCGCCTGCTGGTGCGCTGGGGCCTGCGGCAAGCGCAGGCCGGCGCCATCACCGATCCCACCGCGCCGATCCGCTTCACACCCACCCTCACGCAGACCTCGGGGCAGGGCGGGGGCGTACCGGTTGTGAACGTCACGACGCCGAACCCGAGCGGCCTGTCGTACAACCTGCTGCGCTCGCTGACGGTCGATGGCATCGGCCTGATCCTCAACAACAGCCTGACCGGCGGCGGCACGCTCCTGGGCGGCAACGTCGGCGGCAACGCGAACCTGGCCACGTCCGGGCCGGCCTCGACCATCCTGACGCAGGTCACGGGCACCGATCCGATCCGCATCAACGGCACGGTGGAGGTGTTCGGCGCGCCGGCCAGCGTGATCTTTGCCGCGCCGGCGGGCATCTATACGCGGGGCGTGGGCTTCACAAACACGCCACGGGTGACGCTGTCCAGCGGTACACCGCAGTTTCTGAACGGCAGCGGCGCAAACGTTCCATTCGACCAGGCCACCGCGGTGGGCTTCCTGGTCAATAGCGGGCGCATCCAGATCGACCCGGCGGCGGGCTCCACGGCGGGCGCGGGGATCGAGGGCACGGTCGGGGCGATCAACCTGATCGGCCAGACGGTGGGCGTCAATGCGCCGCTGTACGCAGGCAACCAGATCAGCGTGATCGCGGGGAACCAGCAGGTGGCGCCGGTGGCGACGGGCACGGGCCGGGCGGGTTCGGACTGGCAGGTGAGCGGCGCGGGCGCCAATGCGGCGGCCAACAGCGCGAGCGCGCAGAACGGCCTGGCGATCGACGCGACGGCGTTCGGCGCGATGACGGCGGGGCAGATCAAGCTGATCTCGACGGCGCAGGGGTTGGGCGTGCGCGCTGCCGGCGACTTGGCGGCCAATACCAGCAACGTCAATATCGATGCCAATGGCGATGTCAGCGTCGGCAACGTGTATGGCCAGCAGACAGCCGGCATCACGACGACGGGGTCGGTGAGCACGAGCGGCGCCGTGCGGGCGCAGCAGGACGTGACGATTGGGGCGGGCGGTGACGTGACGCTTGGCGGTGCGGCGCAGGCGGGCAACAACGTGACGGTGAGCGCGGGCGGCAATATTGCCGGATCGGGCGATCTGGCTGCGGCCAAGGCGCTGAACGTGAGCGCGGGCAACAGCGCCAATCTGGGCGGCAACCTGAACGCGGCGAGCATTGCCGTGACCGCGCAGGGCAAGGATGGCACGGGCGATGTCACGCTGGGCGGCAAGGTGGCTTCGCCTGGAGGCATTGCGCTGAATGCGGCGCGCGATACGACGATCGCGGGGCAGTTGACCGGCGGCAGCGGCGTGTCGGTCAACGCCGGCCGCAACCTGTCGGTCTCCGGGGCGATCGGCAGCGTGGGCGATCTGAATCTCGCCGCCGCTGCGGGCAGTGTGAGCACCACGGGTGCCGTCACCACGCAAGCCAACCTGACGGCGAGCGCGGGGCAGGACGTTCGCCTGGGCGGCACCACCGCCGCCAACGGCCATGTCGCGATCCAGGCAAACGCCGGCAGCATCACGACGGCCGGCACGCTGACGGCCGCGCAGGACATCGCGCTCACCGCCGGGCAGAACGCAACGCTGAGTGCCGCCACCCAGACCGGCGGCAATCTGACGGTCACGGCCGGCAATACGGTCGGCGGCGCGGGCAATCTCACCGCATCAAAAGCCATCGACGTCCAGGCAGGCGGCAGCGTCGATGTGAACGGCAATGTCAGCGCGAACCGGATCGCCATGCAGGCCGCCGGCCGCGATGGCGTTGGTGACATTCGCCTGGGCGGCAACGTCGGCGCACCGGGCACGATTACCCTCAACGCAGCACGCGACACCACCATTGCCGGCAGTGTGGTGTCCGACAGTGATCTGAATCTCGCGACCCAGCGCAATCTGAGCGTGGGTGGCGTGGTCGGCAGCACCAAGGGCAATGTCAGCCTGGCCGCGCGCACGGGTGCGGTGACGACCCAGGGCGCGGTCATCACACCGGGCAATCTTGTTGTCAGCTCGGGCGCCGACACCAGCCTGGGCGGCCAGGTCAGCGCGGCGGGCACGGCCAGCGTCAACGCGGGCGGCAATCTGAGCACGGCCGGCCAGATCGGCAGCAACGGCACGCTGACGCTCAATGCCGGGCAGAACCTCACCATCGGCGGCCAGGTCGGCAGCGGGGCCGATGCCAACCTGCAGGCCGGCAGCAACGTCACCGTCAACGGGGCGCTGACCAGTACCGGCAATGCCAGCGTCCTGGCCGGCCAATCGATTGCGCTGGCCGGGGATGTTGCCGCGGGCGGCAACGCGACCCTCGACGCCAGCCAGACCATCACCGGCCCGGGCAACCTGAGCGCGGCCCAGACCGCCCACGTGACCGGTGGCAGCATCGATCTGGGCGGGCAGGTCAAGGGCAAGCAGGTCGCGCTGACGGCCAACGGCAGCGGCAATCTGGGTGACGTCCGTTTGGGGGGCGCTGTCGGCGCGCCCGGCAGCGTGACGGTCTCGGCGACGCGCGATGCCACCCTCGGCAGCAACGCAATTGCCGGCGGCGACCTGACCGCCACGGCCGGGCGCAATCTGACCGTCAACGGCGCTGCCGCCAGCGTCAATGGCAACGTCAACCTGACCGCGCAGGCCGGGCAACTGGCGAGCACCGGTTCGATCCAGGCCAACCAGGGCGATGTCAACGCGACCGCCGGGCAGGGCCTGAACGTGGGCGGCAGTGTCTACGCCGGCCGCAACGCCGGCCTCGCCGCACAGGGCGGCAATGCCACGGTCTCGGGCAATCTCACCAGCCTGGGCAAGGCGAGCATCGGCAGTGGCGGGAATACCACCCTGAGCGGCCAGCTCAAGACGGGCGGCGACCTGCAGGCCAGCGCCGCCAACGCGCTGAGCGTCGCGCAGCTGAACTACGTGGGCGGCAACGCGACCCTGCGCGGCACCGATATCGCGGTCGGTTCGGCGGCGGGCCAATCCAATGCGGTGCAAGGCACGCTGGATGCGGTCGCTTCCCGTGGGCTGACGCTCGCCGGCAACAGCAATGCCAATGCCCTGAACCTCGGCGGCGCCACGATCACCAACCAAGGCTCGACGCTCGCCACACAACGGGCGACCGTCAGCGGGGGCACGGTCACCAATGCCGGGACGCTGGCTGCCAACCAGCTCACGGTCAGTGCGACCGATCTGGTCAACCGTGGCACGGTGGGCGGTCAGGCCGTCAATCTGCACACGACCGGCAACCTGGACAACGCAGGCGGCCTGGTGGTGGGCTCGCAGACGCTCGATGTCACGGCCGGCGCGCTCACGAGCAACCGGGGCGGGACGTTCTTCGGCGGCGATCTGACGGGCAAGTCGCCCACCACCGGCAACTTGACCTTCACCGTCAATGGTGGCGCGGGCAGCTTCAACAATGCCGGCGGGCAACTGCTGGCCGGCAACAACCTGACGCTGAACACGCCGAACCAGGCCTTCGATCCGTCGGCGGCCGCCGACGGGACGCTGAACGCCAATAACACGCTCACGCTGTCGATCCAGTCGATCCACAACACGGGCACGTGGAACGTGCAGGGCAGCAGTGTGGCGATCAATGCGGCCCAGGGCATCTTCAACAGCGGCACGATCCAGAAGGCGGGCAACCTGTCGCTGTCGACGGGCGGCACGCTGGCCAACAGCGGCCAGATCGTGGGCGGCGCGAACGTGGCGCTGTCGGCCGGCACGCTGACGAACACCGGCACGATCCACGCCGACGGCAATCTCGCGCTGGCGGGCAATGTCCGCAACGCCGGCACGGCCGAGGCGCTGGGCAACATCGCCGTCACCGGTTCCAACTACGACAACCAGGGCGGCAAGACCCAGGCCAACGGCGACATCCGGTTCGATCTCGGCGGCACGCTCAACAACGTCGGCAGCGTGATCGGCGCCAACGGCAACGTGCACATCGCCGCGCAGAGCGTCGTCAACGACCGCACCGCGCCGGTGGATGCGGGCAGCAGCTTCGGCAAGGCGGTCAACGATGCGCTGCTGAACTCGACCATCATCGGCTCGTACTCGCCGTGGGTCGCCTCCAGCGGTTGCGATAGCTGTTCCAGCGCCTACGTGCCGGGCACGCCGACCAACGCCACGATCGGCGACCTGGTGCGCAACGCTGACGGCACCACCACGCTCGTCAAGGCCGGGGTGGTCGTGTGAGCACCGACAGCGGCCCTGGTGGCGAGCTCCGCTGGTTCATCGGTTCCAACGCGCAGACCATCAGCCAGAATGGCCCCGGGCAGAACGTTCCCCTGCCGACGGTGGACCGGACGATCGTGCGTCAGGCGGATGGCACGGCCGGCCAGATCGTCGCGGGCGGCGCACTGGATGTCACGGCCGCGTCGGTCTCGAACAAGGGCGGGCTGATCCGCGCCGGCAAGGACGTGACGCTCAACGTCGCCAGCCTGGACAACAGCCGGTCCGCCACCCTGGTGCGCAGCCAGACGGATGTGGTCAATGCGACGGAATTCGCGGCGTTCCTGGATCGCATCAGCGCGATTGCCCGGGCGAACACGATGTCGTCGTTCACCAGTTCGACCATCCTGTCGAGCACCCAGTACCTGATGTTCGGCGAGCCCGATTCGGCAGGGTCGAGCTGCGACAGCTGCACGGCGCCGGCGCCTTCGGCTGTGGTGCTGGATGTCGGCCATGCGAAGGATGGCGCCCAGGTAACGGCGCCCGTCCAATCCACGGTGACGTACACGCTCGGCAAGGCGGGGCAGATCCTGAGCGGCGGCAACCTGTCGCTGACCGGCTCGGGCGATCTCACCAACGCGGGCGACCTGGCCGCCGCCGGCAAGGTCAAGATCACCGCGGCGGGCACTTTCACCAACCAGGGCACGTACGTGTCGTCGGTGAGCACCACGGCGGGCTGCCTGCCCGGCGCGATCACCTGCCGGGAGAGCGGCGCGCACGTCGATACCCTCAACTGGCAGCAGACGCCCAACACCGTCGCGGCCGGCGACACCCTGACCATCAACGCCGCGAGCATCCAGAACCTGAACGGGACGCTGGCCGCCGTGGGTAACGTGACGCTCACGGCCGGCAGCGGCGTCACCAACCGCGCCGGCGCGATCCAGTCGACGGCCGGCGATGTCAGCATCACCGCACCCACCGTGGTCAACACGACCATGACGCCGGTCACGCTGCACAAGAGCTACGGGAACATGAACCCGAGCTACGCGGGCGGCTGCAACGCGGGCGGGACGTACAAGGAAAGCCAGTGCGCATCGGACGAGACCACGGCGGCCGGCCCGGCCGGCGTGATCTCGGCCGCGCGCGACGTCAACCTGTCGGGCACCACGCTGACCAACAACGGCGCGCTGATCACCGGCGGGCGCAACGTGACGGTCAACATGGCCGGCAACGTCGACAACAACAGCATCGCGCTCAACGCCAACTGGTACGGCCACTGGGTCGAAGAGACTGGCATGTTCAAGGGGGACAAGCGTCACGAGACGAATGGCGTGGCCGTGCTGGGCAACCTGGCCTCGGGTATCCAGGCCGGTAATGTGCTGGCGGTGACCTCGGGCGGCCGGACCGTCAACACCGGCAACCTGCTGGGCAGCACGGTGGACCTGACCAGCGCCTCGCTCGTCAACGGCATCACCAGCCCGACCCAGCCGACGCCGCCGTCGGTGCCGGGGCAGCAGGTCATCTCGCTGGCGCCGCCGCCGGCGCCGTCGGGCTCGCTGCCGACGGCCAACAACACGGGCACCGGCCCGGCCGCGCAAGCGGCCAGCGCGACGCCGACCACGTCCAGCGCCTCCGGCGGCGCACCGCAGGCCAGCGTGACGCCAGTGCAAACGCCAGCCTGGAGCTTCCAACCCGCGATCGTGACGACGCCGAGCGCGCCGGGCAGCACGCAGGTCAGCTGGCACTTCAACGCGCCGGCGGCCGGCAGTGCGGTGAGCGCATCCGCGTCCAGCGTCAGCAGCACGACCTACGTGAACCCGAACCCGGCGACGGCCGTGCTGGCCGGCATCACGCCCGACAGCCTGCTGTCGCAGCTGCCGGCCGACCTGCGCCCGGGCGGCACGCCGTTCTACTACGACCCGTTCACCGAAAACCAGAAGCTGCAACAGGCCGCGCTGGCGCAGACCGGGCAGAGCAGCTTCGTCAGCGGCCTGACCTATGACAGTCAGAACCGGCTCTCCGTCACGGATCAGGAAAAGCTGATCCTGTACCGGAACGCGGCCGACTACGCGAAGGCCCACAGCATCCAGCTCGGCCAGGCGCTGACGCAGCAGCAGATCGCGCAGCTGGACAAGCCGATGCTGTGGTACGTGACGCAGCAGGTGCCGGACCCGAGCTGCAACACGGTGGCGAGCACGGCGTGCCCGATGGTGAGCGCGCTGGTGCCCCAGCTCTACCTGCCGGCGGGCTACGCCGACGCGATCACGCAACCGGCCGGTGGCGTGATTGCCGGCACCAACGTCAACGTGAACGTCGACGGCACGCTGCGCAACAGCGGGCAGATCACGGCAGACGATGCGCTCAACGTCCACGCGGGCACTATCGACGCGCGGCCGAACGTGGTGAACGTCGGCACCTCGGCATACAAGATGGAGGGTGGCTGGCTGGAGGTGAGCGGCACGCAGGTGCAGCCGGGCGGGTTCATGAGTGCGGTGAACCTGAACATCACCGCCAATGCCATCAACGCCATCAACGAGGCGTTCATTGTTCGGAACCCCGATGGCACGACCAACCAGGCCGCAAGCAATGCGCTGGTGGCGCAGCTCAAGGCGAATCTGGGGCTGAACTACACCAGCGGGACGGTCAAGGACGATATCCACCAGAACTTCATCCAGGAGCAGAGCGGATTTGGTCCGTTGGGCCAGGTGATCGCGATTGCTGTCGCGGTGGCACTGTCGATCATCACAGCTGGCGCCGGCGCAGCGGTTCTTGCTGCGGTGGGTTCGACCCTGACCGGTACGGCAGCAGCGATGGCGGGTGCGGCGATCAGCGCGGCCATCTCCGGCACGCTGTCGAGCATGGTGAGCCAAGTGATCCTGACGGGCTCAATCAATCTTGGCGCTGCACTTAAATCGGGGGCAATTTCTGCGGTGACCGCTGGTTTGACGGCGGGAGCAACGTCGGCATTGAACTTGAGTGGTGCCGGTGTCAACAGTATCGGCAATAACCTGAGCAAGGGGGATTGGGCTGCCTTCCAAGCCAATATTGGCCAGTATGCTGAAGCAAGCGTAGTCCACTCGGCGATCAGCGCGGGGGTGAGTACCGCCGCGTATGGGGGCAGCTTCGGGCAGGCGTTTGCCGGTGGGATGGTGCAGTCGGCTGCGGCGTTGGGGGCCAATGCGATTGGGTCGGAGATTCCGGGGATTGGCATACCGAATGCCACCGACTCGTCGATCGCGTTGAACGTGGTCGCTCACGCCGCGCTCGGATGCGTCGCATCGGCGGCAGTGGGCACTGGATGCGGAGGCGGCGCAATTGGTGGAGCGAGTTCGGCCATAGTGGCGCCGCTGGTGCTGGGCGTCATTGATCCGACGCATGCGGAGCTTAGTCCGGGGCAGCAGGGGGCACTTGCTGCAATCGCCGGGGCGGCGGGCGGCGGACTTGCTGCCGCATTGGGCCAGAATGCGCTTGCTGGAGTGGCGGCTGGGCAGAACGAGGCGCTCAACAACTCCGGGCCGCATTGGGGCACCCACAGCTCGATACAGGATGCAGTCGAAGAAGAGCGCAAAGTTCTCTCGCATATGAATGCGAGCGCGGGGCTATCGCGCAGTGAAGTCATTGGGTATGACAACGAGGGCAATCCGCTTACCGTGCTGAGGGTGCCTCCGCCGGTGTGGGGGAAGGGACCAACGAGCAATTCACCCTCAACCTTGTATCACTATACAAATGAAGCTGGAATGACGGGGATCTTGGAGTCTGGTGTATTGCGGCCCTCGCTGAAGGCACTCAATCCGAATGATGTTCGGTATGGAAATGGTCAATATCTCTCGGATCTTGTGCCAGGAACTTTGACGCCCGCTCAATTATCCAGAAATTTCATTAATAACCCGTTTCAAGGTGCTAGATATACAAACTTTGTTGCAATTGATGTCAGTGGCTTGAATGTTATAATGGGCAGGCCTGGGGTATTCGTGGTCCCTAATGAGATCCCATTGAATATTAATGGGAGAATTATTGATAGCGGAAAGGTGACCGGAAAATGATATATATACGCGTAAATTGGATTCATAAACTTCCAGCAGAGCCCGTATGTATATACAGCGAGATGAATTCGGACCGTTGGGAAACGCGAAAGGTTGAGGTTTATGCCGATGGGCGGATAGGTTTCGCCGATGGAACTACCTCAGCTTGCGAATCGATGTTGAGTACGGAGCCGTTGCCAACCTTGCGGGAAATTGCCGCTGATCCACAGTTCATTCCAGTCGAGATCAGTCAGGAAGAATTTGAAAAAATATGGTCCGCCGCGTTGCTAAGTCAACTGGGTCGGTAGGTATTGGGCGCACGACGTGACTTGGTGACATATCCAACGGGCAGCGCGACAAGTCACGTTCATCGATAGAAATAGCATTCAACTTGAGTCGCTACCATAACCCACAGAGCATCGAGGTGATGCTAGGAATGCTGGATGATACGGCTGATGCGGACGAGGGTATGTTCTCCCTCATCCACGCGGCGGAGGTATTCGATGATTCGGTGTATGTCGAGCACATGCTAGTGGTGCTTCCAAGCCTCAAAAACAAGGCGCCAAAGTGGGCGTCAATCATTCTGATGCGTGCCATCAACAGTCAAACAACACGAGATGCTCTCGTCAAAGCAGTAAGGGTGGCTGGTCCGGAAGTAAAGCAAGCGGTGATTTGGTTGTGTGAAAAATTAATCAACGCAGTTTCGAGTTCGTGAGTAAAACGCTTCCTGTCGTTCTGGCCACGAAATAAATTTGCTCACAGATGGGCCACCACTTGGATAAAGATTGTGTATTGGCGCCACGCCTCCTCAATGACACCGCTGCAGATCGTTCTCCAAGTCTACGACGACATGCAAAAGGTTTCACGGCCTGATTTTGTGTCTGCTGTTTGAGGCCTGATTCTGGTGCCTGACAGAAGCGTTGTCGGGTGTTCCAAAACTACAAAAGACAAATTGCCTACAACAGTAGGCGGGGGAAGTTTTGTGCAGCTACAGTATCGCCCGGCCCAGTTGGCCGGGCTCCTCGGCCTCTGCGCCGTCTTCATCCCACCGGTGGCCCATGCCGCCGGCATCGTCCCAGACGGCGGCACCGCCACCACAGTCACCACCGGCCCCACCGGCCCCACCGGTCGCCCCGTGGTCAACATCGCCCCCAGCACCGCAGGCGTCTCCCACAACACCTACACGTCCTTCAACGTAGGCCCAATAGGCGCCGACCTGAACAACGCCACCGTCCGCGCCCGCACCATCGTCAACCAGATCACCAGCACCGACCCATCACGGATCCAGGGCAACATCGCCGTGCTCGGCCCGCGCGCCAACGTGATCATCGCCAACCCGAACGGCATCACGGTGGACGGCGGTTCGTTCACCAACACGGGCAACGTGGCGCTGACCACGGGCCAGGTGTCGTTCAACGACTTCACCACGGGCGCGGGTCAGCTGCAGCGCAACGTGGTGCTCAATACCGGCTCGGGCAGCATCAACATCGGCCCGGGCGGGCTGGCCGGGGCGATGCTGAACCTGGAACTGATCGCCAAGCAGGTGCGCGTGGCGGGGGCGGTGCAGAACAGCTTCACCGATGCCAACAGCCGCGTGCGCATCGTCGCGGGCAACAGCCGGGCGGAGGTCGATACGAGTGTGTCCCCCACCGACAACCTGAACCCGTGGGTCACCTACAGCAGCACGGGGGCGGGCCGGTCGCTGGGGCTGGCCATCGATATCGCGTCGGGCGGGTCGCTCACGGGCGGGCGGATCGAGTTGCTGGTCACGGACCAGGGCGCGGGCGTGCGGCATGCCGGCGCGGCGCTGGCGACGGCCGGCGACTTCGTCATCAGCAGTACGGGCGATTTGCAACTGGCCGGCGGCAGCATCAGCGCGGCCAATGATGTGCTGATCGGTTCGGCGGGGCTGCTGGGCAATGGGGCGTTGACCGCTGCCCGCAACCTCCAGGTGAGTGCAAACAAGGTGCATCTCGACGGCGCCGCGCTGTCGGCGGGCACGGCGTCGCAGGTCGGCAGCATTGTGATCGGCGCGTCAGGGCAGGTGCATACCGAGCCGGTCACGATCGACCACGGCACGTTGAATGCGACGGGCGGCATCGGTCTGTTCGATGCCGGGCCCGGTGTGTCGATGACGGCGACGCAGCTGACGGCGGCCCAGAACGTGGTCGCGCAGGTCGGGTCGTTGTCGCTCGGCGCGGATGCGGCGGGCGCGAGCCGATGGACGTCGCAGCAGGGTACGGTGGCGATCACCGCGCCCGGTGCCGTGCAGGTGGCGGGCAGCAAGATTGACGGCACCGGCGGGACGACGGTGCAGGCCGGTGCCATCGCGCTCAGCGCGGTGAACGGCGCGGCGGCCACGGTGCAGTCTTCGGGCGGCGACGTGACGCTGAATGCCACGGGTGCCTACGCGCAGACCGACTCGAACGTCATCGCCGCCGGCCACGCGACGATCCATGGGAGCAGCGTCCACATCGCGGCGTCGGCGCTGCCGGCGTCGGTGGCGGCCATGAATGGCGGGGTGTTGATCCAGAGCGATGCGGATCTCGTCAACGTCGGCGGGCTGATTCAGGGCAAGGCGCGCAACGCCGGCCAATCGGCCTCCGAGGGCGCGGTCACGCTGATTGCCGCCGGCGTCGTGCGCAACGATGCCACCGCGAGCACGCAGGGCATCGTCTTCGGCCAGGACGATGACGTGGTGGTGCGCGCCGGTGGCGACATCGTCAACCACCAGAGCCGCATCCTGTCGAACGCGAAGCTGACGCTGGCGGCGCAGGGCGACGTGTTCAACACGCTGGACAAGACCGCCGGCGCCAACGGCGAGCGCCCCGTGGCCTGGACCAGCAGCGGCACGCGCTGGCTGTTCCTGCGCAACCACAGCGCGGGGCTCGATGTGGATTACGGTTCGATTCCGCAGACGGGCCAGGTGCCGTATTTCGTATCGCAGACGGGCACGGCGATCAGCGGCCGCAACGTCAGCAACGTCGGCGGGCAGGTGCTCTCCAACGGCGGCGATATCGCCATCACGGCGGCCAACGTTTTCCATAACGAGGCGTTGCCGACGGGCTCGGCGCACTTCAGCCGCAGCTGCATGATCTTCTGCCGCAGCGCGGCGTCGAGCACGGTGTCGACCACGGGCGGGGCGATTTCGGCGGGGGGCAACCTGGCCATCCGGGCCGGCACGCTGGCCGAGAACATCGGCGGGCAGGTACTCTCCGTCGGCAGCATGACCGTGACCGCGTCCAAGGTGCGCGCGGTCGGCATCACCGGCTACACGGCACTGGCGCGCGAGCGCGGCTTCAAGGCATTCTTCGGCGATACGTGGGCGCGCCTGTACGCGGCTGATGTGGGAGGCAACTGGTTTGCCATCGGTGGTGGCCTGACGATCAACGGCCAGGGGCAGATCGAGGGCGGCAGTTTTGATGGGCAGACCGTCAGCGCCAGCAACGGCATCGTGACGGTGCGGGCGAAGTCACGGCAGCCGGTGTCGATCGAGTCGCGTGTCGGCTTGACGTCGTGGTTGTGGCAGTGAGGGGCAGGTCGATGAGATTGAAGCCTTTCTCGCTGGCAGCGGCATTGCTGTGGGCAATGGCCGCCCAGGCACAAGTTCCTCCGCCCGCGCCGCCGGGCCGCCCCCTCGAAGACCCGGCCCAGCGCGCCCTGCGCGAGCGCCAGGACACCGAGCGCCACCGCGAGGCCACGCAGCCCGCGCCGCAGATCGCCGTCGCGTCGTCGGTGCCCGATGACGCCGCCGTCGATGCGGTGGTCGAGTCGGGCACGGCCTTCGACATCCATCGCATCGAGCTGACCGGCAACACGGTGCTGGATGCGGAAACAGTCGAGCATGTCACGCAGCCGTTCCTGAACCGTGCGCTCGGCGCCAATCGCATCAATCTGCTGCTGCGTCGGCTGACCGAGGCGTTCGTTGCGCGCGGCTTCGTCACCACGCGCGCCTACCTGGCGCCGCAGAACCTCAGGGTGGGCGTGCTGACCATTGCCGTGGTGCCGGGCAAGGTCGAGGCGCTGCAGATCAACGGCAAGACGGTCCGCACCACGGTGCCCGATGCCAAGATCGCGGAAGGCCCGCAGGCCGGCGGCTGGCTGACCGATGCCGGCACGATGTGGTCGATGCCGACGGTGGGCGGCACGCTCAAGCTGTCCGATCTGGAGCAGGGCGTCGACCAGATCAACCGCCTGCGTCGCAACCAGGCCGAGGTGCAGATCCTGCCGGGCCAGGCGCCGGGCGGCTCGGTGATCGCATTGGCCAACCAGCCGGGCGACCGCTTCCGCTTCAGCGCCGGCACCGACAACTACGGCAGCCGCGCCACCGGCACCACGCGCCTGCGCGCCGGCATCGACGCGGACAACGCGCTCGGCTTGCAGGAGGCGGTGTCACTGTCGTACATCGGCACGCGCGACACCAACGCGGCCATCGTCTCGGCGGCCGTGCCGTTCGGCTACAACACCTTCAGCTATACCGGCTCGGTGTCGGAGTACAACAGCCTGATCGGCGATACCGCGCTGCTCTATGGACGCACGTTCGCGCATGCCTTCGGCTGGAACCGCGTGATCGAGCGCGACCAGGCGGGCCGCACCGCGTTCGACGTCACGCTCACGCACCGGCGCAGCGAGCGCGAGGTCAACAACCTGCTGTTCGAGCCGCAGAGCCTGTCGATGCTGCGCGTGGCCGTCAACGGGCTGCGCAAGTTCGCCGTCGGCAACCAGGGCGGCTATGCGACCTGGGAGACGGGGCTGTCACGCGGCATGGATGCGCTCAACGCGAGCCACGACGCACCGGACATCACGCGCGACGAGGCGCACAGCCAGTTCTGGAAGCTGGACGGCAATGCCAGCACGCAGTTGCCGCTGCCCGCCATCGGCCACGCCGCGCTGGCGTACCGTGGGCAGGTGTCGGCGCAGTGGTCGAATGTCGCGCTGTTCGGCTCGGAGCAGATCTTTGCCGGCGGCATGGGCTCGGTGCGCGGCTTCCGCGAGGGGCTGATCAGCGGTGATCGTGGCCTGACGCTGCGCAACGAAGTGGTGTGGGGCAACGTGCCCGTGCTGGCCGGCGTGCGCATCGAGCCCTATGTCTTCCTGGACGGCGGACAGACGCAGCTGGTGGCCAACCAGCACTGGCAGTACCTGGCCGGCACCGGCATGGGCGTGCGGCTGGCTGCGAATGCCGGCAAGCATGCCTTCACCAGCGAGCTGCTGCTTGGGCGCGCGCTGGTGCAACCCGCGGAACTCGGCAGCAAGGCCACGGTCTTGCTTGCCACTTTGAACTGGACTTATTGAAGGAACCCAATATGAACGTATCCATTCGTCGCACCGTTCTGGCCGCGCTTGCGCTGGCCGCTTTCACGACGCTGCCGGCGCAGGCCGACACGCTGCCACCGGGCGTGATCGCCCTCGTCAACGGCACCCGCATCACGCAGGAACAGCTCGACCGCGCCGTTGCCCAGAGCGGCGCGCAGGCCAATCCGCAGGTCGCGCAGGCGCTCAAGCAGCAGCTGATCGCGCGCGAGCTGTTCCGCCAGCAGGCCGCCAAGAACCCGGCCTACGACAAGCTGCCGGCGGTCAAGCAGGCCATGCAGGAGGCGCACGACGCGGTCATCACCCAGGCCTGGCTGAAGGACAACATCAAGCCCGCCCCCATCACTGAGGAGCAGGTCAGGGCGCGCTACGACGCCATCGTCGCCAGCCTGGGCGACAAGGAATACAAGGCGCGCGTGATCCAGCTCGGCGACGATGTGACTGCCGCGCAGGTGCTCGCGCAGCTCAAGCAGGGCGGCGACTTCGCCAAGCTGGCCCAGCAGTACAGCACGGCGCCCAACAAGGTGCGCGGCGGCGACATGGACTGGGTGAGCTTCAAGGTGCCGGTGGAAGAGGGCAAGACGCAGAACCTGCCGCTGCCGCTGGCGCGCGAGATCGCGACGCTGGCCGTGGGCGCGGCGAGCACCGCGCCGGTCGAAGCGGGCAGCCAGCGCTACCTCGTCAAGGTGGAGGCCGCGCGGCCGACGCAGGTGCCGGGGTACGACGCGGTCCGGCCGGCGATCCGGCAGGCGCTGGAGACGGCCGAGCTGGAGCGTGTGACGGTGCAGGTGGTGGGCGGGTTGTTGAAAGCAGCGAAGATTGTTCAATGACGAGCGGCATGCATGCGTCGTGCAGCCACGCCGGAGATTGATTCGGGCCACTCAGGCACCTTTGTGGAGAAGCTGAAGGGAAAGCGCGGGTGGCCAACTGCGAGGAAAATGCGAATGAGCGGTAATGCCAAGACAAGCGGGGCCAGGGGGCGACGACCGAGCACTGGGCAGGCATCCCGAAGGGAGTCGGCGTTGCCTGTACCGGAATCGTCCGATGACGCCCCATTGCCGACGGACGTTCCAAAGGACGCTGCCGAGGCACTGGTCTGCTTTCTGACTCAGCATGTCCGCGCACTGATGTCGCCCCACGCGGATCCTGTGCCGTCCTGTCCGCGATGCGGCGGCACGCAGATCCACAAGAAGGGATATGCGCCACTGCAGACGGGGCCACTTCCTACCTATCAGTGCGAGGGGTGCGACCACTACTTCAGTCGCTTGAGCGGCACGCCGCTTTCCGGGCATCGGATTCGACGCAGCGCTGAGGAACTGATCACGATGCTGCCGCAAGCGATCGGCTGTCCGGAGGCGGCGCGTCGGCTCGGGGTGATGGAGCGGACCATTCGCAACACGGTCAGGATGTTTCGCCGCTGGGTGCTCGAATTGGATCCGAGCGGCCACCATGAGCGCCACATTCGGCTGGGAGGGCGTTTCACAGCGGTTCGGGATCAAGCGCCGCCGGTGGTTGATGAGCAGATCGCCTATGAGGATGTGGCGCTTACCGCGAAGCTGCTCGAAGACTTTGAGACTATCCATTCCAACAAGCACTTTCCGATGCCGGACTGCCCGGCATGCGGTGCTGATCGTCTGGTGACAAAGGGCACTTTCAGCGGCTTTCCGCGCTTCAAGTGCGCCTTGTGCGGCAAGCAGTTCAATCGGCGCACCGGGACGCCGTTCACACGCAACCGGAAGGTGTATGAGCGGCAGCGGGCATTGATTCGCTACCTCGGGCTACCGCTCTCGATCACGCAGCTGGCAGAGATTGTCGGTGGCGACCACGGCAACGTCGCCAGGCTGATACGTGAGTTCCGTGAGCGCTGCGATCAACTGGATCCAATCGGGCAGCTGTCCCATCGCATTCGGGCCGGCGCGCGACCGGCGGAGGACACACCATGCATACAGTGTGGGGCACGGCATGTGCGTTTCGATGTCCAGGGGATCACGCCTGGGAAATGCGCTGTCTGCGGCCGATTGATCTCCATGCGGCGCGCGATCATCGAACGCGACGGAGTACTGGAGGTTGGTCCGTGGCAATGGGCCGAGCAACTGCAGCAGGGCAATCCGTAAGCGTAGTTTTTGGCGAGACAGGGTGTCCGATTTGCGGGTTGGGATGCTGCCCCGTGCTCGCCACTGAGTCCGAGGGCAGGCTCGCAGCCATGGTGGACTTCACCTTCAACCTCGGGGCGGGGCGGCTGCAGACCTCGACTTTGCGGCGGCGGGTCATCTGTCGCAAACGAACTTCGCCGCTGGATCTGCTGCAGCGGCAAGGTGTTGCCGGGGCTGGCCGCACGCCGCGAAGCCGCAGTGGTTGTGTTGCGAGCGCGCTGACGCCGTGCGGCTTTACATCTTGCCTTCCGTCGGCAGGGCGTCGTCGCTGACTGAATCCGATTTGGAGATCGCGTTCCTCTCTGCATCGGGAGTGGTGACCGCGCCATTTGGTGCCCCATCTTGTCTCCAAGCTTGATCGACATGGTTCTGCGTCCGGTACGACGATGAAAGTTGGACAGCAGCTACCCGAGGTCAAGGCGTTGAGTCAGGCCTTCCTACGGCCTGTGTGTCGCGTGCTGGAAGCGGATTTCGAGGCGGGCAGGTCTGCCCTTGGCGGACGCGGGCTCGCACTCGACCCAGTCCCTCACCCGCAGCCGTACGGAAGCGACGGTTTGCCTCTGTCAATCGCCAACACGGTCGGCGACCCGAATACCCCTCCCAACAGGAGTTAGCTGAATTCGCGGTGGATGTTCTGCGGCCAGCCGCTGAAGCGGGTAAGGCCAAGGTATCGCCATCAACGTGGAGCTTCCTGGTTGTGCGGCCCATGTGGTGATATCCAACAAGAATGCAGCGGATGACTACCTGTCACGTGCCACGCCCAACCTGGCCGCGATAGTTTTACCTCTTGTCCGCTTCGCATAATTGCCCAACCAGGCTTTCAGCATCTCCGCTTGGCTTCTGCTGCGAACAGCGCGTTCATGTCGTCACACCAACCACACCGGAGTCCAAGATGTTTAAGTCCATGCGTTTCAAAACCCCCGTGATCGATGACGTGCTGTCAAGCAACATAGACGCCATGCTGGAGGACAAACTGCTCGATCTCTTTAAGTACGCTATGCGGTTCATAGCCGCGGCCTTGGCGCGCGCAGCGCAATTCGAGACCTGCGATTTCGCAAACACGGGGGTGAGCGGTTGCGACGGTTTCACGCTGGCCATCTGGCAGGTCTTCCCCGGCGAGCGCGATGCATGGCTCGGCGTCTTCGAGAGCGGGGAGCAGCGGCTTGAAGTGGTTGGGCACCTCGAATAAGCGCCAATGTGGCCGGGCGGACCGGCCACTGATCCATTTGGGTGCTGAGCGCTACAGCATCTTCTGTATGTCGCTCAGCGCGTCATCCAATTCGAGTTTAAGTGGCACCAACAGGCAGTGCAGGCATCGACATTCCCAAGCCCGGTCGCTCCACACGTCGAGCAACTGCAGGATGCCGATGAGGCCGGTACTGACATTCAACAGTCGGGCGCAGGCTTCTTCCGTCGTTGCGTAGATCTGCTCGCTCACCGTATCCAACTGACGGGCTGTCGCGATGACCTCGGTCTTGGCGCGCTTGCCGACTCGCCCTGCCTGTGTCGCAAGTTGAGCGATCAGCTGCCGCTGCTGGACGAGCGCAAGCATTTGCGGGGAATGTTTCTGCTCACGCATGCCTCGCCTCCGGCCGGCAAGTGGACGCAGGAAAGGCTCGGCCGGCATGGCAAAGCGCAAGGCGTGGCAACACCGTATGACCGACGATGGCGAATCTAATGGGAAAAGCTGGCTGCTCAAGACGAGCACGGATATCAGGCATGGCGACCTCAGTGTGTGGTAGAGGCCCGCTGCTCATTCTCACATGAGGGGGGCGGGCCAGACGGCGGGGGTGAGAAACCGGCACACACTGAAACCGGCCAGCCCGAAGGCTGCCCCGCCCGGCCCGCGATGCACATTGTAAGCGTGCATGCTTGCTACGGATAGGACGTCGGCCGATCACCGTGCGTTGTTCAGAATCTCACCCCCGATCACCGTTGTTCGATGACGGCGACAGTCTTGGGGAACCCCGGAATAGAGTCAAGGTGAACGCACCAGGCGGGAAGCGGCGGTGCAGCAAGCGATTACCGTCGCAGACAAGAGCGTGCTGTCTGCATTGGCTGGCTATAGCCGCGACTGGTGGCGGTTCGGGGTCAGACTTCGACCACCTCGTAGCGGCGCTTGCGCCGGGTCTCGTCCCGAGTGATGCGCGACAGGTAGTAGCATTGCGCGCACCAGTGGCCGGCGATAATGCTCCGGGGAGTGGTATGCCAGCGATGTCCGCTCTGTAAGCTACTCGCCTGATTCGCTACGCACCCGCTCCCTTACCTGGCACTACCCTTTGACTCCATTTGTTGACCTCTCGGCGAGGATGGGTTCGTGGCGGGCAATCAAGACGACGGCCACTGTGAGCTTGGCCATTCGTGATGCATTTGATGCGTGACATCTGCATGTTCAAACCACGCTTCACCTATCCCCACGGCACGAACGTCTTTGGCTGGACAGCATCTGCCGGCGCCTGTAGTGATCGAACCAACCAGCAAGCTTGGGCAGCGCGAGCGTGTCGGCCGGGATCAGCTTGCTGATCTGATGGATTTAAGAATTCATAAGATCAGATGTCCATTCTTTTCATCCCTGTTTCATCGAATTTCACGATTTCGAGGGATGCCCTTCACACTGTGATTCGCTATGATCCGCCCCAAGTCTAAATAGGGGTGCCTACGGCCGGCAGACCGGCCGCCACGAAGCCACCCCGCACAACAAGACGTTCGGGGAGTTTCATCGATGCGCCAGCCGGTCACGGCCCGCGCACGCGCTGCGTTGGCGCAGCCGTGTGCCATTGCACTGCAACAAGAACAACGCGGCGCTAGCGCAGGGACTGCGGATGCCGTCAGCCGGCACGACCGCGCCAGGCGCTCGTTCGTGGCACGGTCCATCGCTGCCGTCGTTGCGCTCATCAGCTGGCTCGGCCCGGTGCAGATCTCCTGGCAAGCCGCCCGGCAGAGCGCCGCCACGATTGCACTGCACGGCACGACCGTCGACAGCCCATTCACGTCGTGGCGCACCACAGGCCGCCTGCTGGTGCGCTGGGGCCTGCGGCAGGCGCAGGCTGGCGCCATCACCGATCCCACCGCGCCGATCCGCTTCACGCCCACCCTCACGCAGACCGCGGGGTCGAATGGGGGTGTCCCAGTCATCCAGATCACAACGCCGAATCAGGCTGGGCTGTCATACAACCTGCTGCGCTCGCTGACGGTCGATGGCATCGGCCTGATCCTGAACAACAGCCTGGCCGGCGGCGGCACGCTCCTGGGCGGCAACGTCGGCGGCAACGCGAACCTGGCCACGTCGGGCCCGGCCTCGACGATCCTGACGCAGGTCACGGGCACCGATCCGATCCGCATCAACGGCACGGTGGAGGTGTTCGGCGCGCCGGCCAGCGTGATTTTTTCCGCGCCAGCGGGCATCTATACGCAGGGCGCTGGGTTTACGAACACGCCACGGGTGACGCTGTCCAGCGGTACACCGCAGTTTCTGAACGGCAGCGGCGCAAACGTTTCATTCGACCAGGCCACCGCGGTGGGCTTCCTGGTGGGCAGCGGGCGCATCCAGATCGACCCGGCGGCGGGCTCCACGGCCGGTGCCGGGATCGAGGGCACGGTCGGGGCGATCAACCTGATCGGCCAGACGGTGGGCGTCAATGCGCCGCTGTACGCGGGCAACCAGATCAGCGTGATCGCGGGGAACCAGCAGGTCGCGCCGGTGGCGACGGGCACGGGCCGGGCGGGTTCCGATTGGCAGGTGAGCGGCGCGGGCGCCAATGCGGCGGCCAACAGCGCGAGCGCGCAGAACGGCCTGGCGATCGACGCGACGGCGTTCGGCGCGATGACGGCGGGGCAGATCAAGCTGATCTCGACGGCGCAGGGGCTGGGCGTGCGCGCCGCCGGCGACCTGGCGGCCAATACCAGCAACGTCAATATCGATGCCAATGGCGATGTCAGCGTCGGCAACGTGTATGGGCAGCAGACCGCCGGCATCGCGACGACGGGGTCGGTGAGCACGAGCGGTGCCGTGCGGGCGCAGCAGGACGTGACGATCGGGGCCGGCGGTGACGTGACGCTCGGCGGTGCGGCGCAGGCGGGCAACAACGTGACGGTGAGCGCGGGCGGCAATGTTGCCGGATCGGGCGATCTGTCTGCCGTGCATGGCTTGAGCGTGAGCGCGGGCAGCAGCGCCAATCTGGGCGGCAACCTGAACGCGGCGAGCATTGCCGTGACCGCGCAGGGCAAGGATGGCACGGGCGATGTCACGCTGGGCGGCAAGGTGGCTTCGCCTGGAGGCATTGCGCTGAATGCGGCGCGCGATACGACGATCGCGGGGCAGTTGACCGGCGGCAGCGGCGTGTCGGTCAACGCCGGCCGCAACCTGTCGGTCTCCGGGGCGATCGGCAGCGTGGGCGATCTGAATCTCGCCGCCGCTGCGGGCAGTGTGAGCACCACGGGTGCCGTCACCACGCAAGCCAACCTGACGGCGAGCGCGGGGCAGGACGTTCGCCTGGGCGGCACCACCGCCGCCAACGGCCATGTCGCGATCCAGGCAAACGCCGGCAGCATCACGACGGCCGGCACGCTGACGGCCGCGCAGGACATCGCGCTCACCGCCGGGCAGAACGCAACGCTGAGTGCCGCCACCCAGACCGGCGGCAATCTGACGGTCACGGCCGGCAATACGGTCGGCGGCGCGGGCAATCTCACCGCATCAAAAGCCATCGACGTCCAGGCAGGCGGCAGCGTCGATGTGAACGGCAATGTCAGCGCGAACCGGATCGCCATGCAGGCCGCCGGCCGCGATGGCGTTGGTGACATTCGCCTGGGCGGCAACGTCGGCGCACCGGGCACGATTACCCTCAACGCAGCACGCGACACCACCATTGCCGGCAGTGTGGTGTCCGACAGTGATCTGAATCTCGCGACCCAGCGCAATCTGAGCGTGGGTGGCGTGGTCGGCAGCACCAAGGGCAATGTCAGCCTGGCCGCGCGCACGGGTGCGGTGACGACCCAGGGCGCGGTCATCACACCGGGCAATCTTGTTGTCAGCTCGGGCGCCGACACCAGCCTGGGCGGCCAGGTCAGCGCGGCGGGCACGGCCAGCGTCAACGCGGGCGGCAATCTGAGCACGGCCGGCCAGATCGGCAGCAACGGCACGCTGACGCTCAATGCCGGGCAGAACCTCACCATCGGCGGCCAGGTCGGCAGCGGGGCCGATGCCAACCTGCAGGCCGGCAGCAACGTCACCGTCAACGGGGCGCTGACCAGTACCGGCAATGCCAGCGTCCTGGCCGGCCAATCGATTGCGCTGGCCGGGGATGTTGCCGCGGGCGGCAACGCGACCCTCGACGCCAGCCAGACCATCACCGGCCCGGGCAACCTGAGCGCGGCCCAGACCGCCCACGTGACCGGTGGCAGCATCGATCTGGGCGGGCAGGTCAAGGGCAAGCAGGTCGCGCTGACGGCCAACGGCAGCGGCAATCTGGGTGACGTCCGTTTGGGGGGCGCTGTCGGCGCGCCCGGCAGCGTGACGGTCTCGGCGACGCGCGATGCCACCCTCGGCAGCAACGCAATTGCCGGCGGCGACCTGACCGCCACGGCCGGGCGCAATCTGACCGTCAACGGCGCTGCCGCCAGCGTCAATGGCAACGTCAACCTGACCGCGCAGGCCGGGCAACTGGCGAGCACCGGTTCGATCCAGGCCAACCAGGGCGATGTCAACGCGACCGCCGGGCAGGGCCTGAACGTGGGCGGCAGTGTCTACGCCGGCCGCAACGCCGGCCTCGCCGCACAGGGCGGCAATGCTACGGTCTCTGGCAATCTCACCAGCCTGGGCAAGGCGAGCATCGGCAGCGGCGGGAACACCACCCTGAGCGGCCAGCTCAAGACGGGCGGCGACCTGCAGGCCAGCGCCGCCAACGCGCTGAGCGTCGCGCAGCTGAACTACGTGGGCGGCAACGTGACCCTGCGCGGCACCGACATCGCGGTCGGTTCGGCGGCGGGCCAATCCAATGCGGTGCAAGGCACGCTGGATGCGGTCGCTTCCCGTGGGCTGACGCTCGCCGGCAACAGCAATGCCAATGCCCTGAACCTCGGCGGCGCCACGATCACCAACCAAGGCTCGACGCTCGCCACACAACGGGCGACCGTCAGCGGGGGCACGGTCACCAATGCCGGGACGCTGGCTGCCAACCAGCTCACGGTCAGTGCGACCGATCTGGTCAACCGTGGCACGGTGGGCGGTCAGGCCGTCAATCTGCACACGACCGGCAACCTGGACAACGCAGGCGGCCTGGTGGTGGGCTCGCAGACGCTCGATGTCACGGCCGGCGCGCTCACGAGCAACCGGGGCGGGACGTTCTTCGGCGGCGATCTGACGGGCAAGTCGCCCACCACCGGCAACTTGACCTTCACCGTCAATGGTGGCGCGGGCAGCTTCAACAATGCCGGCGGGCAACTGCTGGCCGGCAACAACCTGACGCTGAACACGCCGAACCAGGCCTTCGATCCGTCGGCGGCCGCCGACGGGACGCTGAACGCCAATAACACGCGCTCACGCTGTCGATCCAGTCGATCCACAACACGGGCACGTGGAACGTGCAGGGCAGCAGTGTGGCGATCAATGCGGCCCAGGGCATCTTCAACAGCGGCACGATCCAGAAGGCGGGCAACCTGTCGCTGTCGACGGGCGGCACGCTGGCCAACAGCGGCCAGATCGTGGGCGGCGCGAACGTGGCGCTGTCGGCCGGCACGCTGACGAACACCGGCACGATCCACGCCGACGGCAATCTCGCGCTGGCGGGCAATGTCCGCAACGCCGGCACGGCCGAGGCGCTGGGCAACATCGCCGTCACCGGTTCCAACTACGACAACCAGGGCGGCAAGACCCAGGCCAACGGCGACATCCGGTTCGATCTCGGCGGCACGCTCAACAACGTCGGCAGCGTGATCGGCGCCAACGGCAACGTGCACATCGCCGCGCAGAGCGTCGTCAACGACCGCACCGCGCCGGTGGATGCGGGCAGCAGCTTCGGCAAGGCGGTCAACGATGCGCTGCTGAACTCGACCATCATCGGCTCGTACTCGCCGTGGGTCGCCTCCAGCGGTTGCGATAGCTGTTCCAGCGCCTACGTGCCGGGCACGCCGACCAACGCCACGATCGGCGACCTGGTGCGCAACGCTGACGGCACCACCACGCTCGTCAAGGCCGGGGTGGTCGTGAGCACCGACAGCGGCCCTGGTGGCGAGCTCCGCTGGTTCATCGGTTCCAACGCGCAGACCATCAGCCAGAATGGCCCCGGGCAGAACGTTCCCCTGCCGACGGTGGACCGGACGATCGTGCGTCAGGCGGATGGCACGGCCGGCCAGATCGTCGCGGGCGGCGCACTGGATGTCACGGCCGCGTCGGTCTCGAACAAGGGCGGGCTGATCCGCGCCGGCAAGGACGTGACGCTCAACGTCGCCAGCCTGGACAACAGCCGGTCCGCCACCCTGGTGCGCAGCCAGACGGATGTGGTCAATGCGACGGAATTCGCGGCGTTCCTGGATCGCATCAGCGCGATTGCCCGGGCGAACACGATGTCGTCGTTCACCAGTTCGACCATCCTGTCGAGCACCCAGTACCTGATGTTCGGCGAGCCCGATTCGGCAGGGTCGAGCTGCGACAGCTGCACGGCGCCGGCGCCTTCGGCTGTGGTGCTGGATGTCGGCCATGCGAAGGATGGCGCCCAGGTAACGGCGCCCGTCCACTCCACGGTGACGTACACGCTCGGCAAGGCGGGGCAGATCCTGAGCGGCGGCAACCTGTCGCTGACCGGCTCGGGCGATCTCACCAACGCGGGCGACCTGGCCGCCGCCGGCAAGGTCAAGATCACCGCGGCGGGCACTTTCACCAACCAGGGCACGTACGTGTCGTCGGTGAGCACCACGGCGGGCTGCCTGCCCGGCGCGATCACCTGCCGGGAGAGCGGCGCGCACGTCGATACCCTCAACTGGCAGCAGACGCCCAACACCGTCGCGGCCGGCGACACCCTGACCATCAACGCCGCGAGCATCCAGAACCTGAACGGGACGCTGGCCGCCGTGGGTAACGTGACGCTCACGGCCGGCAGCGGCGTCACCAACCGCGCCGGCGCGATCCAGTCGACGGCCGGCGATGTCAGCATCACCGCACCCACCGTGGTCAACACGACCATGACGCCGGTCACGCTGCACAAGAGCTACGGGAACATGAACCCGAGCTACGCGGGCGGCTGCAACGCGGGCGGGACGTACAAGGAAAGCCAGTGCGCATCGGACGAGACCACGGCGGCCGGCCCGGCCGGCGTGATCTCGGCCGCGCGCGACGTCAACCTGTCGGGCACCACGCTGACCAACAACGGCGCGCTGATCACCGGCGGGCGCAACGTGACGGTCAACATGGCCGGCAACGTCGACAACAACAGCATCGCGCTCAACGCCAACTGGTACGGCCACTGGGTCGAAGAGACTGGCATGTTCAAGGGGGACAAGCGTCACGAGACGAATGGCGTGGCCGTGCTGGGCAACCTGGCCTCGGGTATCCAGGCCGGTAATGTGCTGGCGGTGACCTCGGGCGGCCGGACCGTCAACACCGGCAACCTGCTGGGCAGCACGGTGGACCTGACCAGCGCCTCGCTCGTCAACGGCATCACCAGCCCGACCCAGCCGACGCCGCCGTCGGTGCCGGGGCAGCAGGTCATCTCGCTGGCGCCGCCGCCGGCACCGTCGGGCTCGCTGCCGACGGCCAACAACACGGGCACCGGCCCGACCGCGCAAGCGGCCAGCGCGACGCCGACCACGTCCAGCGCCTCCGGCGGCGCACCGCAGGCCAGCGTGACGCCAGTGCAAACGCCAGCCTGGAGCTTCCAACCCGCGATCGTGACGACGCCGAGCGCGCCGGGCAGCACGCAGGTCAGCTGGCACTTCAACGCGCCGGCGGCCGGCAGTGCGGTGAGCGCATCCGCGTCCAGCGTCAGCAGCACGACCTACGTGAACCCGAACCCGGCGACGGCCGTGCTGGCCGGCATCACGCCTGACAGCCTGCTGTCGCAGCTGCCGGCCGACCTGCGCCCGGGCGGCACGCCGTTCTACTATGACCCGTTCACCGAAAACCAGAAGCTGCAGCAGGCGGCGCTGGCGCAGACCGGGCAGAGCAGCTTCGTCAGCGGCCTGACCTATGACAGTCAGAACCGGCTCTCCGTCACGGATCAGGAAAAGCTGATCCTGTACCGGAACGCGGCCGACTACGCGAAGGCCCACAGCATCCAGCTCGGCCAGGCGCTGACGCAGCAGCAGATCGCGCAGCTGGACAAGCCGATGCTGTGGTACGTGACGCAGCAGGTGCCGGACCCGAGCTGCAACACGGTGGCGAGCACGGCGTGCCCGATGGTGAGCGCGCTGGTGCCCCAGCTCTACCTGCCGGCGGGCTACGCCGACGCGATCACGCAGCCGGCCGGCGGCGTGATTGCCGGCACCAACGTCAATGTGAACGTCGACGGCACGCTGCGCAACAGCGGGCAGATCACGGCGGACGATACGCTCAACGTCCACGCCGGCAGGATCGACGCCGCGCCGAATGTGGTGAACGTCGGCACCTCGGCGTACAAGGTGGAGGGCGGCTGGCTGGAGGTGAGCGGCACGCAGGTGCAGCCGGGCGGGTTCATGAGCGCGGTGAACCTGAACATCACCGCCAATGCCATCAACGCGATCAATGATGCGTTCATCGTCCGGAACCCGGATGGCACGACCAACCAGGCGGCAAGCAATGCGCTGGTGGTGCAGCTCAAGGCGAATCTGGGGCTGAACTACACCAGTGGGACGGTGAAGGACGATATCCACCAGAACTTCATCAAGGAAGACAGTGCTTTTCCGACGTTCGTAGTAATGGCGATCGCGTTGGTGGCAGCTATTGTAACGGCCGGTGCTGCAGCGGCGGCCATTGCTGCAGCGCAATTGGCTGCGGCAGAGGCAGGCATGGCGACGCTGATTGCGACGGGCTCGATTGCAGAAGCCACAGCGGCGGGCGGGATTATGGCCAGCTCGGTCTTTGCAGCGGGCGGTATGGCTAACTTGGCAATCGCTGGTGCGCTGAGCGGGATGGCCGCGAGCGCTGTTTCCCAGGTAGGTCTCACGGGTCGACTAAACATGGGGCAAACGCTGATTGCTGGTGCGGCAGGCGCAATCACAGGCGGTGTGACGGGATATTTTGGACCGAGTTATGGTATCGGTCGGTTGCTCGCTTCCACGGCGGCAGGCTGCGGTACTGCGGCGATGACGGGGGGCGATTGCAAGTCGGGTGCGGTATCTGCCTTTGCAACCGCGGCAATTGCTTGGGCTGGGGATGCTATGCGGCAAAATCAGATTGAATCGTCGCAGCAGTTCAAGGGCATCGCAGACGCCAACGCTCCGGAGAAAGGTTTGATTGACAATATGAGCGGTCCAAGTGGCGGTATCAACGGATATGCATTTAAGCTGGCTGGTACACGTGTGAGTCTTGATGACCTGAAAACGCTCGGAACGGTAGAGTCTGGCCCAGATGGAACATACCTATTCAAGGGAACGGAAATCAATCCGCTCACCGGTAAAGTCTTTACCTTAGAAGATGCGATTAATCATTTTGGGGGGGCGACAGGTGGGGCGCAAGGTTTGCCAGGGACGTTGATTGGTTCTTCGTATACACCAGGAGGCCGCATTGACAAACTGCTTGAGTCTTTTGCCGGGCCTCATGATTTTATGGGCAGCATATTTGCTTATGATAAATTGGGGAATTTGAAGGATGGAATGACTAATTTTCAGAGAAGTCTTTTTGAGGCTCAGACAGACATTGATATTCCCCTGTCGGCTCCTTTTGCTGGGGTAACATTCCTAAATCAATATGGAGTAGATTGGTCTACATTCCGAAACCAGTTTAACCAAGCGAGAGATAGGAAATGAGGGCAAATCTGTTAGTCGTGGCAGCTATGGTGTCGATGTGCGCTGGCTGTCTGCACGCACCTCCAAACTATCCTGGTGCAGGGGGAGAGAATCTGGACCCAAAACAATATGCCAATGTGCCTTGTGTAGACCTTTCTGGGCGCTATGAGGGAACTGGCGAGATTGTTGATGGTGATCCGGGTTCCTTGCAGCGTGATCGGATTTCACGGTTGGATAGAGCCTTTCCTTTTGCAGATAAAGAGCAACTGTCCACAATTTCAGCTGCTGCAACGCGAAGTGATGGATTCTACGCATATCCATTGCGAGGCGTGATTGCGAGGAAATCTGCACGAACGTTCGAGGTAACATTTAATTTTCCAAACGGACGTACGGCATCGTTCAATCCATCTTTTGAGGATGCTAATAAGTACGTTTGTACCGGCGCTCGTGGGAAAATTGTATGGGGGGGCGGCGGATTGGAGGGGCGATCTGAATTTGGGCCGAATAGGTCGGATTTTATGTCGGCACTTTATTTGGATGAAAATGGTAATTTAATTGTGGAGGATCGCATGCAGGTTCACATGAGTCTGCGAATTCTCCATATTCCAACGGGGACGGCGGAACATTACACGGTTTACAGATTTCGGCGGTTGCAATAGAAATTTCTCGAAAAAATATGATTCTATTTCTAGGTCATGTCGTTATACACATCTTTTGCCTAATTTTTAGGCGCATCGCCCGGAGCCCCTTGCAGCAAGGGCTTCCGGGGTATCGGCATGCAGAAGGCTCGGTGCGATGCCGCCTGATGACCCCTTGCAAGTCCTTGATTCATAAGGGGTGACCTGAGATGTGTATAACGAGGTGATTTCTAGGTAGGGGAGGGACTTTGTTGAATCTATCGCGAGATCAGTCAATAGATACCCACCGGTCGTGCTCGCAATAGGCAGGCGATCAGGCAAATTTGCCATCAAAACAATAGAACAAGCAGTCCAAGGGGAAGTTTTTGTGCAGTCACAACACCGCCCGGCTCAACTAGCCGCGCTACTCGGCCTCTGCGCCGTCTTCATCCCACCGGTGGTCCATGCCGCCGGCATCGTCCCCGACGGTGGCACCGCCACAACGGTAAACACCGGCGCCACTGGCCGCCCCGTGGTCAACATCGCCCCCAGCACCGCCGGCGTCTCCCACAACACCTACACGTCATTCAACGTAGGCCCAGTAGGCGCCGACCTGAACAACGCCACCGTCCGCGCCCGCACCATCGTCAACCAGGTCACCAGCACCGACCCGTCGCTGATCCAGGGCAACATCGCCGTGCTCGGCCCGCGCGCTAACGTGATCATCGCCAACCCGAACGGCATCACGGTGGACGGCGGTTCGTTCACCAACACGGGCAACGTGGCGCTGACCACGGGCCAGGTGTCGTTCAACGACTTCACCACGGGCGCGGGCCAGCTGCAGCGCAACGTGGTGCTCAACACTGGTTCGGGCAGCATCAACATCGGTCCGGGCGGCCTGGCCGGTGCGATGCTGAACCTGGAACTGATCGCCAAGCAGGTGCGCGTGGCGGGGGCGGTGCAGAACAGCTTCACCGATGCCAACAGCCGCGTGCGCATCGTCGCGGGCAACAGCCGGGCGGAGGTCGATACCAGTGTGTCGCCCACCGACAACCTGAACCCGTGGGTCACCTACAGCAGCACGGGGTCGGGTCGGCCGCTGGGGCTGGCCATCGATATCGCGTCGGGCGGGTCGCTCACGGGTGGGCGGATCGAGCTGCTGGTCACGGACCAGGGCGCGGGCGTGCGGCATGCCGGCGCGGCGCTTGCGACGGCCGGCGACTTCGTCATCAGCAGCACGGGCGATTTGCAGCTGGCCGGCGGCAGCATCAGCGCGGCCAATGATGTGCTGATCGGTTCGGCGGGGCTGCTGGGCAATGGGGCGTTGACCGCTGCCCGCAACCTCCAGGTGAGTGCGAACAAGGTCCACCTCGATGGCGTCGCGCTGTCGGCGGGTACCGCGTCGCAGGCCGGCAGCATCGTGATCGGCGCGTCGGGGCAGGTGCACACCGAGCCGGTCACGATCGACCACGGCACGCTGAATGCGACGGGCGGCATCGGCCTGTTCGATGCGGGGCCCGGCGTGTCCATGACGGCGACGCAGCTGACCGCGGCCCAGAACGTCGTTGCGCAGGTCGGGTCGCTGTCGCTCGGCGCGGATGCGTCGGGCGCGAGCCGATGGACGTCGCAGCAGGGCACGGTGGCGATCACCGCGCCCGGTGCGGTGCAGGTGGCGGGCAGCAAGATCGATGGCACGGGCGGGACGACGGTGCAGGCCGGCGCCATCGCGCTCAGCGCGGTGAACGGCGCGGCGGCCACGGTGCAGTCCTCGGGCGGCGACGTGACGCTGAATGCCACGGGCGCCTACGCGCAGACCGACTCGAACGTCATCGCCGCCGGCCACGCGACGATCCATGGGAGCAGCGTCCACATCGCGGCGTCGGCGCTGCCGGCGTCGGTGGCGGCCATGAATGGCGGGGTGTTGATCCAGAGCGATGCGGATCTCGTCAACGTCGGCGGGCTGATTCAGGGCAAGGCGCGCAACGCCGGCCAATCGGCCTCCGAGGGCGCGGTCACGCTGATTGCCGCCGGCGTCGTGCGCAACGATGCCACCGCGAGCACGCAGGGCATCGTCTTCGGCCAGGACGATGACGTGGTGGTGCGCGCCGGTGGCGACATCGTCAACCACCAGAGCCGCATCCTGTCGAACGCGAAGCTGACGCTGGCGGCGCAGGGCGACGTGTTCAACACGCTGGACAAGACCGCCGGCGCCAACGGCGAGCGCCCCGTGGCCTGGACCAGCAGCGGCACGCGCTGGCTGTTCCTGCGCAACCACAGCGCGGGGCTCGATGTGGATTACGGTTCGATTCCGCAGACGGGCCAGGTGCCGTATTTCGTATCGCAGACGGGCACGGCGATCAGCGGCCGCAACGTCAGCAACGTCGGCGGGCAGGTGCTCTCCAACGGCGGCGATATCGCCATCACGGCGGCCAACGTTTTCCATAACGAGGCGTTGCCGACGGGCTCGGCGCACTTCAGCCGCAGCTGCATGATCTTCTGCCGCAGCGCGGCGTCGAGCACGGTGTCGACCACGGGCGGGGCGATTTCGGCGGGGGGCAACCTGGCCATCCGGGCCGGCACGCTGGCCGAGAACATCGGCGGGCAGGTACTCTCCGTCGGCAGCATGACCGTGACCGCGTCCAAGGTGCGCGCGGTCGGCATCACCGGCTACACGGCACTGGCGCGCGAGCGCGGCTTCAAGGCATTCTTCGGCGATACGTGGGCGCGCCTGTACGCGGCTGATGTGGGAGGCAACTGGTTTGCCATCGGTGGTGGCCTGACGATCAACGGCCAGGGGCAGATCGAGGGCGGCAGTTTTGATGGGCAGACCGTCAGCGCCAGCAACGGCATCGTGACGGTGCGGGCGAAGTCACGGCAGCCGGTGTCGATCGAGTCGCGTGTCGGCTTGACGTCGTGGTTGTGGCAGTGAGGGGCAGGTCGATGAGATTGAAGCCTTTCTCGCTGGCCGCGGCATTGCTGTGGGCAATGGCCGCCCAGGCACAAGTTCCTCCGCCCGCACCGCCGGGCCGGCCCCTCGAAGACCCGGCCCAGCGCGCCCTGCGCGAGCGCCAGGACACCGAGCGCCTCCGCGAAGCCACGCAGCCCGCGCCGCAGATTGCCGTCGCGCCGTCGGTGCCCGATGACGCCGCCGTCGATGCGGTGGTCGAGCCGGGCACGGCCTTCGACATCCACCGCATCGAGCTGACCGGCAACACCGTGCTGGATGCCGACACCGTCGAGCGTGTCACGCAGCCGTTCCTGAACCGCGCGCTCGGCGCCAACCGCATCAACCTGCTGCTGCGCCGGCTGACCGAAGCGTTCGTCGCGCGCGGCTTCGTCACCACGCGCGCCTACCTGGCGCCGCAGAACCTTAAGGTGGGCGTGCTGACCATTGCCGTGGTGCCGGGCAAGGTCGAGGCGCTGCAGATCAACGGCAAGACGGTCCGCACCACGGTGCCCGATGCCCAGATCGCGGAAGGCCCGCAGGCCGGCGGCTGGCTGACCGATGCCGGCACCGTGGGGTCGATGCCGACGGTGGGCGACACGCTCAAGCTGTCCGACCTGGAGCAGGGCGTCGACCAGATCAACCGTCTGCGCCGCAACCAGGCCGAGGTGCAGATCCTGCCGGGCCAGGCGCCGGGCGGCTCCGTGATCGCGCTGGCCAACCAGCCGGGCGATCGTTTCCGCTTCAGCGCCGGCACCGACAACTACGGCAGCCGCGCCACCGGTACCACGCGGCTGCGCGCCGGCATCGACGCGGACAACGCGCTCGGCTTGCAGGAGGCGGTGTCGCTGTCGTACATCGGCACGTGCGACACCAACGCGGCCATCGTCTCGGCGGCCGTGCCGTTCGGCTACAACACCTTCAGCTATACCGGCTCGCTGTCGGAGTACAACAGCCTGATCGGCGATACCGCGCTGCTCTATGGGCGCACGTTCGCGCATGCCTTCGGCTGGAACCGCGTGATCGAGCGCGACCAGGGCGGCCGCACCGCGTTCGACGTCACGCTCACGCACCGGCGCAGCGAGCGCGAGGTCAACAACCTGCTGTTCGAGCCGCAGAGCCTGTCGGTGCTGCGCGTGGCGCTCAACGGGCTGCGCAAGTTTGCCGTGGGCAACCAGGGCGGCTATGCGACCTGGGAGGCGGGGCTATCACGCGGCATGGATGCGCTCAACGCGAGCCACGATGCGCCGGACATCACGCGCGACGAGGCGCACAGCCAGTTCTGGAAGCTGGACGGCAACGCCAGCACCCAGTTGCCGCTGCCCGCCGTTGGCAGCGCTGCGCTGGCGTATCGCGGGCAGGTGTCGGCGCAGTGGTCGAATGTCGCGCTGTTCGGCTCGGAGCAGATTTTTGCCGGCGGCATGGGCTCGGTACGCGGCTTCCGCGAGGGGCTGATCAGCGGCGATCGCGGCCTGACGCTGCGCAACGAAGTGGTGTGGGGCAACGTGCCGGTGCTGGCCGGCGTGCGCATCGAACCCTATGTCTTCCTGGACGGCGGACAGACGCAGCTGGTGGCGAACCAGCACTGGCAGTACCTGGCCGGCACCGGCATGGGCGTGCGGCTGGCCGCGAATGCCGGCAAGCATGCCTTCACCAGCGAGCTGCTGCTCGGCCGCGCGCTGGTGCAACCCGCGGAACTCGGCAGCAAGGCCACGGTCTTGCTTGCCACCTTGAACTGGACTTATTGAAGGAACCCGATATGAACGTATCCATTCGTCGCACCGTTCTGGCCGCGCTTGCGCTGGCCGCTTTCACGACGCTACCGGCGCAGGCCGACACGCTGCCACCGGGCGTCATCGCCATCGTCAACGGCACCCGCATCACGCAGGACCAGCTCGACCGCGCCATCGCCCAGAGCGGCGCGCAGGCCAATCCGCAGGTCGCGCAGGCGCTCAAGCAGCAGCTGATCGCGCGCGAGCTGTTCCGTCAGCAGGCCGCTAAGAACCCCGTCTACGACAAGCTGCCGGCGGTCAAGCAGGCCATGCAGGAGGCGCACGACGCGGTTATCACCCAGGCCTGGCTGAAGGACAACATCAAGCCCGCCTCCATCACTGAGGAGCAGGTCAAGGCGCGCTACGACGCCATTGTCGCCAGCCTGGGCGACAAGGAATACAAGGCGCGCGTGATCCAGCTCGGCGACGATGTGACCGCCGCGCAGGTGCTCGCGCAACTCAAGCAGGGCGGCGACTTCGCCAAGCTGGCCCAGCAGTACAGCACGGCGCCCAACAAGGTGCGCGGCGGCGACATGGACTGGGTGAGCTTCAAGGTGCCGGTGGAAGAGGGCAAGACGCAGAACCTGCCGCTGCCGCTGGCGCGCGAGATCGCGACGCTGGCCGTGGGCGCGGCGAGCACCGCGCCGGTCGAAGCGGGCAGCCAGCGCTACCTCGTCAAGGTGGAGGCCGCGCGGCCGACGCAGGTGCCGGGGTACGACGCGGTCCGGCCGGCGATCCGGCAGGCGCTGGAGACGGCCGAGCTGGAGCGTGTGACGGTGCGGGTGGTGGGCGACCTGCTGAAGCAGGCGAAAGTCGTGCAGCAGTAAGCAGGGCCGGCACCGATTGCCATGCGGGACACCCGATGAAAACGTCTGACCCGTCGATTCGACGCCACGGTGGGCGCAATCACGGCAGCGGTGCCGGTCGACGACCAGCCGATCGCAGGCCCCAAGTTCACGGACGGCTCGGCGCGTCCGTGTGTCTTGTGTGCCGTTGACGAGCCAAAACACACACCTTTCGAACATTCACCATGCCCCTTCCAGACCCAATCTCGATGGCCAGACGCCTGAGCCTGTCGATGCCGCTCATCGTGGCGCTCCTGGCCGGTTGCGCACCGGCTGTGCCGGTGCAGGACACGCACCTGAACGGACTGGCGTCGCCGGTGCAACCGGTCAGGGTGCTGCAACGCACGGTCATCGTGCAGCTGCCCACCGGCTACAAGCGCAAGCTGGCCGAGGGGTCGCGCTGGCGACCGGTCGGTTCATTGCCGCAGGGCGAGGTGCTGCGCCCGGTGGACGGCATCTTCACCATCGTGGGACGCCAGGTACACGAAGCCTATCTGGTGGTGTCCGGCGCCGACTTGATTGGGTTCTATTTGCCAGGTGAGGAACATTTCTCACCGCTCGATTCGCCTTTATCCCTAACCTTTGGAGAACACTGATGTACAAACTGTCTCGGACCCTTTTGCTGTGTGCCGCAGCCCTTGTCACGATGGCGGGCTGCGCGAGCGGCCCGTCCTATCGGGAGATGGCCACTTCGATCCCGACGCTTGCGCCGCAGAACGGTCGCCTGTACTTCTTCCGATCGGGTTCGGTGATCGGCGCAGCGGTGCAGCCGGACATCAAGCTCAACGGCGAGACCGTGGGGGAATCGAAGCCCGGCGGCTTCTTCTATGTCGACAGGCCGGCAGGTCGCTACACGGTATCGACGGCGACCGAAACGGAAAAGACGCTGAGCCTGGCGCTGGATGTGGGCGAGACGAAATACGTCCGCACAACGGTGTGGGTGGGGCTGGCGGTTGGCCGGGTGGTGCCGACCCTGGAGGATCCGGCGGTAGGGAAGACGGCGATCGAAGGGCTGAACTACGTGCCGCTGCAAAGCAATGGCACGGGGAATCAGCGCCAGTAACGCTTGTCAGCGAAGTCGTCGCGTTGCCTGCCGGCCGCCGCGTTCTGTGAACGGCGTGGCGCGCCGGCGAGCGTTGTGCCTGGCGGCAGTCGGCCTCGTTCCCAGGGGCAGCCAGATGGCATGCCGAAACTGCCCCGCGCGGCCATCGACGTAACCGGCCTTCGCATCGCTTGAAATAAAAGCTGCGGCAGCTCTGATTTCAATATCGCGCAGTGCATGCCGGGGCGCACGCCTGCCCCGGCCGATAGCCTGCGTGCCCGTCATGGCAGGACAACCTCCATGGAACCCGGCCTCCGATTTTTGACGCCCAGGGCGGGCTGTCATAGGGTGGTCTGGTGGTCCGCGCGTCAGCGGACCTGATCGTTCCATTCCCCCCAGGAGGTGTAAAGATGACTCAAGCGTCCATCGCAGACACGCAGAATGTGCAATCCCGGCCCGCATTCGTGGGCGATCTCGAAGCCCCGAAGCTGACCCTGCTCGGCTCGCTCGACGATGACCAGGGGACCGAAGGGTTCGGCCTCGAGACGAACGTCCCGAAGCCCGTCATGGTGATCCTCTATAACGGCATCTGACACGTGACCAGCGGGGTACCACCGGCCCCAGTGCCGGTCGGCCCCGTTTTCTTTTTGCTTTGCGCATGGAGAACGAGCATGCCGAGACGGATCTGGGTCGCTGAAGGTATCGCCAGCGACGGCGATTTTTATGGTCGCACCCTGCAACTGCCGGACGAGACGACGCGGCGCCGGCCTGCGCCGGCCGGTGCGATGGACGTGCAGCGCACGCAAGCCTCGATCGTCAAGAGCCACCTTGGGGATGTGCCCACATGCCCATGCCTGGGCGCCGTGGCGCTGCAGGGCCATGGCACCGGCCGCAAGCCCGAATCCGAGCCCGAGGTGATGGATGCTTGACGGACTGGCAGCCAATCTGCGCGCGGTGTTTTCCGGGGCGGATGCGGTCGTCATCACGGACGATCCGCGCATGGCCGCGTGGCTGTCGGCGAGCGGCGTGCGGGTGACCACGTTCGAGGCCCTGTCCGCCGGCGATGCCGAGGTGCCGGCCCATGCCGTCATTGTGCCGCTGGACTACGATCGACTGCCCTCGCGCCGCGAACTCCGGACGCTGTTCGCGGCGACCAGCGTGCTGTGGGTGCCGCTCGCGTCGTTCTCCTCCGATTTGGAGACGGCGCAATACGCTGTCGAGCGGTTCGCGGAGATGGACCTTGCCCGCACCGTGGCAACGAACCGCCGCATCATCACGCGGCTGCTGCTGGCCCGCGACGCAGTCAGCCTGTCGGGGCCGGACACGGCGCTGACGATCCGGCTGCCCGATGTCCTGCAGCTCTCCAGCCGGACCCGCCTGTCGCTGCTGCCCGACGAGCATTCGACGGTCGGCAACTACTTCGAGGTGGCACTGTCGCCGACGGATCTGTCCGGGCAGGTCGATACCGCGCTGTCGGTGTCGGGAACGTTCAGGGTCGATACGCTCCTGGTGGCGAGGCACCGCGAGCTGCGGGGCCCCAGAGCCGACGATTTCGCCGAGGCCGCGACGCTGGCCGACGCCATGCGCAAAGCCTGCCCCTTGCAGGTGGAGGTCCGCGACAACCGGATCGTCGACGGCCTCGGGCCGTGGGCGGAGGGCATCGATGCATTGAGCGGGCCCGAATACCGGGGCGCGATCACCGAAGTGGCGGTCGGCACGGGGGCCTTGCCGCGCGAGCACATGGACTGGAGCCTCAACTGCCTGGTCAACGAGGGCGCCGCAGGCATCCATATCGGCGTCGGCAACGGCCTGACCGGCATGCATTTCGATTTCATCTCGACGGAGGCCCGGCTCGATGGCGCATGACCTGCACGTGACACAGGCACGGCGGCGCGACGCCATGCAGCTGGTCGACTCGCTGCACCTGGAGGCGGAGCCGGACGGCGGCGCGGTCGTCATCGATGACCGCACCCTCACGGCCGCGCGCGTCAACCCATCGGCCTATCTGCTGCTGCAGGCGCTGCAGCAGCCGCGCACGCGGGCCGAGCTCGCCGCGATCCTCGCAGACGCGGCGCACTGCAGCGCCGATGCCGCCGACGCTTCGGTCAGTGGACTGATCGATGAGCTTGCCGATCTCGGCTGGATCGCGTCACCGGAGCCGGGGCCCGAAACCTAGGCGTGCTGGATGCGGTGCTCACCGCGGGCTGACTGATGCCGAAGCCTCCGTAGCGCGCACGGTCATCGTTGTCGCTGCCATGGGGCGCGGCTGCGTTTTCGCGCGCGCCACGTCATCTGTACCGGGCGTTTTCCTGTTGCATTTGCACAGAGACAGACGTCCGATTCTTTCCTACTGTCCACAGCGGACGACCCCGGCGGCGCGCAGCGCGCACGCCGGGGCGCCCCGGCATGGCCGGCTCGACTAGAAGTTCCGCAGCCGCATCGCGTTGACGGTGGCGGGACGATATGCAGCGACTCGCTGCGGGAGGGGGATGAACGATGCAAGACAGGCAATCGGATATCGATGCAAGCCAGGCGGGCCGTCTGGCCGATCCGGCGGAGCGTCGCGGCGGGACGCTGTGGCGCGCCGTGGCGCTGGGGAGTTGCTTCCTGAGCGGGGCGATGCTGCTGCAGCCCGCGGCAGCGCAGGAGATGGACAACCTCTTCACCAACCCGCCCTCCTTGCCGCAAGTGGCGCCGTCCGAGGCGGCCGCCACCACGCCCGGGGTGCCGCGCGCCCGGTCGGCGCTCAGCCTGGCGACCACGCCCGAGC
Source organism: Ralstonia pseudosolanacearum (assembly GCF_024925465.1). Classification (NCBI taxonomy): domain Bacteria; kingdom Pseudomonadati; phylum Pseudomonadota; class Betaproteobacteria; order Burkholderiales; family Burkholderiaceae; genus Ralstonia; species Ralstonia pseudosolanacearum. The sequence goes on along the minus strand of NZ_CP103851.1, from coordinate 803,419 downwards.
CGCATGCCGGCAGGGAGCGCGCCTTCGATCTGAACATCGACTACAAGAGCGGGCTGCTGTACGACCCCAGCCAGCAGCGCTACCAGAAGGTGAACCTGCGCGGCTATATCGGCACCGGCGTGACATCGGACGCGTTCGTCGCCCCGCAGATCGACGTGACACCGGGCGACACCGTCCGCATCACGCTGCACAACAAGCTGAAGGGAAGCGAGGGCTGCAACGGCGATGCCGCGCCGGACAAGCCGCATTGCTACAACGGCACCAACCTGCATTCGCACGGCCTGTGGGTCAGCCCGACCGGCAATAGCGACAACGTGCTGCTGTCGCTGAACCCGCAGACCAGCTTCCAGTACGAGTACAACATTCCGGCCGACCATCCGGCGGGCACCTTCTGGTATCACCCGCACCGCCACGGCTCGACCGCGCTGCAGGTGGCCAGCGGCATGGCGGGCGCGCTGGTCATCCACGGCAACCGCAAGCCCACGCCCAGGGTGAACGGCGACCTCGACACCCTGCTCGTGGATCACGAGGGCCGGCCGTTCATGGATCGCACGCTGCTGTTCCAGCAGATCCAGTATTACTGCCTCGATGCCGACGGCAAGCAGACGTGGGACTGCAAGCCCAACCAGATCGGCATCATCGATTCCTATGACTACATGGGGCCCGAGACCTGGGAAGAATCTGGCCGCTGGACGAGCATCAACGGCAAGGTCATGCCGACCTTCGCCGATGCGCGGACGGGCCGGGCCGAACGCTGGCGCCTGATCCATGCCGGCGTGCGCGAAACCATCACCGTGCAGTTCCGCAAGATGGCGAACACCGCGACGGCCAACGCGCGCCCGACCAAGGCGGGCATGGCGCAGTTCCTGGACAGCGTCTGCACCGGGCCGACCGTGCCGTACCAGGTCGTGGCCGCCGATGGCCTGACCATGGGCAACACGATGACCACCGAAACCGTGACGCTGCAGCCGGGCTATCGCTATGACCTGCTGGTGGTCTTCCCCGAGCCGGGCAACTACTGCGTCACCGAGGTGGCGAAACCCGGTTCCGCCACGGTCAGCCGGTCGGCGACGCCGCGCGGCATGTTGGGCGTGGTGACCGTGCGCGGCGATGCCGCCAAGGGCGATCCGACGCGGACACTGCTCCACACCCTGGTCGATTCGGCACGGCGCCACATGCCGGCCGACGTGCGGGATGCGATCATCCGTGACCTGACGGCCAGGGAGGTCGACGGCAAGCCCGTCATCCGCCTGACCCGCTTCGTGCCGCATCCGACCATCACGGACCAGGAAGTCCGCAACACCCCGCAGCAGGACATGGTGTTCTACCTGGGCAAGGGCATCGACCCGCAGCCCGACGCGTTCAAGTTCACCGTGGGCAACAGTTTCGAGGTCGTGCAAGGGTCCACCGGCAAGTGGGTGCCGAAAGGCGCGTCGCCCTACAACCCCGCTCGGGTCGACCGGCCCCTGATCCTGGGCCAGGCCCAGCAATGGGAGCTCCGGTCCTACAGCGTCAGCCATCCGTTCCACATCCACGTCAATCCGTTCCAGATCGTTGCCGTCCTGGACCCGCAGGGCAGGGATGTCAGCGTGCCGGGCTACGTGGAAGCGGACGGCGATAACCAGTTCGCCGGGCTCAAGGGCGCGTGGAAGGACACGCTGTGGGTCAAGACCGACCTCCACCCCGACGACACCCTCACCAACCCGCCGCAGAAGAAGTACTACCGCCTGATCGTCCGCACCCGCTACGAGCGCTACATCGGCGAGTTCGTCCTGCATTGCCACATCCTGGACCACGAAGACCAGGGCATGATGCAGAACGTGGCGATCGGCCTGAGCGATGGCGCGGGCGGCCAGGCCCACGCGCATCACTGATCGGAGCAGCGGGACAGGGGCGCCGGCGAGCCGGCCCCCAAACGATCCCATGCCCACCCGCAGCGCGGGCTAGGCCAGCTCGGTCAGCGTGGGCAGCTTGTCCAGCAGCCCCTTCTCCGTGATCCGCTGGGTGGTGATGCGCTTCGGGTAGCAGCGCATGAACATGTTGGTGAAGTGCGTGCCGTAGTGGATGGGGGCCGCGGCGGCGTCCGCCTCCAGGGGCTCGACCCACGCGTCGAAGTTCGGCTCATGGAAGTAGGCCATGGCAAAGCGCTCGCGCGTGTTCAGGCGGACCTTGTGCGGCGTCGACAGCAGATGGCCGCCCGTCAGGAATTGCAGGAAGTCGCCGGGGAAGACCGTCAGCACGGCGGGCACCGGCTTGATGAAGTTCCAGCCGTCGTCGTGCTCGAACACCCCCGCGGTGCTTTCCGAGGCCAGCCAGTTGCGGTTGCGCCGTTCGCCCTCGATCGGCGGGCGGACATACAGGCCGCCCACATCGTCCTGCGCCGCGATGACGAGCATGCCGTAGTCGGTATGCGCCCCGATGCCCCGCGCGTTCTCCGACGACTGCACCGTGGGGAAGCGCAGCACGCGCATATGGTGCCAGCCGTCGTCGGTCAGGCGGGTGAAGGTGTTCATGTCGTCCAGGTCGAGGCCCAGCGCGATGAGTTGGAGCAGGCGCTCGCCGAACGTGCCGAGCATGCCCATGAAGGCCTTCATGCGATCCCGATAGTCCGCGCTGGGCCAGGGCACTGGGCCGTGGCACGGCAGGTCTTCCCGCACGCGGGCATCCTCCAGGCCGATGTCCGGGCAGATCGTGAAGATCTCGGAATAATCCGCCTCGCCGGCCGTGACTTCCTCGCGCGAAGCGATATAGCCGCTGTAGGTGAGCGGGCTGACATGGCGGCTCTTGCTTTCGAAATCCTGCGAGAAAAATTGCCGGCTTTCCGCAAAAGCCTCGTCCGTGGTCTGTTCCTGGGGTTTCGATAATGCGATCTGGAAAATGCCGTCCGTTCGCCACGCCTTGACCATGGCCTGTCCGAGTTCGCGGTGGGCTTCCGTGTTGATAATGCGGTCCGGCAAATGGAATGTCGTCAGATCGGTCATGTGTTCTCCTGGGGAAAATAGAACGCAATGCTGGATTCAGAATCAGTGCAAGACGGCGAAAAATCGCATTGCACTGCACAACGTTTACCCATAAGGCAAAGGCACATATTTTTTGTGCGATGCAACTATAGAAGTCAGGATTTCCGGCAACTAGCCGATTCCCCAAATGCAGAACAAAGTTGAGATTTGTTTTAGTCGACGCTTTCAAAATGCGGCCGTGAATGGCGAGGCGTTATGTAATTAATGCATTTCAGATGGAAGCGATTGATCTGAATCGGGTCGGCCATGCCTGCCCCGACCCCGTATTTGTCACGATCGCGGCGCGATAAGGCCTGGGTGTCCGGCCCCATCCACGCCAGCCAGGAGGCTGCCATGCCCGCATCGATCGATTCGTTCCAGGTGAAGGTGTATCCAGGCGACAGCGCGGTGCTGTTCGCGTTCGACGTGGCGGAGGCGGACTGTGCCGGCCTGGCCGGCTTCGCCATCCAGTGCACGCCGCAGGGGCGGGCACCTGACTGGGTGCCCAACCGGCTGACCTTCGATACGCCCGTGCGTGCCGATGCGTCGCTGCGGGCGGGCCGGTACGCGGACGCCATCGACGCGCCGTTCCAGTCCTTCCATCGGGTGCACTTCGCCAGACCGACGTGCTGCTGGCCGAAGCGGCCGATCGCGTTCAGAACGCCGCCTCGTCCGTGCTGTTCGCCGTGATGGCGACCGACGGCGGCGGAGCGATGATCGATACGCTTGAGCATGTCGTGCCGCACAAGGCTGGGTTGTTGTCGCTATTGAGAATTACATAACCCATGACATCACCACAACTCAGCCTGCTTCCAGCACGCGGCGATGATCGATGGGCGTTTCTGGCCGCTCTTGAGCTTGCGGCGGGCGGTGTGTTTGAGTTCGGCGAGGGTATCGGGACAGAAGTTGGCCAACGCGTGCCGCTTGAGCCAGGCCCACAGGTATTCGACCGGGTTGAGGTCTGGGGAATAGCTGGGCAGCAGCGCCATCTGTACGGCGCCTCGCGTACTGTCGAGGTACTCGCGCACAACGCGGCTCTTGTGCTGTGGCGCGCCGTCCCACACGATCAGCAACTTGCGCTTGAGCTGCGCACGCAGCGCCTTGAGGAACTCGATGATCTGCGCACTCTTGATCGCGCCGTCGTGCAGTCGAAACACGAAGTTCGTGCGCGTGAGGCCGGCGATGACCGAGACGTGCTTCCAGTTGAAGTGGAACTGGATGACCGGCGTGCAGCCCTTGGGCGCCCAGGTGCGCACGCGCGTGGGCCGCTCCGACAGGCCCGACTCGTCAATGAAGACGATTAGCCGTCGCTCGGCGGCACACTTTTTTTTAGCGCGGGCCAAGTCTTGCGCTTGAAGCGCTGTACCGCGTCTTCGTCGCGTTCGATGGCCCGGCGCTCAGGCTTTTGCGGGCTGAAGCCCAACGCACCCAGCAGCCGCCAGACATGCACCTCGCTGAAGGTGACGCCATACAGTCGTTCGATGAGCATGCGCACGCGCTTGAGGGTCCACAGCTCGGTGCCGAAGCCGTGCGCCAGCGCACCTTGCAGCAGTGCCACGCGCAAGCCTTCGAGCTGGCACGCATCCAGTTGGGCTGCACGACCTACGTTCATTGTCCGCAATGCGTCAATGCCGCCTTCGTTGAGCCGGGCTTTCCAGGTGTACGCGGTTTGCCGTGCCACACCCACCGCCTTCGCCGCTTCGGCCGGCGTCTTGCCCGCAAGCATCAAGCGTCCGGCACGTACCCGTTTGCGCGTCGCTTCGTCCATCTTGGTCATGAACCGATCCTCCATACACGGTGCTGACCATATAACGCGCCTACGGACGATCGGTTGTCATGATTTAGGTAAAGATCAATAGGCGTGATCGACCAGGCGGGCGGCGTGAGCGCGTTCGCGCCGGGGCGGGATGTGCCGTCGCAGACCGTCTCGTTCGCCTACCTGAAGGACGAGGCGCCCGCGCCGTTCAAGGCGGAGGTCGATGCCGGCGCCGGCCGGCATCTCCACCACAAGTTCGTGGTGTGCGATTTCAACGGGGCGCAGCCGGTGGTGTTTTGCGGCGCCTCCAACCTGTCGCGCGGCGGCGAGGAGCAGAACGGCGACAGCCTGATCGCCATCTACGATTCGGCCATCGTCACGGCGTATGCCATCGAGGCGATCCGGCTGTTCGATCACGAGAGCCAGTCCACTGCGACTCCCGCCCACCCGCTGGTGCTGAAGGCGACCGATGCGTGGGCCGACCCGTACTACGATCCGCGCAACATCAGGTTCACCGAGCGCGTGCTGTTTGCCCAATTGACGGCGCAGGCGGCCGCACCGGCGTGAGTCGGGGCGACCCGGCGCTGGCGCATCGGTGAGGGTGCCGGGCGTCGATCACGGTCCTGGCGCGGGCAGTGGTATCGCTCTCACGCGATCGGCGCGGCGCACGAGATGCGCCCGCGCCCGGGATGCCACCAGGGCGGGCGCAGGCCGTTCAGTCTTCGGAGGCAGCCACGCGGAGCCAGCGCCCGCTTCCGCCGACCAGCGCCGCGAGCCACAGCAGGCCGGGGATCAGCGCCAGCACGGGCCAGCCGTCAGCAATGGAAGACAGGGTGCCGAGGGAGGCCAGGCCCAGCCGTTCGATGAGCCAGGCCAGGGCCAGCGCGCCCACCATGGCCGAGACGCCGCGCCGCAGGGTGGCGGATCGCGCGGGCTGCGTGCGGACCAGCACCAGCAGCGGGGGCATGACCACGACGACGGCGGCCAGCTGCATGGCCTCGATACCCAGGTTGAAGGCCAGCAGGGCCTGCGCGTGCTGCCACGGCGTCAGGCCCGCGCCCGAGAGGCTCGCCGAGAAGGCCATGCCATGGATGCAGCCGAAGCCCAACGCCATCCAGGCCTCGGCGCGGGCAAACAGCGGACGCCAGGCGTGCCATGCCGCGACGGCAATCGTGGCGGCCACGGCGACTTCCACCGGGCGTGTCGGCACGCTCACCAGGCCCAGGCTGCCCAGCACCAGGGTGATCGTGTGGCCGACCGTGAAGGCGGTGACGACCAGCGCCGTGTGGCGCAGGGCCTGCCTGACGGGGCGCACCCGGCTCCAGCGGTGCCCGCTGGCCGCCAGCGGCGCCACGACCAGCAGCATCAGCAGGAACAGCAGGTGGTCGGTGCCCTCGGCAATGTGGAGGCTGCCTTCCTGCAGCAGCCGCAGCACGCTGGCGCCGGTCCGCGCGGGCTCCAGCGGCACCGGCAGGCGGTCATGTCCGTGGCTCAGCTCTCCCAGCAGCAGCGGCGGCTGGTTGGCGAAGCCGCCGGCCCAGTCGCTGCGCAGGAATACCTGGACACGATGGGTGCGGACTTCGTGGGTAATTGCGTCGTACACCAGCGCGGGGGCGCGGCGGCTGGTGTCGTCGGGGGCGCGCAGTTCCATCACGGCTTCCAGCTCGGCGGAAGCGTCCGTGCCCACCACCGTGAGCTGCGGGGCCGAGGCCTGCCAGCTCCGGCCATAGCTGCGGACGGCCACATGCCGCAGCAGGTAGCGCGATAGCGCTTCGCTGTGCCGGGCCAGCACGGTGCCCGGGAGGTCGGCCAGCGGCTGGCCGAAACCGTACTCCAGGCGATTGAGCGGCAACTGCAGCGTCAGCTTCAGGCCCGAGGGCGTGGTGTCGATCCAGACCCGGCTCTCCGGCATCGGATGGGCCACGGCGAGCACGGCCCACAGCATGCCGATCAGGCCGATCCACACGGCGCGCAGCACGCGAGCGTCGCGGAGCGGCCTCAGCTGATGCACTTGCCACCGTAGTCGGCGGACTTGTCGCGCCAGATGCTGTGATAGTGGATGTCACTGTTGAAGATCACGCCGTTCTGCACCGAGAACTCGATCCACACGCGGGGGCCTTCGATGCGGAAGTAGTTCCCCTTCGTGGCCACGGTGCCGTCGCCCGCGTAGGCGACGTAGGTCTGGGCCAGCGCGCCGGTGCCGAGGTAGGCGTTGAGCAGGTCGTTCGCGTACTCGGCGGCCTGCGTGTTGACGTACGACGTGATGACCGCGCGCACCAGGGCCTGGTCGCCGGCCGACAGGCTGCCGTAGAGCAGGCCGTGCTCGCTGACGCTGGCGTAGTCGCGCGGGCAGGTGCCGTCGATGTTGCCGGTGCCGTTGGCGCCGAACAGCAGGTCGCTATAGGTGCCGCTGAGCTTCGCGTTGGCATACGCGGTGAGCTTCGCGCCCAGATTGGAGACCGCCGTGCGCTGCGCTGCCATCGGATCGTAGGTCTTGCCGTTCAGCGTGAAGGCCCCCTTGGGCTCGACGCCGAGGAACATGGGTGCCGGCGATTTGTAGCTGCCGTTGAAGGCGAGGTTGTACGTCAGGTGGTGCCCCGTGAGCTGCAGCATCCAGAAGCCGCTGGCCGAAGGCGTGCCGATGAAGGCGATGTAGTAATTGCCGTGGCCGTAGCTGCTGCCACCGCCGCTGGCGTAGAGATAGTCGTCGGCGGCCTGCAGGCCCAGGTGCAGCTTGGCGCCGGTGGTGCTCAGCGCCGCCTTGAGCAGCAGGGCGGCGGCCATTTGCTGCGTGGTGCTCAGGTCGGCCCAGGCGATGCCGCTGCGCGCGGCCATGGCGGCCGGCAGGTTCGACCAGCGGCGCGCGGTGTCCAGGCTCCACGACAACTGCGCGGTGGCCTGCTGCGACGCGCTGAGCGTGTTGTAGAAATTGAGCGCCGCCGCGTAGACGACCGGGTTCAGCGCGGGCGCGGTGGTGGCGCTGGTCGCCGCGGTCACCGTGAGCGTGGAGGCGCGGCTGGTCACGACCCCGGCCGCATTGGAGACGATGACGTCGTAGCTGCCCGCGTCGCTCGCGGCGACGGGCGCGATGGTGTACGTGCTCGATGTCGCACCGAGGATCCACACGCCGTCCTTGCGCCATTGGTAAAACAGCGAGCCGCCGCTGGCCGCGACCGAGAGACTCGTGTTGCTGCCTTCCGTGACGGAGGTCGATGCGGGGTTGCTGGTGATGGTCGGTGACGATGCATCGCCGCTGTCGCCGCCGCAGCTTGCGATCAGGCTCATCGCCAGGAGCGCGGCAATGCGCAGGACACGTGAGATCAAGATGGCCTCCCTTCTTCTGATTCTGATGGGTTTGCTGCGATGGAGACCGGCACGTCTTGCTGGGCGTGGTGGACGGTGCGATCCGTCCTTGGGGCGCTGGCGCGGTCCAGATGTTGATAGGCCTGGGGCAATCGATTGTCCAATGCGCGTTCTTTCAATCCATCGGCTCGCAAGCATGGCGCGCGCGTGACCACGCCTGGCAATCGGGCTGTCGCGGTGCAGTCCGCAAGGCGCCATGCGCCGCACAAACGCAGCACGGTCGCGGGCCGGGGATTTCTCTATCCCCTCGAAGAGAGGGATCGGTCAGGCCAAAGCCGTGACGGTGCGCAGCGCAGGTTGCCGACACCGGTGCCGGTGTCGTGACGCTTGGGTTTGGCCGATGCAGGCCAGCGATATGCGCGGGTCCGGCGCGATGATCCGTGGCATCGAGCGGCGGCATGTCAGCGACGCTCGGAACCCTTCTGTCCGAGGCCGCTTGGTCAACTGGTCACGCAAGGAGTTGACGAACCGTGTCCAGCGCTAGGACCAGCCGCATGGGCTCGGTCGTGAGCGGGACGAAACCGTATTTCCGATAGAAGCGGACCGCCGAGTCGTCAATGGCGTCCACTACGATGCATCGAACACCGATGATGTCCGCCGCCTTGAGCGCGGCTTTCAGCGCATGCATCAGGAGGTATTCGCCGGGGCCCTGGCGCTGGTCTTTCTCGTCGACGGCAAGCCGCCCCAGGAGCACTGCGGAGACTTCTCGAGGAAGCTTCTGGCCCTGCATCCCCTTCGTTTGAATCAACGTGGCACTCAGGGCGTAGTAGCCAGCGATCCGCTTCGGATCGCCGGTCCAAATCGCGACATAGGTGCGCGACAAATCCTTTTCTTGATGCTGCCTGGCTGTTCTGCGCAGCCAGTCGTTCAACGAACCGTTCCCACAATCAAACGCGTTGCGGTCGTCGTTCGAGGTTAAAGGTCGAATCTGCAGTTCCAAGTTTGGTCTTCCTAAAGCGTTCCATCGCGCGCTGCAGGGCCTCGTTTGGCTTGGCAGGTTCATCGAGCAGCGCAACGAAGCGCCGGGATTGCTCCACCGTCAGCTTGATCGTCTTGATGGTTTCTTCGTGTTCGATCACTTGTTCGGCCGCACGCAGTGCGGACTGCAAAACGAACTGGTTGAGGGTACTCCCCGATAGATCTGCAGCGAGCTGCAGCAACGCTTGCTTGTCTGCACTCAATCGGGCGGTAATACGCCCGCGCGCCGTGGCTTCCGGAGCGCTCTCGTGCTTGATAGCCATTTCCTACCTCATTGTTCCTAGCGGATATCCTCTGGCGCCTCTCGGCGGACAGCTTCATCCGGGTGTTAGGGCCGCCGGCCCACTGAGACGTCACCGACGCCTTCCTTCAGGACGTTTTAGCATAGGGAGACTGGCGCCAAAATGCAACCAGCGGTGCCAAAATGGCACACAAAATCAAAGTGTGATTCAAGAGACACCAAGAAAAACAACATCAGCGCGCGAAGGGCCTACACCACCGCCAGCCGTGGCCGCTCCTGTCGCGGCATCACGGCGTTGCGCCCGCCGGACTTGGCTTCGTAGAGCTGGAGATCGGCGCGGTGGAGCAGCCGCGCCGGGGTGTCGCTGGTGTCGGCGCGGCCGTCGTGGGCCGCGACGCCGATGCTCACCGTGAGCCTGCCGTGCGTGCTGCCGGCGTTCGGCTCGCCGGCGGCGAGCACGGTGGCGCGGATGACCTCGGCCACCCGCTGGGCGCCGGCAAGGTCGGTGTCGGGCAGCAGCACGCAGAATTCTTCGCCGCCGTAGCGGCCGGCAAAATCGCCGGGGCGCCGGATGCTGTCGTTGACGCAGCGCGCGACCGTGCGCAGCACGGTATCGCCCGCGGCGTGGCCGTAGCGGTCGTTGTAATGCTTGAATTCGTCGACGTCGATCATCAGCACCGCGAGCGGCTGGCCCTGCCGGTTGGCGCGCTGCCACTCCGCCTCCAGCGCCGCGTCCAGCGCGCGGCGCGTGCCCAGGCCGGTCAGGCCGTCGGTGTTGGCCAGCCATGCCAGCTTCTGCTCGGCCTCCATGCGCCGGCGCATCTGCTTGGCGAACAGGATCGACATGCCGATCAGCACGGCATCCAGCAGCAGCACGATCCCGCCGATCCACCAGGCCCGCTGGCGCCACTCCGCGTAGATGTCTTCGATGGCCAGCCCCACCGAGAGGATCAGCGGATAGTCGCCGATGCGCCGGTAGCTGAACAGCCGCTCCACGCCGTCGATGGCTCCGGTGATGATCAGGCTGCCCGCCGGCGCGTTCTTGCGCATCTGGAAGGCAGGGCTGGCGGACAGGTCGCTGCCGATCAGGCGCTGGTCGTACGGGCGGCGCATCAGCAGCGTGCCGTCGGTGCGGACCAGCGTGATGGCGGCGTGCTCGCCCAGGCTCACGCCGTCGAACAGCCGCCGGAAGTAGTTGAGCCGCAGCGTGCCGACCACGACGCCGTTGAAGGCGCCGTCCGGCCCGTTCAGGCGCTGGCTGATGCCGATCGAGGTCTCGACGCCGTTGATGCGGGGCATGAACGGCTTGCTCAGGTACAGGCCGACATCCGCCGATTGCTGATGGATCTTGAAGTAATCGCGGTCGCCGAGGTGGATGCGCCGGGGCGGCACCGAGCGCGAGTCGATGATGACGTCGCCGGCGGCGTTGGTGACCAGCAGCGAGCCCAGATCCTGCGCGTTGGTCGAGCGGTCGAACAGCACCAGTTGCCGGATCGTCGGCGGCAGCGCCAGGATGGCCGGGTCCCGCACGCCATCGATGACCGCCTGCATCGACAGTTCGTAGACTTCGAGGTTGCGCGCGATGTCCCGCTGCAGGATCAGCGAGACGTTGTCGGCGGAATCGCGCGCCCGTGCCAGCGCGTCCATCCGCATTTCGTAGAGCGAGAGGACGGTGAGCGTCGCCACGGCCGCCGACAGTGCGAGGGCGCCGACGATCATCAGGGGCGGGCGTCTCAGGATCGCGCCAGCGAGTCGCGACAGCGGCATGGGTTGTTTTTTACGAATGGAGCGGCGTGCCTATTTGTATCGGAGGCCGCATTTCCCTGCAACGAAATCTATTTTTGTGGAGCATGCTCCACTTTTGGTGTTGTGTACTGATCTATCGGTATCGTAATCGGACATTTTCCGGGCTTCTTCACTTTCGTTTGCGCTTTGCGGATCACCTCACTGTTGCGCGGGCGCGTGATTTGCTGAGAACTTGCTTAGTAGGCAGTATTGGCTTCCATTGCCAATGTGGCAGGAGTGTGATCGAAAAGTCTCGATAGCAGCCGGTTCGCGGCACGCTTGCGTTGCCTATTCTGGAAAGCGAACAGACCCGCCTGGAGAACGCCATGCCCCACAACCGCGTTTCGCCGACCCCGGTGCCCGCCAACCCCCATCCGCCCGTGCCCGACAGCCATGACGAGGCGCTGCTGGACGAGGGCCTGGAGGAAACCTTTCCCGCCAGCGATCCGGTATCGATCGATACGGGTAAGCACGATGTGGTGCCAAATGCGCCGGGGGCCGCGCCCAAACCGTAAAATAGCGGTTTGTATGTCAACGGAACGGAGGCGCCGGCCCCCCAGGGGAGCGCCATCCGGACCAGCGGTGCGGATGCGCGCACGCGCTCGGCGGGGGAACGGCGTGGCCGGGGCGGGAGCGATTCCGCCGATACGACAACAGGCACAACGCCGGCAGGTCGGGGTCAATCATGTGATGTCGATGCCGCAAGCGGCGTCGGGCGGCTGCATTGGGCGGCCATCCGGCGCGCCCCCCGGCCGAGGTGCGCGCGTCCTCGTTCCGCTGACACGCAGCCGGCGCCCGTTCCTCGATCGGGCGCGTAACCGAAGCCAGCGGGATTTCGTTTTCCACCATGCCTGACGCCGCGTCGAACGACGCCAGTCCCAAACCTGAACGCCAGCGCGGCCCGACCGCTGCGCCGGACGCCGAGCCGTCTGCCGCTCCGGCCGAGGCCGCCCGGTCCGATTCCGGGCTGGGCCTAGGCGCCTGGGTCATGATCGGGATCGTCCTGGTCCTGGGGGCGCTCGTGTTCGACAGCCTGTACGCGCTGCTCGACCACGTCCACTACGCCGACATGGTGGCCGCGCTGCAGGCCACGCCGGCCACGCAGCTGTGGCTCGCCATCCTGGCCACGGCCCTGAGCTACGTCGCCCTGACCGGCTACGACGCCTCCGGGCTGCGCTATGCCGGTGCCCGGGTCCCGCCCGGCACCGTTGCCACCACCTCCTTCATCGCCTATGCCCTGGGCAACACCATCGGCCTGGGCTCGCTGACCGCGGGCTCGGTGCGCGCGCGGCTGTACACGGCGGCCGGGCTGGATGCCGCGAGCGTGACGGCGGCGGTCGCCTTCGACGCCAGCGCGCTGGGCGTGTCGACCACGGCCTTCGGTGCGGTGGGCCTGCTGTGGGGCGCGCCGCACATCGCCGCGCTGACCCATCTGCCGGCCGCGCTGCTGGAGGCGCTCGCCCTGCTGGTGCTGGCCGGCGTGGTGGTGCTGCTGGCGCTGTGCCTGCGGCGGCGCCACGTCACGCTGTTCGGCCGCTGGGAGATCCGCCTGCCGCCGCCGGGGCTGGCGGCGCAGCAGTTCGTCATCTCGGCGGCGGACCTGAGCGCGGCCGCCGCCGCGCTGTGGGTGCTGCTGCCGCCGGGCGTGGTCGAACTGCCGACCTTCGTGGCGTTCTACGCCCTGGCCATGACGCTGGGCGTGCTGAGCCAGAGCCCGGGCGGCCTGGGCGTGTTCGAGGCGGTGATCCTGCTGGGCTGCAGCGGCCACGCCTCGCCCGCGCAGGTGCTGGCCGCGCTGCTGTATTACCGCGCCATCTACTTCCTGCTGCCGCTGGTGGTCGCGGCCGCCATGCTGGCGCTGTTCGAGCTGCGCTCGGGCGCGGGCGCGCCGTTTGCACGGGCGGCGGTCAAGCTGTCGCCGGGGCTGCTGGCGGCGCTGACGATGGTGGCCGGCGTCATGCTGCTGGTGTCGGGCGTGACCCCCGCCACCGACGAGGCCGAAGACCTGCTGCGCATGCATGTGCCGCTGTTCGTGGTGGAAGCCTCGCACATGATCGGCAGCGTGGCCGGGCTGATCATGCTGTTTGTCGCGCGCGGGCTGCTGCACCGGCTCGACGCGGCCTGGTGGTCGGCGCTGGTGCTGTCGCTGCTGACCGGCGTGCTGGCGCTGCCCAAGGGCATCGCCGTGTCGGAGATGACGGTGCTGGTGACGCTGGCGGTGCTGCTGGTGCTGTCGCGCCGGCAGTTTGACCGGCCGTCGTCGCTGTTCTCGCAGCGGCTGGAGCCGGGCTGGCTGATCGCCATGGCGTGCGTGTTCGCAGCCTGCGTGTGGATTCTGTTCTTCGCCTACCGCGAGGTCGCCTACGCCAACCAGCTGTGGTGGCAGTTCACCTTCGACGGCGATGCGCCGCGTTCCATCCGCGCGCTGATGGCGGTGGCGATCACCGGCCTGGGCTTCGGCCTGTGGCAGCTGTTCCGCCGCGAGCCCGGTGTGACGGCCTGCCCGAGCGTGGCCGAGCTGGAACGCGCCGCCGAGATCATCCGCAAGCAGCCCGCCGCCGACGCCGTGCTGGGGCTGATGGGCGACAAGAGCCTGCTGTTCTCGCCGTCGGGCAACGCCTTCATCATGTACGCCAAGCAGGGGCGCTCGTGGGTCGCGCTGTCCGATCCGGTCGGCGCGCAGCAGGATTGGCCCGAACTGATCTGGCGTTTCATCGAACTGGCCGATGCCCACGGCGGCCGCGCGGCCTTCTACAAGACCCGCCCGCAGACCCTGCCGCTGTACCTCGATGCCGGCCTGCGCGCCTACAAGCTGGGGGAGGAGGCGTACGTCGCGCTGCCCGAGTTCAGCCTGAAGGGGTCGCGCCGGGCCAACCTGCGCCATGGCGTGACGCGCGGCGAGCGCGAGGGGCTGTCGTTCGAGATCGTGCCGGCGGAGGGTGTGCCGGCCGAGCTGCGGGAGCTGCGCGAGATCTCCGACGAATGGCTGCGCAACCAGAACGCGCGCGAGAAAGGTTTCTCCCTCGGCGCGTTCGAAGCGCGCTACGTGCTGAGCCAGCCGGTGGCGGTGGTGCGCCGCGAGGGCCGCATCCTGGCCTTCGCCACGCTGATGTGCCCCGACGTGCTGCGCATCGAGGCCAGCGTCGACCTGATGCGCTATCGCACCAGCGTGCCGCCTGGCACCATGGACTTCCTGTTCGGCAAGCTGATCCTGCATTTTCAGGCGGCCGGCTACCAGCGCTTCGGCCTGGGCATGGCGCCGATGTCGGGCATGGTCGAGCACCAGTTGGCCCCGCGCTGGCACCGCTTCGGACGGATGATGTTCCGCCACGGCGCGCGCTTCTACAATTTCCGTGGGTTGCGCAATTTCAAGGACAAGTTCGAGCCGGTGTGGGAACCCCGCTACCTGCTCGCGCGCGGTGGCCTGGCCCCGCTATTTACATTGACTGATGTCGCGGCCCTGATCGGTGGCGGCCTGAAGGGAGTGATCTCCAAATGACGGAGCACAAGCCGCGCGCAGTGTTCGCGCGGGAAGGGGAGCAATGTGCCATGCAGCGGCCGCGCCGTGCCGCGCTTGGCTGGATGGCGGCCGCCTGCCTGGCGGTCACGCCGTGGGCGCATGCGGCGCAGGCCGGTGCCGCGGCGACGCCCGGCGCATTGGCCCTGGTGGCGGCCTCCGCGTCGCCCAAGCCGGCGCTGGTGCAGGGCCCGGTGCTGGTGCCGCCGGTCGGCATGGCCGGCGCGAGCGGCGTGACGGCCGTGTCCACCACCGGCGACGCGCCGCCCCGGCTGCAGATGAGCGCATCGGCCGTGACCGCCAACAAGGCCGCCAATGGCGGCGTGCTGTCGCTGCCCGTCGTGGCGCCAGCCACGCCGGCGGCCGCGCCCGGCGCGGTGGAGTTCGTCACGCACGGCCGCTTCCGCGACGCGCCGGTCTACAAGCCCACGGGCGAGGTCCGGTCGGTCGTCCTGATGCTGTCGGGTGACCAGGGCTGGACGCCCGCGACCTCGCGCATGGCGCAGAGCCTGGCGGCACAGGGCGCGCTGGTGGCCGGCCTGTCGACACCGGCGCTGTTCGCCAGCCTCGAAGCCGACCTGGGCGACTGCGCCTTCCCCGACGGCGACCTGGAAAACTTCAGCCGCTTCCTGCAGGCCTACGAGAAGGTGCCGGGCTACTACCCGCCCATCCTGGTCGGCGACAACGAAGGCGGCGCGCTGGCCTACGCCATGATCGCGCAGGCGCGGCCCAATATCTTTGCCGCGGCCATGTCGCTCGAGTTCTGCCCGGTGCTGGAGCTGCGCAAGCCGCTGTGCAAGGGCGAGGGCGTGCATTTCAGCCGCCGCATGAGCGAGAGCCGCACCACGGCCAAGCGCGTCAAGCCGAAAGACAACGCCGGGGTGGTGCTGTTGCCGGCCACCCGGCTTTCCGCGCCGTGGGTGGCGCTGCAGTCGGGCACGCTCACGCCGTTTGCGCGCCGTTCCGGCCCGCTGTGCGAGGCGCGCGCCACGCAGACCTTCATCGAGACGATCTCCGGTGCGCAGTCGGTGGCACTGCCCGCCGTGCAGCCGGGCGCGCCGGGCAGCGCGGGCGTGCCGCCGGTGACGGCGTCCGAGCCGTTCAAGGCCGCGTTCGCCAAGCTCAACGCGCAGCGCAAGCCGCCGCCCCCGCCGCCGCCCGCCGCCGTATCGGACCTGCCCGTCATCGAAGTGGCCGCGCAGCCCGGTACCTCGTCGGAACTGTTTGCCGTGCTGCTGTCGGGCGACGGCGGCTGGGCCGGGCTCGACAAGGAAGTGGCGTCCGCGCTGTCGAAATCCGGCGTGCCGGTGGTCGGCGTGGATTCGCTGCGCTATTTCTGGACGCCGCGCACGCCCGCTTCCGCAGCGGCCGACATGGACCGCCTGGTGCGCTTCTATGCCGCGCGCTGGAAGAAGACGAAGGCCCTGCTGATCGGCTATTCGCAGGGCGCGGATGTCCTGCCCTTCATCGTCAACCGCCTGCCGGCCGCCTCGCGCGAGCACGTCGCGCTGGCGGTGATGATGGGGCTGGGCAAGCGCGCGGATTTCGAGTTCCACATGACCAACTGGGTGTCGAGCAGCGCGTCGGGCCTGCTGATCCTGCCGGAGGTGCAGAAGCTGCCCACGGGCCTGGGCATGTGCATCTACGGCCGCGACGAGAAGGATTCCAACTGCCCGTCGCTCGATCCGAAGCAGGTGCAGCTGGTCAAGCTGCCCGGCGGGCATCACTTCGACGGCGATTACGCCAAGCTGGCGCGGATCATCCTGGAGGGCGCGCGCGGGCCGGGGGGCGCGGCGCGCTAGGTTGCCGAGTCCCTGCCCGGACGTTGAGGTCGCGTTGCGTTAAGGAATCGTCATATCGGCCTGCATAATGGCCACGGCACCAACGCGATCAAGGGAGGGTGGATGTCGGTGGCCTACAGTGCTTTGCTGACCGGTGTGTGGCTGCTATTGGTGCTGGGGAACTGGGGAACTGGGGCACCTGGCAGCGTACGCAGCGCGAGACCTTCATCCGCGCCTACGCCTGGCCGCCCGGCCTGATGGAGCGTTTCGCCGACAAGCATCCCGGACGCTCGGCGGCCGACCGCGCGCAGGTCGAGCAGGCGCTGCGGTAGTTCTTTCTGGTGCATCTGCGCAGCGATTGCGGATACGTGTCGATGCCGTCGCGGGTAGCGGATGACCTCTGGCACGCGTTCATCCTGTACACGCGCGAGTACCGTGATTTTTGCCGCCGCGCGTTCGGGAAATTCCTGCACCACTTGCCGTCGGCAGCGCTGTTGCCGGTGCGCAAGCAGTCCAATATCGGGTTGCACCGCACATGAACGTGGGCCTGTCATGACGAAGACATCCACCCCCGTCGGCCCGATCGCCTCCCGCTGCTGTTCGCCATCGACGTGAAGCTCGCCATCCCGAAGGGGTTCTTCTATCTGCCGGACTGTGCCAAGCGGCAGCACGGCAGCGAGACCGTGCATTGCGGCGCCGATTTTTCCAGCCGCCACGTCGATGGCAGCATCGCGGGTTTCGGTTCCGTCCGCAAAAAGGGGGACGGTTGCGGCGGAGGTTGCGGCGGCGACTGAGAGCCCGTTTGAAAATTCCCCGCGAGTGTGGTGTAAAGGCGGGATGTGGAAAAAAGAACATCGAGAACGCGAGGCGAAACTGGCCCGCAAGACCAAGCGTTACCCCAGCGACATGACGGACGTCGAATGGGCCGCAGTACAGCCGCTGCTGCCACGCGCGGCCGTGCGTGGCCGGCGGCGGGAGTGCGACTTGAGGGAGGTGGTCAACACCCTGCGGTACCTGGTTCGGTCGGGTTGCGGCTGGCGCATGCTGCCCCACGACTTCCCGCCGTGGCAGACCGTGTATTGGTGGTTTCGGCGGCTCATGCGCCGATTCCTGTTCCGCACGCTGCACGACGTGGTGCTGATGCTGGACCGAGAGTTGGCGGGGCGACAGCAGTGCCCGAGTGCGGGCGTCATCGACAGCCAGACCGTCAAAGCGCCCTCGGCGGACAAGCGTGGCTACGATGCAGCCAAGGAAATCGTCGGGCGCAAACGGCATATCGCTGTGGACACGGATGGACGACTGCTGATGGTGAACCTGACGCCAGCGGACATTGCCGACAGCACGGGGGCGCTGGCGGTGCTGGAGGCGGTGAAGAAACGTTGGCCGGGCGTGAAACACTTGTTTGCCGATGGTGCATACGACCGTACAACGCTGATGGACAAGGCCGCGACCCTCGACTTCGTGGTTGAAGTGGTGCGCCGACACGAGCAGCAAACGGGCTTTACTGTCCTGCCGCGCCGCTGGGTGGTCGAGCGCACCTTTGGGTGGATGGTTCGCTGGCGCCGACTCGTACGCGACTACGAGCAGCGTGCGGACGTATCGGAGGCCATGATTCATATCGCCATGGATGGCTTGCTACTGCGCAGAATCGCTCATCCTTGAATTTCCAAACGGACTCTGAGCCGCCCCTCAGCGGCCGGTTGTCAGCGAGCGCACGCACTCATCCACGCTCAGCTCGCGCAGCATGTCGATCCGCAAGGTGTCGTCGGTCGCGCGCGACATCGCCGCCAGCGCGGCGGGCTTGAGGCGCACGAGCACCAGGCGCTGCCCGCGCGCGGCGCATTCCGCGGCAAAGATGCGCAGGGCCTCGATGGCCGAGCCGTCCACATCGGGGGTTTCCTCCAGGCTCAGCATGATGGTGTCGATGCCGGATCGGCCGCTTTGCGCCAACAGCGCGCGGACCTTGCCCAGCACCCGTTCCGTGTTGGCGAAGAACAGCGGCACTTCCGGCCGCGCGATCAGCACGCCGTCGATCTGCCGGGCATCGGTGTGCAGTGCGATATCGACGAAATCGTGGCTGTCCCGCAGCCGGCCCAGCACGCTGACGTTCGGCTCCGACAGCTTGCGCAGCGTCAGCAGCAGGCTCACGCCGATGGCGGCCAGCAGGCCGTGCAGCACGCCCAGCAGCAGCACGGCCAGCAGCGCCGCGACCACCACCAGCCGGTCCCGGCGCCAGGCCCAGTAGGGCTTGAACACGGACGGATGCAGCGAGTGGCTGACCGCGAAGATCACGATGGCCGCCAGCACCGGCTCGGGAATGCGCGAGAGCTGCGGCAGGAACAGCCAGACGATGAGGGCGACCACCGCGGCCGCGCACAGGCCGGCCAGCCGTGTCTGCGCGCCGGCCGCCTCGTTGGCCGAGGTCGCGGAATAGCCCGCGCCGACCGGCATGCCGTGCAGCAGGCCCGAGACCAGGTTGGCGCAGCCGAGCGCGAACAGGTCGCGGTTGGCGGACACGGGGTCGCCGTGCTTGAGCGCGAAGTTGCGGATCGAGCCGTACGACTCGGCGTACAGGATCAGCATCAGCGCGAAGCCCAGTTCGGCGCTCTGCATCCACTGCGTGCGCTCCAGCACGGGCAGGCCGAAGGTGATGTGCTGCAGGTCGATCGCGCCCACCACGGCGATGCCGTACGCGTGCCAGTCGATCCAGGCACCGGCGACCAGGCTGGCCACGATCACCACCAGCGTCGAGGGCACGCGGCCCCAGCGCCCCAGCGTGAACAGCATCGCCAGGGCGATCGCGCCCAGCGCGGTGCTGTAGACGTTGGCCTGGCCTGCCTCGCGCAGCAGGTCCAGCGCCAGGCGCGGCGTATCGCTATGGTGGACGGCCACGTCGAGGATCTTCGGCAACTGCTTGATGACGATGGTCAGCGCCAGCCCGAAGGTGAAGCCGCGCAGCACCGGCCGCGCGATGAAATCCGACATGCCGCCGAGGCGCGCTGCGCCGGCCAGCATGAACAGCACGCCGGTGGCGATGATCAGGGCTGCGGTCAGGGCCATCAGCACGGCGGCATCGGCGGCCGGTTCGGCGAGCACCGTCGCCACCAGCACCGCCGCCGACGATGACGTGGCCGAGACGATCGCAAAGCGGCTGGTGCCGAGCAGCGCGTAGATGACCAGCCCCGACAGCAGGGCGATGAGCCCGGCCTGCGGCGGCAGGTTGGCGATGCCGGCGTAGGCCACCGCTTCGGGCAGCAGCAGCCCGGCGATCGACAGGCCGGCCAGCATGTCGCGCAGCACGCGCTGGCGCGGCGGCAGCGGCGGCGTGCCGAGCGGCGCGAAATGTTCGGGGTGTTGCAGCGCGGTGGCGGGATGTCCGGTGGCGGAATCCATGGGCAGGGCGGGGGCGTCGGGGAGGAGGACGCGCCGCGGCCCGCAGCTTGGCGGGGGGGGGCGGCGCAGGGTGCCGGCCGGGCCGGCACCTCGGTCAGTACGCGCTTACTTGGCGCAGGCCTTGCCGTGGCTGGGGCGCATGCCCTGGGCCTTGGCATCGGCTTCGCTCAGGTAGGCGCCCTGCTTGGTCTTGCCGTAGTAGCGGTCGCCGGGACAGTGGTAGACCTTGGTGGATTCGTTGGCCCAGACCTTGTCGGCGGCGGCGCCGGGCGCTGCAGCGGCGGCAGGGGCCATGGGCGCGGCAGCAGCGGGTGCGGCGGCGGCGGGCTTGGCCGGCGTCATGGGGGCCGCGGGCGCGGCGGGTTTGGCCGGTGCCGGGGTGGTGGCGGCGGGCATGGCTGCGGAGGCAGCCGGGGCATTGGCCGCGGGTGCCGCATCGGCGGCGCTGGCCTTCTTGTCGACGCCGCCGTGGCCGCGGCAGGCGCCCCTGAGCGTCGCGCCGCTGTACGGTGTGCCGTCCTTGCAGACCGCATGGACGCCGCCGGAAGCGGTGGCCGGCGCGGTTGCCGCTGCCGGGGTTTGAGCATAGGCCGAACCGGCCAGCAGCGCGGCCATCGAGAACATCAACGCAGACAGTTTCATGACGAACCCTCAACGAGGCACGGGATACGTGCGTGCAGGGTTAACGCCGGGACACTCCAGGCGTTGACCAAACCGGGCGGTGCGACCATCTTGTTGACAGTCTTGTAACAATTTGCGGTCCATGGCGGCCGTTCCGGCGGTGCGGTCTCCGGTTGCCGATCGTGCTGTTGACGAAATGTCAATAATTGACGTATCGTCATGGAATGATCACTGATGAAGAAAACCGCCTGCTGCTGCGCGAAGGCAAGAAGATCGTCGAGGCGCTCGGCAAGACGCTGGCGCCGCTGGTGGAGGTCGTGCTGCACGACCTCAAGCAGCCCGAGCACGCCGTCGTCGCCATCGCCAACAACCTGTCGGGCCGGCAGGTGGGCGATGCCGCCACCGAGCTGGGCCTGGCGCGCATGGCCGACCCGGGCTTTCCGGAAGTCATCCAGAACTACGCCAACCGCTTCCCGGATGGGCGGCCGGCCAAGAGCACGTCGATCGGCCTGAAGAACAGCCGTGGCGAATACGTGGCCGCGATCTGCCTGAACATGGATGTGTCCCTGCTGAGTGCCGTGACGGCCGGCCTGGGGCAACTGATGCAGACCGACGCGGCCGCGCCGCTGGTGTCCGAATCCCTGGCGCCGCACGGCGTGGAGGCCGTGCGCGCGGCGCTGGAACGCTTTGCCGCCGCCCGCAACACCACGCCCATGGGCATGACCCTCGAGCAGCGCCGCGAAGCCATGCGCGAGCTGTCCGCCAGCGGGCTGCTGAACCTGCGTCGCGCGCTGTCCGAAGTCGCGCAGACGCTGGGCGTGGCGCGCTCCACCGTCTACACCTACCTCCCCGAGGCCCCCACGACATGACCACGCTGCCCATCACCTACGACGATGTTGTTGCCGCCCACGCCCGCCTGCAAGGCCAGGCCCACCGGACGCCCGTCCTCACGTCGACCACGGCGAATGCGCTGACCGGCGCCGAGCTGTTCTTCAAGTGCGAGAACTTCCAGCGCATGGGCGCCTTCAAGTTCCGCGGCGCGTACAACGCGCTGTCGCAGTTCACGCCCGAGCAGCGCAAGGCCGGCGTCATCACGTTCTCGTCGGGCAACCATGCGCAGGCGATCGCGCTGTCGGCGCGGCTGCTCGGCATGCGCGCGGTGATCGTGATGCCCAAGGACGCGCCCGCGATCAAGGTCGAGGCCACGCGCGGCTACGGCGGCGAGGTGGTCTTCTACGACCGCTATACCGAAGACCGCGAAGCCATCGGCCGCCAACTGGCCGAGCAACACGGCCTGACGCTGATCCCGCCCTACGATCATCCGCACGTGATGGCCGGGCAGGGCACGGCCGCCAAGGAGCTGATCGAAGAGACCGGTCCGCTCGATCTGCTGCTCGTCTGCCTGGGCGGCGGCGGCCTGCTGTCGGGCTGCGCCACGGCGGCGCGCGCGCTGAGTCCGGCGTGCCGGATCATCGGCGTGGAGCCCGAGGCCGGCAACGACGGCCAGCAGAGCCTGCGCAAGGGCGAGATCGTCCACATCGACACGCCCGCCACCATCGCCGACGGGGCGCAGACGCAGCACCTGGGCCACCACACCTTTGCGGTGATCCGCGCGCTGGTCGACGACATCGCGACGGTGAGCGATGCCGATCTGGTCGACACCATGCGCTTCTTCGCCGGCCGCATGAAGATCGTGGTGGAGCCGACCGGCTGCCTGGCCGCGGCGGCCGCCCTGCGGCAGCGGGTGGAGGTGCGCGGCAAGCGCGTCGGCGTGATCGTTTCGGGCGGCAATGTGGACCTGCAGCACTTCGCCCGGCTCGTGCAGGCGGACGCATGAGCAGTGCCCGCTACGTCAACGCCCCCACCCTGCGCGCGCCGGCCGGGCACTACTCGCATGCCGTCTGCGCGAACGGGTTCGTGTTCGTGGCCGGGCAGATTCCGGTCACGCCCGATGGCCGCAAGCTGGTCGATGCGCCGTTCGAGGCGCAGGTGCGGCAGGTGCTGGACAACCTCGATGCCGTGCTCGCCGCCTGCGGCACCGACCGCACGCGCCTCGTGCAGGTGCGCGTGTACGTGACCGACATGGAAACCCACTGGCCGGCATTCGATGCGCTGTACCGCGAATGGATCGGCGAGGTGCGGCCGGCGCGCGCGGTGGTGCCGGTGCCGACCCTGCACTACGGCCTGGCCGTGGAGATCGAGGCCACGGCGCTGGCGGGCGATTGATGCGCCTCGCGTCGGCCGTGCCGTGCCGCCGCATCATCGGGCGGCTGGCAATCTGGCCGCGCGCACCGGCCGATTGTCAGTTCGCCAGCATCGTCTCCAGCAGCCACGCGCCGGCCTTGCCCAGCGGCCGCTTGCGCGACCACACGGCATCCACCGGCACGCGGCGCGGCCAACCGCGGGCGCGCACTTCGTGCAGCCGGTCGGCCGCGAAGCGCTCCACCATCCAGCGCGGCAGCTCGGTCCAGCCGTAGCCCAGCGCCGCCATCTCCAGCAGCATGATGTAGCTCGGCGCCGACCAGCGGCGCACGCTGCCGATATCCGGCCCCTCGGTGCGCGCGCCGCCCGGGGCGACCATGGTGTTGAGCCGCAGCTCGCGCGCCGCGCGCAGGTCGGCATGCGGCGTTTCGGCGTCGCCGTGGCGCGCCAGCGGATGCTGCCGGCCGACGAACAGGCCGATCTCCGACGGCTCGCTGATGGTCGCCGCGCCGATATCCGGCGGATACGCGGCCTGCGAAGCCACCAGCCCGAACTGCGCGCGATCCTGCCGGATCAGGTCGACCACGTCTTCGTGCTCGGCGATCAGGCATTCGAGTTCGAGATCGGGAAAGCGCGCCTCCAGCGCGGCCAGCGTCTGTTCGTAGCGGTCGGACTGGTAGGTGTCGGACACCACCAGCGTCAGCCGTGCCTCCAGGCCGCCGGCCAACTGGGCGGCCTGGCGGTCCATCTGCTCGCCGGCCTCCAGCACGCGCCGCACCTGCGCGAGCATGGCGCGCCCGGCCTCGGTGAGGGTGGGCTGGCGGGTGCCGCGGTCGAACAGCGTCAGCCCCAGGTCGATCTCCAGGTTGCCGATGGCCTCGCTGATGGTCGACTGCCGCTTGCCCAGCTTGCGCGCGGCGGCGGAGAACGAGCCCAGCGCGGCGGCTTCGGCAAAGGCGAGCAGGGCTTCCGGTGAATGGCGCATGGCGGGCTCCGGCGTCGGATCGGCTTCAATGTATCGGAAAAACCGATCATAGCGAATTGGATCCGCCGCGCCGCGCCGATGACAATGCCGGCACCCGACGGAGCCATCTCATGCAGTCTGTCCCGCAAAAAACCGCGCTGGAGCGCGTGTTGCACGCCCTGGCCTTCGAGCTCATCGCCACGCTGATCTGCGCGCCGCTGTTCAGTTGGCTGATGGGGCTGCCGCTGGCGCAGATGGGCGCGCTGACGATCCTGTTCGCGCTGGTGGCGATGGCCTGGAACATGGCGTTCAACGCCGTGTTCGAGCGCATCGAGCGCCGCTGCGGATGGCGCCGCACGCTGGCCGTGCGGGTGGCGCACGCGGTGGCGTTCGAGGGCGGGCTGGTGCTGCTGCTGGTGCCGCTCGGCGCGGCGTGGCTCGGGGTGAGCCTGCTGGAGGCGCTGATGCTCGATCTCGGCCTCATGTTCTTCTTCCTGCCCTACACCTTCTGCTTCAACCTGGCCTACGACCTGTTGCGCGCGCGGTGGGCCGGCCGCGCCGCCGCCTGAGGCCCCGAAACCTGCCAACCTAAGGCAAACGGACCAGCGCGGGCCGCTGCATGGGCTTTCTATAATGAGAGTCCCCTCGATATGGAGACGGGCGCCGCCGATAGCGCCGGCCACGCCCGGCATGCGATCGTGCCGTTCGTTGTCCCAGCCTCCCGCGCGTTGTCCATCCTGCTCAGGCAGCTGTATGCGGCCGCCTGCACGGGGCAGGCCTCGGATGTGATGGAGGTCGTGCGCATCGCCTGGCATGCGGGGCATGCCATGGCACTGGTGCGCTGGCGGCACGATGGCCGGTGGCGGTGGGTCGCCTCGCGCGGCACGCATGCGCCGATGCTGCTCTGGCAGGCCGCGCACGGTGAAGCCTCGGTCACGTCGTGGCCGCTGATCGATGCCGACGTACAGGGCATGGTCTGGACATCCGGCCAGGCCGAGCCCGGCGCGCTACCGCGGGCCGCCACGGTTGCCGAGGACGATGTGCTGCCGCACCTCGCGCAGGCCCTGGTGCTGTGCTGGGAGCGGGATCGGGGTGCCGAAGCCGCCGATACGGCTGCGAGCGCGTCGGCGGCACGCCTGCGGCTGGCCGAGATGTTCCACCTGACCCGCCGCGAAGCCGACGTCGCCGACCTGCTGGCGCGCGGCGCCGGCCCGGCGCTGATCGCGAGCACGCTCGGCATCTCGCGCGACACCGTGCGCACCCACCTCAAGCACGTCTACCGCAAAACCAACACGCACGGCCAGTGCGATGTGGTGCGGCTCATGCTGGCCGCCACCGCGCATCGCTAGCGCTCCGCAATCCTGACCCACGCGGCCCGGCCCACCGTACGAAACCCGCCCCGAGGCGCTGACGATGGAAGACTACGGCAACGTCATCGAGGCCGCCGCGTGGCGGTCACGCGGTGGTCATTTGCGGCCGTTCGACGGGCGGCGTGCCGTCCTTGAAGAGCGTCTCGAGCTGCGCGCGCAGCTCGGGCGAGTCGGTGTGCTTGTGGACGGCGACGGCATGCTGCACGGCGGCTTCCAGCAGTTCGGTATCCGTGTCGGCGCACAGGGCGACCGAGCAGTTGGTGTCGCTGGGGAAGGCCCGGCAATCGATATAGCGGCGGCCCATGGCGGTGCTCCTGTAGTGGCGCTGAACATGTACCCCCGTTATAGGTCCGCCAGGGTGGCGCGTCGTCACCTGGGTGGGGTACGGTGCCGGCGCTGTCCTGGGGCGGTTATCGCCGCGCCCGGCACATCCGCCAAGCGTCAAGGCCGCCGCGCTTGCGCTGGACTGCAGCAGGCGGGCAGCCTCTGCCCTTACCCGGCGATCACGCGGTTGCGTCCTTCATGCTTGGCGCGGTACAGGCGCTCGTCCGCCGAGCGCAGGATGGCATCGATGTTGCCGCCGTCCCGTCCGAATTCGGACACGCCGATACTCACGGTCACGCCAACAGCGTGGCCCGGCGCGAGTTCAAACGGTGAGGCGGCAATCGCCGTCCGGATCTGCTCGGCAATGGCATGGGCTGCGTGGAGCGGGACTTTCGGCAGCAGCACCATGAATTCCTCGCCGCCGACGCGGGCGACGCCGTCGTGGGGGCGTATCGCCTCGAGGCACTTCTTGGCAAAGCGCTGGAGCACGTGGTCGCCGGCCTGGTGGCCGTAGGTGTCGTTGATGACCTTGAAGCGGTCCAGGTCGAGCGCCAGCACGGAAAATGGCGTGGGTCCGCCGCGCGAGCGCGCGATCTCGGCCTCCACCCGCCCGATGAACTCGCGCCGGTTCGCCAGGCCGGTGAGCGGATCCGTGGCCGCCTGATGCTCCAGCTTATGGTGGGCCGCCTGCAATTCGCGCAGCGCGTCCTCGGTCCGGGCCTTGGCCTCGCCCAGCCGGGTCATGAGTTCTTCCTGGCTGTAGATCGTCGAGAAGGAGCGGGTCGTCTGGAAGGCCTTGACCACGCCGTAGCTGAGCAGGAAAAAGCCCGCCGCGAAGATGATATGAGCGAGCCACCACATGTGGTTCCAGGGCCGGCCCAGGATGAACGCAAGCGACGACAGCGCGAACGTCGTGACCGAGATGCCGTAGACCGTCATCAAGGGCGAGCGGATGCGCCGGGTCAGCAGCGCCGCCACGTTGAGGGCCGAA
Organism: Ralstonia pseudosolanacearum; assembly: GCF_024925465.1. NCBI lineage: Bacteria > Pseudomonadati > Pseudomonadota > Betaproteobacteria > Burkholderiales > Burkholderiaceae > Ralstonia > Ralstonia pseudosolanacearum. The sequence continues at coordinate 777,134 of NZ_CP103851.1, read as the reverse complement.
AAGGCCAGCGCGCCGCCTTCCATCGATACGCGGACCCACGGGCTGCTCGCCATCGGCGAATAGGCGATCCAGGCCACGCCCGCATCGACGAGCAGGAAGAGTGCCAGCCAGCCAAGCCACGAGCCGAGGTTCGTGCGATCGGTCTCGCTGTTCGCGTGCCGGCTGTAGGAAAGCTGCCCCACGAACAGCAGCACCGCCATCACCAGCCGCGAGGCCGGCCCGTACAGCAGGAACAGCCAGATGTTGTGGTGCGCCATGCCGGTGAAGACACCGTGCCAGGCGTAGATCAGGGAAAAACCCAGGAACCCCAATGTGAGCCAGCGTAACAAGGGCTCGCCTGACGAGAGATAGCAGCGCCAGCACACGTAGGTGACGAACACCCCTTCCAGCGTGGCCGCCGCGATGGCCGCTTCGTGGAACGCGTGATCCTCGAAGAGCAGTTTCGGGTCTTGGAAGCCGTACAGATAGGCGATCAGGTACGCCGGGATGAACGCAAAGCCGACCACCAGCAGCCTGGCGTACAGCGTGGTGACCCATTGAATGCCTGCGGGCGGTTTCCGGGCAGCGGCGTCGAGGCTCATCGTGTTCTCCCTCCAGGCTGTTGAGGCGGCACTTCAGTATAGGCGGGTGTATCGCCGGAGGCACGTGCGCGGTCCCGGCGCCGTGCGTTCCGTGAGTTGCGCTCTCAAGGCAGCCGGCCGGTCATCGCGAGCCGCTCGTGCTTGCACGACGTGCCCGCCGCTCAGCGACAGCGGCGCAGTCCACGGCGCGGAGGGCGTGAACGCGTGCGGGGCAAGGTCATTTGGCGACCTCCGCCCCGCGCTCCACCAGCAGCGCCCGCAACACCGACCGATGGCAATGCGCCTCATCCTCGCAATAGCACCCGATCGACAGATGGGTCTGGTGCGACAGCGCGGCCAGCATGTCGAGCAGCCGCGCGGCATCGCCTTCGCTCATCTCGGCGCGGAAGCGGCGCACGAAGGTGTGCCACCCCTTCTCGTCGTGCGCCGCCTGCGCGGCCTGGGCTTCCTTGACGAGATCCGGTGACGGCGACAGCAGCGGCATCCACACGTCGTAGAAATCGCGGCTGGCGAACTCCGTTTTCGGCACGCCGCGCGGCGGGCGCCGCACGGTGCCGATGCGCAGGCCTTCGTCGGGATGGCGGGGTTCGCCGAGACGGACGATGCGTAGTGTCATGAGACCTCCTGGGGTGCCGGCCGCGGCCGGCGTTCATGAGCCCTGGCGATTCTGCACCGTGGGGAAGAACAGGTCTTTCCACGAGGCCGGCTTGCCCTTGAGGGTGCCCACGCGCTGCATGAACTCGGCATAGTGGGCCACGCCCACCGGCGTGGTGGTGAAGCGCGAATCCGGATCGTCCAGGATCTTCTTCACTTCATCTGGCGAGCTCTTCACCTTGGACTGCGCGATGTAGATCTGCGCGGCCTTGGCCTTGTCCCGGGCGATCAGCGCGTTCGCTTCGTCCAGCGCCGCGACGAAGGCGGCCGACAGCTTGGGGTTGGCCTCGTAGAACTTCTTGCTGGTGTAGGTCATGTCCAGCGTGATGTTGCCGAGCACGTCGACGGTGTTGAAGACGCGGTGCAGCCCCGGCGCGCCGGCCTCGGTGTACGAGAACGGCGGCGATGCCATGTGGCTGTTGATCTGGCTGCCGCCGGCGAGCATCACGGCGGTGGCGTCCGGATGCGGCAGCGGCACGGTGATCGGGTCGAGCTTGTTGAACTGCTTGTCGCCGAAGGCCTTGGCGGCCGCCATCTGCAGCACCACGGCGGGCAGCGAGGTCTTGATGCCGGGCACGGCGATGCGGTCTTTGTCGGAGAAGTCCGCCAGCGTCTTCACGTTCGGGTTGCGCGTCATCAGATACATCGACGACGAGCTGAGCGCCGACAGGCCGCGCACCTCCATCGCGCTGCCGCGCGTCTTGTCCCACAGCGTGAGGAAGCCCGGCACGCCCAGCGAGGCGATGTCGAGCGCGCCCGACAGCATCGCGTCGTTGATGACGTTGCCGCCGTCCAGCACGCGGTAGCTGACCTTCACGTCGCCCAGGCCGGCGGCCTTGGCCTGCTTCTCCAGCAGGTGCTCGCTGGCCATCACCATGATCGGCAGATAGAGCACGCCGTAGCCGTGCGAGATACGGACTTCGCTCACCTCCGCGCGCGCCGCGTTGACGGCGCCGCCGAAGAGCGAGGCGGTCAGCGCGGCGGCCAGGGTCAGGCGCAGGGCGCGGCGGCGGGCGGTCGATCGGGTGGATTGCATGGGTGGGTCTCCTGGTTGTTATCGATGTTGTCGTGCGGTTGCGTGCGGTGGTGTGCCTCAGGCCTGCATGCCCCAGCGCTTGACGGTGCGCGCTTCCAGCGTGCGGAACACGAGGTTCTCCACCAGCAGGCCGATGAGGATGACGGTCAGCAGGCCCGCGAAGACTTCCGGGATCTGCAGCAGGTTCTTGTTCTCGTAGATGTACCAGCCGAGCCCGCCCTGGCCCGAGCTGACGCCGAACACCAGCTCCGAGGCGATCAGCGTGCGCCACGCAAACGCCCAGCCGATCTTGAGGCCGGTCAGGATCGACGGGAACGCCGCCGGAATCAGGATCTGCGTCAGATACGCCATGCCCGAGAGCCCGTAGTTGCGTCCCACCATGCGCAGCGTGTTCGACACCGACAGGAAGCCCGCATGCGTGTTGAGCGACACCGCCCACACCACCGAATGCACGATCACGAAGACCAGGCTGCCGTTGCCCAGGCCGAACCACACCAGCGCGATCGGCAGCAGTGCGATGGCCGGCAGCGGGTTGAACATGGCGGTGAGCGTTTCCAGGAAATCCTGGCCGAGCCGGCTGCCGATGCCCAGCACCACCAGCGCGCACGACAGCGCCAGGCCCAGCGCGTAGCCGGCCAGCAGCGTCTGCATGGACGTGCCGATGCGCGCGAACAGCGTGCCGTCGGCCAGGCCCGCCCACAGCGCCCGCGCGGTATCGGAGAAGGTCGGCAGTAGCAGCGGATTGTCGAGCCAGCGCGCGCCGCCTTCCCACACCAGCGCCAGCACCACTAGGATGGCCAGCTTGCGCAGCCACGCCTGCGCATACAGCCGCTCGGCCATCGACAGCGGTTTCTCGACCACGCCGATGCGCTCGAAGGCCACCGGCGTGCGGTAGACCGGTGCGCGCGCGCTGATGTCGGCGGCCGGCAGGGGGGCGATGGTCTCAGTCTGCATGGGTTTCCTCCGCCGTGCGGGCGAACAGCATGTCGTGGATCTCGGCTTCGAGCGCCTTGAAGCGCTCGGGGTCGTCATCGCCGCGCGCGAGGCTCGGCAGCTCGGCGCGCACCTGTCCGGGGTGCGGCGACAGGATCAGGATGCGGCTGCCGCATCGGATCGCCTCCGGAATCGAGTGCGTGACGAACAGCACGGTGAAGCGCGTTTCGTCCCACAGTTGCAGCAGCTCGTCCTGCATCTTGCGGCGGGTGAGCGCATCGAGCGCGGCGAAGGGCTCGTCCATCAGCAGCACGTCGGGCTCCATCGCCATGCCGCGCGCGATGGCCACGCGCTGCTTCATGCCGCCCGACAGCATGTGCGGGTGGTGATCCGCAAATTTGGCGAGGTTGACCTTGTGGATGTAGTGCAGCGCGCGCTCTTCGGCTTCGCGCGCGCCGAGCTTGCCCGTGGCGAGCAGCGGGAACAGCACGTTCTCCTTGACCGTCTTCCACGGCAGCAACTGGTCGAATTCCTGGAACACCATCATGCGGTCCGGCCCCGGCCTGGTGACGGGCTGGCCCTTGAGCCGGATCTCGCCCTCGGTGGGCGCGAGATAACCGCCGATGGCCTTGAGCAGCGTCGACTTGCCGCAGCCCGACGGCCCCAGCAGGATGTAGCGCTCGCCGGGATGGACCTGGAAGTCGACGCGATAGGTGGCCGTGACCAGATGCTGGCGCGTCTTGTACTGCAGCGTGACGCCGCGTACGTCCAGCAGTGGCGGCGGGGGCGCCTGCATGGTGTTGTCTCCTGTGTTTGTTGTCTGTGTTGTGGGTCGGTGCGGTCGCGCGTGGGCGCTACCGGATGTCGACGTGGTACCGGAAATGCGCCGCCGCGCCGCGCGAGCGCCGCCACTCCAGCGGCACGCGGTCGTAGCCGCGCGCGATGCGCTCGATCACCATCACCGGATCGCCCGGCTTGATGCGCAGCAGGCGCGCGTAGGTCGCGTTGACGGCCTCGGCGGTGAGCGTCTCTTCGGCGCTGGCGACGATCTGGCCGCACTGCTTTTCGTAGAGCGGGTAGAGCAGGTCGCCGAAGGCATCGGGCTCCAGCGTGGCCAGCGGTTCGAAGCGGTCGTATGGCAGCCAGATCTCTTCGGCCAGCAGCGGCGCGCCGTCGAGCAGCCGCAGGCGCGTCAGGCGGATGACCGGGGCGCCGGTCTCGATCTGCAGTCCGGCGGCCGGCGCGGACGGTGCGTCGAGCACGTCGCGCTTGAGGATGCGGCTCTCGGGGATGCGCCGCTCGCCGCGCTCGTTCTGGAAGCGGAAGAAGCGGAACAGCGAACTGGCGAAGCTGGCCCGGCGCACGAAGGTGCCGCGCCCCTGGAAGCGCTCCAGCAGCCCCTCGGCGACGAGCACGTCGATTGCCTTGCGCACGGTGCCGACCGCCACGTTGTAGAGCTTGGCCAGCTCGGCCTCGGTGGGGATGGCGTCGCCCGGGCGCCACTGCTGACGGGCGACCTGCGCGGCCAGGTCGTCGCGCAATTGCTGATAGCGGGGCAGGCGGAGGTCGGCGGGCATGCGGGTCAACTACTCATCTAGATGACTCGCATTGTAGGGAGGCAACGGTTGCCGGGCAGTACAGGAAAACCCCGAGGATGCGGGGCGCTGCGATCAGGCCTGGGCGGTCGTGAACCGTGGCTTGCCGGCCAATGGGCAACAATGGAAAACGCCCGGCACGGTGAATCGTTCCCGTGCCGGGCGCAAGCCAAAAGCGTGCCGCTGTGCCGGCACGCCCATGGCGCGGAGGCCGATCATTCGGCCTCCGCGCACCCTGGTCAACGCGTCGCGGTGGCCGGCGCGGTGGCCGCTTGCCGCGATGGCGGGCGCCGCAGCAGCCGCAGCGCATACAGGGCGAGGATGAAGGCGCCGCCGGCGAACACGATGTCACCCGGCACGCGCAGCCAGACCAGCGTTTCCATCACCTTCGAGTGCACCACTTCCGGCGAGCGGGCATACCACATGCCCTTGGTGACGCTGGCCCAGGCCTGGTAGATGCCGGCCGGCAGCAGCGACATGAACACCATCATCGCCAGGCCGATGTTCAGGCCCCAGTACGCGGGCTTTAGCAGGCGGTCGGCATGCAGGCTGCGCGCATAGAGGCCGCGCAGGCAGAACAGCATCAGGCCGATGCCCAGCATGCCGTACACCCCGAACAGCGCGGCATGCCCGTGGGCGGCCGTCATGTTCAGGCCCTGCACGTAGTACAGCGAGGCCGGCGGGTTGATGGCAAAGCCCAGCAGGCCCGCGCCGACCGTGTTCCAGAACCCCACGGCCACGAAGCACAGCACCGGCCACTTGTAGGCGCTGAGCCAGGGCGTGCCGCGCATGCGGCGATAGGTCTGCAGCGCTTCCAGCCCGATCAGCGTGAGCGGCACCACTTCCAGCGCCGAGAACACCGCGCCCACCGAGATGATGGACGTGGGCGTGCCCGTGAAGTACAGGTGGTGCAGCGTGCCCAGGATGCCGCCGAACAGGAACACGATGGTCTCTGCCACGATCGCCCGGTTGGCGCTGGCCGCGCGCACCAGGCCCAGGCGCGTGAAGAGCAGGGCGACCACGGCGGTGGCGAACACCTCGAAGAAGCCTTCGACCCACAGGTGCACGAGCCACCAGCGCCAGTACTCGATCATCGAGTAGTGGGTGTGCTGGCCCCACACCAGCGAGGTCGAATAGAAGCCGCCGATGCACGTGGCCGACAGGAACACCATGGCGATCAGCCCGCGCGATTCCGACGGCGTCTTCAGTGCCGGCCACAGGGCACGGCCGAGCAGCACCACCCAGAACAGCAGGCCGACGAACAGCAGCACTTGCCACACGCGGCCCATGCTGGTGTATTCCAGGCCCTGGTTGCCGATCCAGAAGCCGAAGTCCGCGCCGCGATGCTGCAGCGTGCCGAGCCAGCCGGTGGCGATGGAGCCCACCACGATGAAGATCAGCGCCCAGAACAGCAGGTCGACCCCCAGCTTCTGGAACTTGGGCTCGCGCCCCGACAGCAGCGGCGCGATGTACAGGCCCGTGGCCAGCCACGCGGTGGCGATCCACAGCACGCCGAGCTGCGTGTGCACCGTGCGGCTGATGACGTACGGCAGCACCTGCGCCAGCGGAATCCCGAAGAACGCCTCGCCTTCCACCGCATAGTGCGCGGTGATGGCGCCCATGCCGATCTGCACCAGGATCAGGCCGATGACCGCGAAGAAGTACTTGCGCGTGGCCTTCATCGACGGCGTGGCGACCACGTTGAGGAACGGATCGGCCGGCAGCGGCTTGGCGTCCTCTTCGTGCTTGCCGCTGCCGTGCAGCCACAGCATCGCGGCGATGCCGGCCAGCAGCAGGATGATGCTCACCATCGACCACATGGCCGCATCGCTGGTCATGGTGTTGCCCACCAGCGGCTCGTGCGGCCAGTTGCTGGTGTACGACACGTCGGTTTCGCCCGGACGGTCGGTGGCGGCTGCCCACGATGTCCAGAAGAAGAACGCGGCCAGCGCCTCGCGGTCGGCCGAGTCCGGCAGCGCGCCGGTGGCCATCGCGTACTGGTCGCGCAGCGTTGCCAGCGACGGATCGGTGCCGAACAGCGCCTCGAAGTGCTGCGCTACGCCATGGATCGCGCGGGCGCGCTCCTTCGATACCGTGATGCTGTCCCGCGCCGCGTCATACGTATTGCGGCGCATTTCCTCCTTCACGGTGGCATCGACGGCGGCTTGCTGCGCAGCCGTCAGCGATGCGGCCGAGCCGAACTGCTGCTGCGTTTGGATGGCCTGCAGGGCCGTCGCTTCGCGGTGCAGCCAATCGGCGGACCAGTCCGGGGCGACGTAGCTGCCGTGGCCCCAGACGGTGCCGAGCTGCTGGCCGCCGGCAGCCAGCCAGGCTTGCTGGCCGCGCTGGATCTGCTCGCCGGTAAACAGCACGTCGCCGGCGGTGGTGACGACGGCCTGCGGAATCGGCGGCGCCGCCAGATAGATCTGGCGCCCCAGATAGCCGAGCGCCCCGAACGACAGGACGAAGATCAGGCCGAGCCATCGCCACAACCTGTGATTGGTATTCATGACAAGGTTCCTCGTAGGGATGCAGTGGGATGCGGTGGGACGATCAGGCGCCGCTGCAGCCGCCGCCGCAGCAATAGCCGGCACCAGTGCCGGTGCCTGTGCCTGTGGCGGTGCTGGCGGCAGCCGCCACCTTCGTGATGGCGACGCGCCACGTATGCGGGCCGCGCTCGACGTCGTCCCAGGCGAACTGGCCGGGCCGCTCGATCTGGAAATGCGAGCGCAGCGGATGCGGATCGTGGTCGCTGATCAGCTCCAGGCGCTGGCCGATGTCGAGCTCACCGAAGGCCGAGAAGATCAGCGGATGACGCTCGCGCGGCGCCAGCATGCGGAGGTCGAGTTGGATGGAGGGGACGGTCTGTTTCATGGGGACTCCGTTGCGGCTGTGTCGGCATCAAAAAGATGCATTGATAATGCAACTATAGTAGCGATCGGAATCTGAGGCACTATTGATGTATATCAGATGCTTGTTTTGTGGGTATCTTGATGCCGCCTTCCAGGCGAGGCCTGGCGCGGCTGCGCAACGCGGCATCGCGGGAATATCGCGGAGCGCCGGTTCCCGTTTGCGCTGTGTCAAAGCTCGACTGGTCGCCGGCTCCTAACGTGGAGCAGACAACACACACCGACCAGCGGGAGAAAAAAATGAGCTGTCTTCACGCCGTCCGCCGTCTGATGCGCGCGGGCCTGATTTCGGTGACGCTTGGCGTACTGCTGACGAGCGCGGCGGCTCGGGCAGCCAAGCTTCCCGGCGATTTCGGTCCGCCGCGCGGCGAGCCCATCCGCGCGGTGCTCACCAGTCCGCCCCACGTGCCGCCGCCGATCCACCGCAACTATCCGGCCAAGGTCATCGTGGAGCTGGAAGTGGTCGAGAAGGAAATGCCGATCTCCGAAGGGGTCAGCTACACCTTCTGGACCTTCGGCGGCACGGTGCCCGGCAGCTTCATCCGCGTGCGGCAGGGCGATACGGTGGAGTTCCACCTCAAGAACCACCCCGACAGCAAGATGCCGCACAACATCGACCTGCACGGCGTGACCGGGCCGGGCGGCGGCGCGGCATCGAGCTTCACGGCGCCGGGCCACGAATCGCAGTTCACCTTCAAGGCCCTCAATGAGGGGGTCTACGTCTACCACTGCGCCACGGCGCCGGTCGGCATGCATATCGCCAACGGCATGTATGGCCTGATCCTGGTCGAACCGCCGGAAGGCCTGCCCAAGGTGGACCACGAGTACTACGTGATGCAGGGCGATTTCTATACCACCGGCAAATACCGCGAGAAAGGCCCGCAGCCGTTCGACATGGAAAAGGCCATCGACGAGCGCCCGACCTACGTGCTGTTCAACGGCGCGGAAGGCGCGCTGACGGGCGACAAGGCGATGCATGCCAAGACCGGCGAGACGGTGCGCATCTTCGTCGGCAACGGCGGCCCCAACCTGGTGTCGAGCTTCCATGTGATCGGCGCCATCTTTGATCAGGTGCGCTACGAGGGCGGCACCAACGTGCAGAAGAACGTGCAGACCACGCTGATCCCCTCGGGCGGCGCGGCTGTCGTGAAGTTCACCGCCAGGGTGCCCGGCAGCTACGTGCTGGTCGACCACTCGATTTTCCGCGCCTTCAACAAGGGGGCGATGGCCATCCTCAAGATTGACGGCCAGGAAGACAAGCCGTTGTATTCCGGCAAGGAACTCGATGCGGTGTACCTGGGCGACCGTGCCGGTCCCAACCTGTCGGCCGTCACCCGGGCGGCGCAGGCGTCGGCATCCGGCACGCTGTCGATGCAGGATCAGGTGCAGGCCGGCCGCGCGCTGTTCGCGGGGACCTGCTCGGTGTGCCACCAGGGCAACGGCACGGGGCTGCCCGGCGTGTTTCCGCCGCTGGCCAAGTCGGACTTTCTGGCGGCGGACCCGAAGCGGGCGGTGAGCATCGTGCTGCACGGCCTGAACGGCAAGATCAAGGTGAACGGCCAGGAATACGATTCCGTGATGCCGCCGATGACGCAGCTCAACGATGACGAGGTCGCCAACATCCTGACCTATGTGCTCAACAGCTGGGACAACCCGGGCGGCCGCGTCAGCGCGGACGACGTCAAGACGGTCCGTGCCCAGCCCGCACCGGCCAAGGCCGTGGCCGAGCACTGATCCCGGACAGCGTGACCGCCATGGCCCGCCTGACCTCGCGCATCGCAGCCGTGCTGGCGGCGCTGGCCAGCGCTGCCGCACAGGGTGCCGCCTACGTGCGGCTGCCCGGCGGCGATTTCGACAGCGTGCTGCCGCAGAACGCGCCGGGCCGGCCGCAGCGGGTGCGCATCGAACCCTTCGAGCTGCGCGCCACGCCCGTCACCGTCGCGGATTTCCAGGCCTTCCTGCAGACCCATGAAGCCTGGCGCCGCGACCGCGTGCCCGAGGTCTTTGCCGGCCGCGCCTACCTGGTCGACTGGGCCGACGCGCTGCACCCGGCCCTGCAGGCGTCGCCGCAAGCGCCGGTGACGGGCGTGAGCTGGTTTGCCGCGCGCGCCTACTGCGAGAGCGAGGGCGCGCGCCTGCCGACCTGGCTGGAATGGGAGTCGGCCGCCGCGGCCGACGCCACCCGCGCCGACGCGCGCGACGACCCGCAATGGCGCCAGCGCATCCTGACCTGGTACGAGCGGCCGGCAGCGCGTGTGCTGCCGCCGGTCGGTGGCCCGCCGGACGTGCATGGCGTGCGTGACCTGCACGGCCTGATCTGGGAGTGGGTCGACGATTTCAACGCGCTGTTCATCAGCGGCGACAGCCGCACGCAGGGCGATCCGGACAAACAGAAATTTTGCGGCGCCGGCGCCATCAGCATCGTGCGGCGCGACAGCTACGCCGTGCTGATGCGCGTAGCGCTGCTGTCTTCCCTCGGTGGCGCGGATGCCACGGGCAGCCTGGGCTTCCGCTGCGCCAGAACCCTCAATGGAGACCCTCCATGACACTTTTCAATCGCATCCGCCGTGCCCTGCTGGTGCTGCTGCTGGCGGGCACGGCTGCCGGCGCGCAGGCGGCGGGGCCGCTTGCCGCCGGCTCGCTGTATGTATCCGGCGCAGCGCTGACCGACCAGAGCGGCCGCGTCTTCCACCTGGCCGACCTGCGCGGCGAGCCGGTGCTCGTCAGCATGTTCTATTCGTCGTGCAGCATGGTCTGCCCGATGATCTTCGAGACCATCCGCGCGACGCTGGACAAAGGCGGCAAGTCCGCGCGCGATGGCGTGCGGGTGCTGATGATCACGGTCGATCCGGAACGCGATTCCGTCGCCGTGCTCAAGAAGACCGCCGCCGACCACGGCGCGGACGACCGCTGGCAGTTGGCCCGGGCAGACAGCGGCGGCACGCGCTCGATCGCCGCGCTGCTGGGCGTCCAGTACCGGCGCCTGGCGGATGGCGACTTCAATCACTCCAGCACGATCGTTCTGCTCGATGCGGAAGGCCGCATCAACGCCCGCACCAATACCCTCGGCGTGACCGACCCGAAGCTGGTCCAGGCGATGCGCAAGCTGCTGGGTCCCGAGCGCTGAATCGATACCGGGCTGCTGGCTGCCGGATTGTCCGACTACGCCGTCGAAGCCGGCTTCCTGCGCAACCCGTACGGTGTGCAATCATGCGACTACGCCCGGAGTCCGGCGCTCAGCGCGTCGCTGCGCTACGGGCTGAGCGGCCACCTGACGCGGGAGAGCCACGCCGAGGCCGCGCGCGGGCTCGCCAATCTCGGCGCCGGCATGCGCACCCGCTTGTTGGGGCAGGCGGGCGTGGCGTCGGGGGCGGCATCGCTCGCACAGGGCGGCGGCGCGTCTGGTGCGCAAGGCTCGCTCGGCTACCCGTACCGCGCGCCGGGGATCGCGATCGACCAGCAGGGCACGCGCACCTTCGGCACGTATCAGGATTTGGCCAGCACGGCCGGCGCGCTGTTCTATCGCTCGCTGCTGCGGGGTCCGGATCGGGTGCGACGGTGTCCGGCCGGCTGCTCACGCGCAGCGGCGGCACGCAGACGGTCGGCTACAACCTCTACACCAGCAGCGCCTATACGACGGCCTGGGGCGATGGCACCGGCGGCTCGTCCACCGTCGCGGGCACGGGCACGGGGCTGGCGCAGAGCACCACGGTGTTCGGGCGCGTGCCCGTGCAGACCACGCCCCAGGCCGGCACGTACACCGACACCATCATCGTGACGGTGACCTACTAAGGCGGCATCGTGCGCGATGTATGAGACCAGGCGATTCGATTGGATGCGCGCAGCCTTGATCGACCGGCGGCCTTGATGCCGGCGATGCGCCGCTGCCAGATCGGCGAGGGCTGTGGCCCCAAGGCATCCTTTATAGTGGTGCGCGACATCCGCGTGACGTAGGCTGAACAAATCATCGCATCGGCGGTCGGACGACTGCGCCGGCTGCGCGCTTCCCCAACACGTCCCCGCCTCAAAGGACTCCATGCACCCAGACACCCCGCTTCTCTCCACCATCATCGGCGGCATCGTGCTGGCCTTCGTTCTCGGCACGATCGCGCAGCGCTTGCGGTTGCCGCCGCTGGTGGGCTATCTGTGCGCGGGGGTGGTGGCCGGGCCGTTCACGCCCGGCTTCGTGGCCGACCAGAGCCTGGCGCCGCAGCTGGCCGAGCTGGGCGTGATCCTGCTGATGTTCGGGGTGGGGCTGCATTTCTCGATGAAGGAGCTGCTGGCCGTCAAGTCCATCGCCATTCCCGGAGCCATCGGGCAGATCGCGCTGGCGACGCTGATGGGCATGGGGCTGGCCTGGCTGCTGGGCTGGGCGTGGGGCCCGGGCCTGGTGTTCGGGCTGGCGCTGTCGGTGGCGAGCACGGTGGTGCTGCTCAAGGCACTGGAAGACCGCGGCATCGAGGGCTCGCACGAGGGCCATATCGCCGTCGGCTGGCTGATCGTCGAAGACCTGGTGATGGTGGTGACGCTGGTGCTGCTGCCCGCGCTGGCCGGCGTGCTGGGCGGCGCCGGCAGCACCGCGGTGGGCTGGTTGGATGTGACCGAGGTGCTGGCGATCACGCTGGGCAAGGTGGTGGCCTTTGCCGCGCTGATGCTGGTGGTGGGCCGCCGCGTGATTCCGTGGATGCTCGAGCGCATCGTCCGGACCGGCAGCCGCGAACTGTTCCGCCTGGGCGTGCTGGCGACCGCGCTGGGCGTGGCCTATGGGGCGACGGTGCTGTTCGGCGTGTCGTTCGCGCTGGGCGCCTTCTTTGCCGGCATGGTGCTGGCCGAATCCGAATTCAGCCAGCGCGCGGCCGAAGAGTCGCTGCCGCTGCGCGATGCGTTTGCCGTGCTGTTCTTCGTGTCGGTCGGGATGCTGTTCGATCCGCGCGTGCTGATCGACGACACCTGGGCGGTGCTCGGCACGGTGCTGATCGTGGTGCTGGGCAAGTCGCTTGCGGCGTTTGCCGTGGTGCGCGCCTTCGGCCACCCGGCCCGCACGGCGCTGACGATTTCCGCCAGCCTGGCGCAGATCGGCGAATTCTCGTTCATCCTGATCGGCCTGGGGATCGGCCTCGAGATTCTGCCGGCGCGGGCGCGGGGCTTGTTGCTGGCGGCGGCCATCCTGTCGATCCTGCTGAACCCGCTGATGTTCGCGCTGATCGACCGCCTCAAGCGCGAGGTGCCGGCTGAACCGGCGCCGGCCGACTAGCGGCTGACGGCGGCTGCGGCGGCTGTTTTCCCCCGGGTGTCCCCCGAACCTTTCCGGAGCGAGGAGTCTTCATGAGCAATCTGAATATCGGTGTGATCGTCGGCAGCCTGCGCAAGGCTTCGTTCAACCGTCAACTGGCGCACGCGCTGGTCGGGCTGCTGCCGGCGGACGCCACGGCAACGCTGATCGGCATCGGCGATCTGCCCCTCTACAACCAGGACCTGGACGGCAACCTGCCCGACAGCGTGCAGCGGTTCAAGGCCGAGGTGGCCGGCGTGGATGCCCTGCTGTTCGTCACGCCGGAATACAACCGCGGCATGCCGGGCGTGCTGAAGAACGCGATCGATTGGGGTTCGCGGCCGTACGGCCAGAGTGTGTGGGGCGGCAAGCGCGCGGCGATTGCCGGGGCGTCACCGGGGTCGATCGGCACCGCACTCGCGCAGGCGCAGTTGCGCAACGTTCTGTCGGCGGTCGGCGTGCAGATCCTGCCGTTGCCGGAGGTCTTCTTTCACTACGCGGGGGAGCCCTTCGATGCCCAGGGCGGGGTGACGGAGGCGCGGACGCGCCAGTTCTTGCAGGGGTTTGTCGACCGATTCGTCCAGTGGGCGGGCCAGGCGCGCGCCTGACGAATCGACCGACAAGGGGGGGATTTCAAGGCCGGGCGGGGGTGTTTCTGCTCGGCCGTCTTACTGCTTGGCGGGGCTCAGGCCAGGAAGGCGGCTGCGCTGATCAGCCAGCCTGCTGCAACGCAGCTTGCAATCCAGGCGGCCATGACGGCGCCGATATCCAACCATTTCATGATTGTTCTCCTTACAACACTTGCACTACCTGTCCAGGCAATCGATGTCCGGACAACTGGGCTGAAGTTTAGATGTTGCAGTGCGGAAGAACAATATGATTGGGGGTGAACAGACTGTTCCAAAGGTAACAACAAATTTCAAATATTGCCGGTCAGCCTTGTGTGGCCTAGGGGCCGGCAAAGGGTTGCTACCTTTTGGGTGAGGTTTGTTGATGTTTTCCCCAAGGTATGGGGAGCCGGTCCGATGCAGTCGCGGGCTCACGCATACAGGAAGCGATCTTGATGCCACTTCCGTGATTTGTCGAGTGCGGCGTCGAGGGGCGTGGCGACAAGGCCGCATGCCGTGTCAGCGCGGTCTGGCGCGCACGCCTTTCCGGGGGCTGACCGGTCGCGGCGCGTCGCGGCTGGCCGGGGCGGTATCGCCGCTCATCTGCTCCATCCACGACAAGGCATCGACGTAAGACAGGAAGTGCTTCAGATAGGCCGGCGACAGCGCTTGCATCAGCAGGAGCGACCGATGCACGAGGCTGCTCGAATGGAGGGGACCGGCATTTTTCGGGACCTGGTCCAGCGCCTGGCGCAACTGCCGTTCGGTGCTGACCGTGGACCAGGTTTCCCGGAAGTAGTCGAGTGTCTTCAGTTCCGGATAGGCGCCGAGGCTGCCCGCGGCATGTGCGGTGCGGGCGGCATGGAGGCTGTCGCCGCTGGCCGGCGCGCGGCTGGCGATGTGATCGAGCAGGTCGGCAAGCGCGCCGCGCGCGGGCTGGGCTGGCGAGGCCGCGGCGCCTGTCTGGCCGGCGTCGTGCGCCATGCGTTCGCGCTCGGCGTAGTCCTCAAGGAGCCCGGACAGCCGGGCGTCCAGGATGCGCCGTGCCTCGCCGCTGTGGCCCGCCGCGCGCCGGTCCAGCGCTTCGATGACATGGAAGCGGACCGGGTCCAGGCGGTCGGCGCCGCGTGCGCGCCAGGCGTCGAGCATGGCGCGCGCGTGCGTCCCGGCGCTATCCATGGTGGTCTCCGGCGGCCGTCGACGGCCTCGGGACCGGGGCGATTTCCACGCGCCGGTTTTTCGCCCGCCCTGCGTCGTCGGCGTTCGAGCTGACGGGCTGCTCGGAGCCGAACGCGGCCGCGAAGACCGATGCGCCGGGGATGCCCGCGTCGATCAGCGTGCGCGTCACCGTCAGCGCGCGCTTGGCCGACAGTTCCCAGTTGTCGGCAAAGCGACGGTTGCCGGCATGCACCTGCTGGTCGTCGGCAAAGCCGCTCACCATCAGGATTTCGTCGCGCGATCTGAGGTAGGCGGACAGCGGCCCCGCCAGACTCTTCAACAGCTCCAGGCCCTCGGGCTGCAGCTGATCGGAATTCAGCGCGAACAGCACGCTGCCGCTGATGCCGATGCGTCCGTTGACGAGCGTCACGCGCCCAGCCGCCAGCGGCCCCGCGAGCGCCTGTTCCAGCGTCTTGCGGCGCTGCGCCTCCATCTGCCGCTGCTTGACCTCGCGCTCGAGCCGGGACGAGAGCTCCAGCTGGACGGCGATGACGCTGACCAGGATCAGCACGAAGGCGCCGAGCAGCACCGACATCAGGTCGCCGAATGCGGCCCAGATCGGCGCGGACGCCTCCACGCCGCCGTCGATGTCCTCCCTCATGCCGCCTCGGCTCCGATGGGCGCGCGCTGGTCGGCAAGGCGCTGCATGTCTTCGAGAATCTGCTTCTGCGACAGCACGCTCAGGTCGATGACTTCCCTGGCCTGCGCCACGTAGTAGGCGAGCTGCTCATCGCTGCGCGCGAGGGATTTGTCCAGCGCGGCTTCGAGGCGCTGCAGGTGCGCGACCAGTTGGCCGTTCGATTCGCCGAACAGTTGCACGGCCGCGCCGAAGGCTTCGCCCAGGCTGGCCACCTCGACCGCGCTGCCGGTGACCTGCGCGGCAGCGGTGCCGAGCCGTCCGCCTTCGGCCTCCACCTTGTCCGCGAACCGGGTGCCGACGCGATCGAGCAGATCCGCCGAGGTCGAGATCAGCCCGTCGACGGCGGAGCGCTGCTCGGTAGACGCGTGGTTCACGGCATCGAGGAGGGTCTCCAGGGTTGCCAGCAGGCGGCTGCGCTCGTCCAGCATCTCGGTGTCGCGGACCATGCTGTCGGCGAGCTTCTGGCGCAGCTCGCCGATGACTTCGGCCGCCGCCTTGGGGGCCTCCGAGGCGGCCTGCACGAGCCGGGAGATCTCGGCGATCGTGTCGCTCGCGTGCGCTTGCGTCCGGGCCGAGATGTCGTGCGCGGTGCGGGCCAGCGTCTCGCAGACGGCCTGCTGATGGCGCGCGGTGTGCGCGCCGGCCTGCTCCCATTCCTGGCGCAGCGTCGCGGCCATCGAACCGAGGGTGTCGGTCCAGGCGGCCAGCCGCTGCTCATCCCGCGAGGCCAGTCCGGTCTGCAGGTCTTCGTGCGACTGGTGCAGCGTGCGCTGCAGCGTGGCTGCGTGCTGCTCGAACGTGGCCGTGGCGGCCTCCAGGGCGCGCCGATGCTGGCCGGTCAGTGCCTCGTGGGTCTGGTCTTGCCGCGACAGTGCCTCGGTCCACGCTTGCGACACGCTGCCCGCCGTGGTTTCCAGGCGGGCGGAGATGCCCTCCAGCAGGCTGGCCGAGCGCTGGTCGAAGGCCGAGGTCAGCTGGTCCAGCGAGGTGCGCCATTGCTCGGCGAGCGTCTCGTTCGATTGCCGATGTGCTGCCAGCGCCCGGCTCCAGATGTCGGCCACGTTGGCGGCCGTCGTGTCGAAGCCGGTGGACAGGCTGTCCAACTGATGCCGGACCGCCTGCTTGACCGTCTCCTGCACCGATGCCGCCTCGCGCGCGAGGCCCGCCATCGTGGCCTCCACGACCGGCTGCAGCGCCGCGCCGGCGGTGCGCGCGCTGTCGGCGGCGCTGTCTTGCAGCGATTGCCCCACGGACGAGGCGAGGCGGGCATAGGCCGCCTCGGTCTGGCCGAGGAAGGCTTGCTGGCTGGCGATCTGCCGCTCGGCCGAGGCCTGGTTTTGCTGCTCCAGGGTCGTCATCATTGCTTGCAGCCGGTCGACCAGGAGGGGCATCGCTTCGGCCTGCCGCCGCAGCAGCGCGAGGGTTTCCTCGCGCTGATGGGCGTGCGAGTGGCGGCGCAGCGTCGTGGCGATCTGCGCGTCGAGCGCCTGGGCCGCCTGGAGCCGCTCGCGCCGGCACAGGGCGGAGAGCAGGCCCAGCATGGCGGAGGTGGACACGCCCGCAATCGAGGTGCCGAACGAAAAGCCCAGGCCCTGGATCGGCGCGGCCAGCGAGGCGCGGATCGCCTGCAGATCCGCTGCGCTTTCCAGCGCCGCGCCGGTGCCCTTGAAGGTCACCACCATGCCGAGCAGGGTGCCCAGCATCCCCAGCAGCACTAGCAGGCCGACCAGGTACGGCGTCAGGGCAGGCCCGGGCAGGGCCACGCGCTCGCCCTCGATGCGCAGGCGCACCGCGCTGCGCAGGCCGGGATGCAGCTGGTCGAGCCAGGCGCCCAGCTCGGGCGGCGGCGCCGACAGGCCGGTCGCGGCGCGTGCCAGGGTGGCCGTGGCTTGCCGGTAGCGGTGCAGTTCGATCGCGCCGGTCAGGTATCCGGCGCCGATCAGCAATGTGACGGCCAGTGCCAGTGGGTTTGCACCGGCGTAGCCCACGGCGATCCAGCACAGGGCGGCCAGGCCGGCGAAGAAGACAGCGAAAGGAAGATGAGGTCTGGACATAGCGTCCTGTTTAGCGGGTGCGAAGTGCTGCGAGCAGCCCTTCGACCGGTTGAAAACGAATAGCGAGTTCAGCGAGCAGCACGCTCTGCATGTCCCTGCGGAACACGTCCACCCACGCGCCCGGAGGCACCGACGCGGCGTTCTGCGGCGCGTGCGCGTCGGCCAGCCGTTGCCGCTCGGCGTCGCGCAGGCGCTCGAAGTGCGTGCCCAGCAACGTGGGCACGCGAGCCAGCAGGTTCCGTTCCTGCGCGTCGAGCGCTTGCTCCAGGCTGGCATCGAGCACCGCGAGCCGCGCCATGTCGGGCGTCTGGGCGGACAGCATGCGCCGCAGACGGGCCCGCAGGTCGGCGATCTCCATCTGCATCGTCTGCTGCAGCGCCAGGTAGCGCTGCCGGAAATCCGCGTAGTCGGCCGTCGCGTCCATCGAGGCGCCCCGGGCGGGCACCTGCGCAGGCGCGCCCCGCCTGCCGTGGGCCTCGCCGGTGCCGGCAATGGCCTGCGCCAGGGCGGTGCGCACGCGAGCGCACAGGCTTGCTGCGTCCTTGCCGGCGGATGGCGCATCGAGCGCATTGGCCGGTGGGCTCTGACTCAGCGCCGTGGACAGGGCGATGGCGTCGGTCCAGCCGAGCCAGCGGCTCAGCCGGTCCGACAGCGATTGTCCGGATTCGGGAACGTCGATCTGCGCCAGGCGGGCGAGCAGGCGGACCAGCGTCGGGCCGCTGAGCGCCGTACGTCGTGGAGCTTGCGCCATACCACAAGACTCAAAAAAGGCAGCAGTTTACACGCCGATGGGGGGCGGGCCGTTTCCTTTCGCATCCCGGGGTGGCGGCGGGCACCGTGCGGGGGTGGGGCTCGATTGGCGTGGCCCGCCGTTTCCGGCCCGGGTGCTTGCGATCCGCCGGCCGCGGGGTAGCGGGCTGGTCGCTGCGGGACCGATTACGCCCGCGAAGCACAGGCGTGACTGCCGCGCGCCCCGAAGCGGGCGCTTACGTGCGTGGCGCGGGGAATCCTGGCGCGGGTCTGCGGCCCGGTTTCGGGGATCACGAAGCCGGGTCAGGGGCGTACTTGTCGCCGACGCGCTCGCGCAAGGGGTGGGTGTCGTAGACGATGTGCATCGTGCGGATGCGCGCGCTGTCGTGCCGGAAGCTGAAGATATCGACACAGGTGAAGTCCACCTGCCGCTCATCGTTCAGCGTCCAGTCATAGCGGAAGTACGCGGCCACGCGAACGACATCCGTTGCCGGCTGAACCGACGCGAACAGGTCGATCGGCGTGATGACGCTGCCGCTGGAAGCCTGGGCGAGTTTGCCGAAAAAATCGCGAGCAGCCATGGTGCCGAGGAACGGCGAGTGGACGATGCCATCGTCTTCGAACGTGGAGATCAGGCCCGCCGTGTCGCCGGCGTGCAGGTGGTGCAGATAGGCGCGCACTGTGTCGATGTGCAGCTGTGTCATGGAAACCTCACTGGACGGGTTGGACGGTTCGCGGTGCATCTTTCCGGACGCCGGCGGTGGTGACAAGCGACAATGGGGATCCACTCATAAGAGCCGTTTATGTATCTGCGCTATCTGTACTACCTGCGGCTGGTCATCGAGCACGGCTCCTTTGCCGCGGCGGCGCGGGCGGCCGGGGTGTCGCAGCCGGCGATCAGCCACGGGATGCGGCAGTTGCAGCGGCAGTTCGCCTCGCCGTTGCTGGTGCGCTCGGGGCGGCGAGCGGTCCCGACCGGCCTGGCCATGCGCGTCGCCGCGGAGGCCGCTTCGCTGGCGGAGCACGTCGATGCCCTCGCCGCGTCGGGCCCGCCTCGGCGCGATCGGGAGGTACTGCAGGTGGGCGTGACGCCCTCGGCCGCGCTCACCTGCGGGCCGCTCCTGTACGACGGCTGGTGCGCGGGGCATCCGCGCCGGTTTCTGCAATTGACCAGCGCCGACGAGGGCAGCCTGCTTGCCGGCCTGCAGATGCGCAGCTTCGACATCGTCATCGCGCCGAAGCCGCGCGGGCCGCTGCCGAGCGGGGTGGTCGGGCAAAGCCTCTATCGGATCGCGCCCCTGGTCTACGCCCGGCGGACACATCCCTGTGCCGGAGCGCGGACGCTTGCCGAGCTGCGGGGCGCAGCATGGGCCGTGGTCGGGCCGAGTGTGCGCGGGCCGGTGGACGTGCTGACGGAGGCCTACGCGGTCCGCGATATGCCGCCGCCACGGGTGGCCGTGAGTTGCCCGGACTACGCCAGCCTGCTGAACCTGATGGCGGGCGCGGACCTGCTTGCGGTGGTCCCGCATCCGGCGCTGATCGGGGAGGTGCGCAAGCGCATCACGCCGCTGCGCCTGCGCGAGGCGCTGCCCTTGTACGAGATGTGGGTGTTCGAGCCGGCCCGTGCCCGCGGGCGGACGCGGCCGGTTGTCCAGCAACTGCTGGGTGCGATGGCGCATCGGGAGGGGCGGTAGCCGTCGCTGACGTCCAGCGAGCGCCCCGGCTTCGCATTCGCCTCGCTGGTTTCGAGTACGCACCGGTAGGCGGCGCGCGGGTGGGCTATAAAACAGCGCTTTCCCATCCACGCTGCTCGATATGGTTTTCCGCGTCCGGGGCATCGACCTTGCCCAGTCCAGCCACGATCCGTCCACCTCCGATAGTCAGCCTTTCGTGATGTCGTCGCCGTCTCCCGGCGAGCGCCCGGCGCGCAGAAGCCCCGCGGCGGTGCTGTCGGGGCTGGTCGGCTTCTCGCGCCATCGGGGGGCCGGGGAGACGGCGCACGGCCACGAGGGCGGAAGGTCTTTGCTACGCCAGTTCCGGGCGCCGGGGTACATGAACCTCCGCGCACAAGGACCGTCATCGCCGCGCGAATCCTTGGAGGTCTGGGCGAAGGCGTGCAAGCTGCAGCCGGAGACGCTCGAAGCCCTGCGGGCTTTGCGGGACCAGGAGGGCAGCGAACCGTTCATGTCCCTGCTTGGCCGGCTGGACGGGTGCGCGTCGTTCGATAAGCGGAAGTGGCATCGTGCCGACTCGGTGCGGGAGTTGGGCGGCATCCTGAAGCTCGCCGCGCACAACGATGCCTATCGTGCATTCTGCTTCGACGTCGCGGGCGGCGCCGATGCCAACTGCCATGACAACGTCGATGTCATTTTTGGCAACCTGCGGCTGGCGGCCAAGGACCCGACCTACCATGGCGATGCCAGCCTGGAGCAGGTGCTGAAGTACCACAAGCGTTGTGTGCCCTGGTCATTGGTCGACGATTTCGTGTCCGAGCGGTTTCCGTTGTTCGGTGAGTCTCTGGAGAACGTCCTTGCGTTGAGGGTGCGCCTGTCCAGCATCCTGCCGATCCGGACCCCGGCAATGGCGTTCCGCAGCATGGCCAGTGTTGATAAGGGGATCGCGGCTCAGGCAAGGGCCTACATTAAAAAGCATTGCGATAGCGAGGCGAAACTGCAGCGGAACCTGTGCAGGAGCCCGGCGTGGCGCCAGTTTCTGGAGCGGCAGCATCCGGTCGAATTCACTGCCAATACGCTGCTGTGGGCGTCCGCGCTGCAGGCTGTCGTGGAAAAGCGGCCGGACGGAGAAGCGATGGCGGTGCCGCCGGAGGTGAACACGGTGTCCTTCGGCTCCCGCACCGAAGCGCTGGCCAGGGCGCGCGCGATGCCGGGCATCGGGACGGGCCACGCGTTCCGGCACTTGCAGCAAAACGCCACCGTGCTGCTGTCGGAAGACCTGACGCGCAGGCTCGTCGTGGAAAAGCGGCCGCTGAGAACCGAGGCCAAGGCATACGCGCACCTGCTGCGCGATCCCGATTGGCTGACCTATCTGGAGCAGGAATATCCCGACGATCCGGCGTTCTTCTCCGATGGTATCGACACGCAAGACCGGCACGAACGGTTGATGCGGCTGACGCAACAGGAAATCACCGCCGCGCGCGGCGGATAGCCGGGGGCGCATCGGCGTTCGATCGGGCACCGGTGCGCCGGTGTTACGCCGAGGGGGCCGGCAATCCGGTGCGCACGCCACGGGACGCCCGGTTCACGGAAGACCCAGCCGGGACAGGCGCGCGGGCGGTGCGTGCGGCATGGCTGCATCGCCGGGCGCGCACAAGCCGTGCGGGGCGGAGGCCAACATGGCCAAGCTGCTCGCGGCGGACGCTTCGTGGGGGCCGCCAATGCATGCCTGCCGTACCACGGTGGCTTCGGCTTCGTAGCTAAAGACGATGAGGAGCGGAAATTCCGCGAGAGACGCGGTGGTATCTGGTGATGCCCATTTCGACGAGTCTGATCCTGTCGTAGGTGGGCTGTGCCGGGGATGCCGCGTTCCTTCTGAGGCGAGCCGGAAGGTCCAGGCTCGAATCGTCTTTCGGGCAGAGGGCTCGGCATGCGTACCCGTGGGCTGTCAGCCAGGCTTTCCGGCAGCCCCGTCGCACATTGGAACGGGCACGTATCGCAGGAGACGGATCAGCCCTTGGTGCCGTGGCTCATTGCGAACAGCGTTTCAGCTGCCTGTTGTACGACGGGATCGACTGGCGCCGACGGGCGGGGGGGCAGCGCTGCGCGCAATGTCTCATTCTTCTTGGGACCATGCGCGTTGATGTCGCTGATGGTCCGCGTGCGATCGACGTTGGTGGGGCGTGGCGAGGTGTCTTCCTCGGCCACGGTGAATCGGGAAGACGATGAAGCAGAGGACGAGATCTTCGGCATGTGAGATTGATGATTGATTTGAGGATTGGCGATGATGCCGGGGCCGGGGCGCCGCATCGCCAGGGGCGGCGAAGCCATTGCGCCGGAGGCGAAACCGGTTCATGGCGTCAACCGGGCAGATGTGAACGGCCGGCACGCGCCGCGTCCTCATGCGCCAGATCGATCACAAACCGATCCCACACATCCCGCGCCCTCCGCCCGAACGCTTCGTTGATCGGCGCCATGCAGGAGCCTGGTCGCCGTGACAGAAATGGATGGGGACGGCGTGCCCGCGCGGGTCACCGCGCCTTGCGTCCTTCCACCGGATAGCCCGGATCGGTATAGCCCGGCGTGGAGGCATGGCCCGGCGGCACGAGGCGGTCGACGAACTGCTCGTCGTCGGGGCCGAGCCGCACGTTCAGCGCTTCGGCGTAGTTGTCCCAGTGCGCCTCGGTGCGCGGGCCCGCGATGGTCGAGCTGACCAACTGGTTGTTGAGCACCCAGGCCAGCGCGAACGCGATCGGCGTGGTGCCGCGCGCGGCGGCATGGGCGGCGATCTGCTGCGCGATCCGCAGCGATTCCGGTCGCCATTCGGTCTGCTGGATGCGCTTGTCGCCGCGCCCGGCCCGGCTGTCGGCGGGCGGGGGCGCATCGACGGCATACTTGCCCGTCAGCACGCCGCGCGCCAGCGGACTGTACGACACCACGCCCAGCCCGTAGTGCGCGGCGGCCGGCAGCTGCTCGACCTCGGCCGAGCGGTCGACGAGGTTGTAGAGCGGCTCGCTGGCCACCGGGCGGTCGATGCCGAACTGGTCTGCCAGCCGCGCGACTTCGGCGATGCGCCAGCCGCGGAAGTTGGACACGCCGAAGTAGCGCACCTTGCCCTGGCGGATCAGGTCGCCGACGGCGCGCACGCCTTCCTCCAGCGGCAGGTCGGGGATGGCGCGATGGAAGTAGAGGATGTCGATGTAGTCGGTGCCCAGCCGCTTCAGGCTGGCCTCGACCGACTGCATGATCCACTTGCGGGACTGGCCCTGCTCGTTCGGCCCCGGCGCGGTCGGGAAGCCGAACTTGGTGGCGACGACCCAGCTGTCGCGCCGCGCGGCGATGGCGCGGCCGACGATCGTCTCTGAGCGGCCGGCGTGGTAGACGTCCGCGGTGTCGATGAAGTTGATGCCCTGGTCGAATGCCTTGCCGATGATGCGCGTGGCGGTGGCCTCGTCGGTCTCGCCGCCGAACATCATCGCGCCCAGGCACAGGGGCGACACCTTGAGGGCACTGCGGCCCAGATACCGATACTCCATGGATTGGCTCCGTGCGGGCACGCGCCCGCCATGCAAGCGTGGAAACGCCGCGCGCGCCGCTCAGGCGTCCGCGGCCTCGAAGACGCGCTGCGCGATCGGCAGCGCCGTGCTGGCCGTCGGCCAGCCCGAATAGAAGGCGAGGTGGGTGATGGCCTCGATCAGCTCATCGCGGCGCAGGCCGTTGTCGAGCGCCTTCTTGAGATGGAAGGGCAGTTCGTTGGTGCGATACAGCGCGATCAGGCTGGCCACGGTGATGAGGCTGCGGTCGCGGGGGGACAGTCCCGGCCGCTGCCAGACATCGTCGAAGAGGACGTTGTCGGTATAGTCGGCCAGCGCGGGCGCGATGTGGCCGAACGCGTCGCGCGCGACGGTCGAGGGGGCGGACATGGGC
The DNA here is from genome assembly GCF_024925465.1 of Ralstonia pseudosolanacearum. Lineage (NCBI taxonomy): Bacteria > Pseudomonadati > Pseudomonadota > Betaproteobacteria > Burkholderiales > Burkholderiaceae > Ralstonia > Ralstonia pseudosolanacearum. Next base: position 753,284 of record NZ_CP103851.1, on the reverse strand, counting down.
AACTCCGGTTGAAGGCGACACCCTGCGCGGCCGGCGCGCATGCCAGCCGCGGAACGGGAGATGCCATGCATGGTAAGGACCGGCCGGCCACCGATAAAGGCCGATCCGCTGCATGCCGCTATGAGGCGGATTCAACAATGCCGCCGAGGCGTGCCGCGTGCCGGCGGAGGCTACCCGTGCGCTTCAGCTCCGGTCGCGCAGCGCGTCGATCACCAGCGTGAGCGCGCGCGACGACTGCCGGCGGCTCGGGTAGTAGACGTGATAGCCGGGGAAGGTCGGGAACCAGTCTTCCAGCACCCACTTGAGGCGGCCCGCCGCCACGTGCGGCTGGGCCAGGTCTTCGGGCATATAGGCCAGCCCGTAGCCGGACAGCGCCGCGTCGAGGATCTCGTAGACACCGTTGAAGGTGAGCTGTCCATCTACGCGCACCTGGATTTCGCGCTGGCCCTTCTTGAGCTCCCACGCGTACACGCCGCCGCGGGTCGGCAGGCGCAGGTTGATGCAGCGGTGCGCGGTGAGGTCCTGCGGGGTCTTGGGGGCCGGGTGCCGCTTCAGGTAAGCCGGCGCGCCGACGATGACCATGCGCAGGTCCGGCGCGATGCGCGCGGCGATCATGTCCTTGGCCAGCGTGTCGCCCAGGCGCACGCCGATGTCGTAGCGCTCGGCCACGATGTCGGTCAGCCCGTAGTCGGTCACGAATTCGACCTTCACGTCCGGATAGTCGTGCAGGACCTTCGACAGCTTGGGCCACAGCAAGGTGCGGATGGCGTAGTCGGTGGTGGTGATGCGGACCGTGCCCGAGGGGGTGTCGCGCAATTCGCTGATGGCCGCGAGTTCCGCATCGATTTCTTCGAAGCGCGGGGCGATGGATTGCAGCAGCCGCTCGCCGGCCTCGGTGGGTGACACGCTGCGCGTGGTGCGGGTCAGCAGCCGGATGCCGAGCCGCGTCTCCAGCGCGCGCACGGTATGGCTCAGCGCCGAGGGCGACACGCCGAGCTGCGCCGCCGCCCGGGTGAAGCTGCGCTCGCGCGCCACGGCGAGGAAGGCCAGGAGGTCGTGGTAGTTCTCGCGCGCCATTGCTGAATCCCGTTCACAAGTTCATGGGGATCGTAGCATTCGGTTGCGCGGCTGCACATCCGACGGATGCGAGCCGGTCTGCGATGCGCTGTGCGGATGCGTTGCCGATTGTCTTGCGGGGGAGGGGCGCAATGAAGCGCATGGCCTTGTCTGTGCCGCATGCCGCCGTCATGGGCGATGGTTTGCGTTTGGGCGCAGGCGGCGTCAAGGCCTGTGCACCCGGCATTCTGTGTGAGGTGGCACAAGGCGGGCGGCCCGGGACGTCTTCGAAAGGCGCACTGAGCAGCGGTTGTGCGGTCGCCCTCAATGCATGCTGGCCGACTGGAAGCCCGCCGCGTGCGCCGCGGCCGAGCACAGCACTTTGCGCATCAGTTCGGATTGCCGGTTGGTGCCGGTCTTCGAGAGCACCTGCTTGAGCTGATAGCGCACCGTGCCGATCGACACGCCGCGGCGCTGCGCATACTGCTCGAGCGTGTCGCCCTGCACCAGCGCGCTGGCCAGCCGGGATTCGGCCTCGGTCAGGTCGAACAGCGCGGCGAGCGCCGCGGCCGGGATCTCGCCGGCGAGGTTGCCGTCGCTGATCATGACGAGCGCGCCACCGGCATCGGCGATGCCGTCGACGCGCGTCAGCGGCTGCACGGCCAGGTGCAGCCGGTGGGCGGCGTGATCGAGCGTGAGGAAGGTCGCCCGGCCGTGGGCGATGCTGCGCGGCATCAGCGCGTGCCGCAGCCGGGCCGCCTTGTCGCCGTGGGCGTGCAGCAGGCCGTCGCGCAGGTGCAGCGCACCGTGGCGCGCGATGCGCTCTCGCGCCGGGCGGTTCATCCATTGCACCCGGCCGTCGGCATCGCAGACGACCAGGCCGCATTGCCAGCGGTCCAGGCAGGCGCTGAGGATCTGCTCGAGCTTGCGCTCGCCGTGCACGGACAGGCTGAGCTCGGTGGCCTGGCCGAAGTGGGGCAGCAGGCCGGCAAGCCGCTGCTGGTCGGCCTCGCCGAAGGCGGTGTCGTTGCCGGCCGGGCGGTGAAGCACCATCGCCATGAAGCGGTCGCCGCCGATCGGCAGCAGCGCGCCGAGAAAGCGCCCGAAGCCCAGGTCGGCCAGCTGCCGCTGCAGCCGCTGCTGCTGGCGGACGTCTTCGCGGCTGGTGAACAGCTGTTCGTCGCCGACGAACCGGCCGATGACCGGCAAGCCGCGCCGGCGGTCCATGCGCGGGTTGTTGGCGTCGGAGATCAGTGCCTGGTAGGCATTCACATCGGTGCGGGAATCGTGCGCGCACCAGTACGTGCGGCCCTGGTGGTCATCCGCGAAAGCAGTGGCCTGCATGACGACGGAGTGCGCGCCGACCTCGTCGCACAGCCGGTCGAGCACCGCCTGCCATCCGCCGGGGGCTGTGCAGCAGCGGTACAGGTTGAGCAGCAGCGGGTCGTTCGAGTACGTGGTTTCCATCTGCGACCTCTCGTGGCCATGGCGCGGCGCGCGGCAACTGCCGTGCAACTGCCATGCCGGTCTCCCATCGGGTGGGCGGGGCGGCCGCGGTCTGTGATGGCGGGCGGCGAACCCGGTTTCCCGTCGTTTTTTTGTCTGCGGATGCGTTGCCGTCGGGCGTTCCAAACCGGTGCCTCGTGGGCGCCAGTGGCGGGCCCGATGCTCGCCGCGGGGGCGTGGGCGGATCGGGTGGTGGGCGACCGGCGCCCCGGTGCGGGCGCGGTGCCGTCGTCCTGCTGATTGGGGCGGCCGGGAACGCTGTCTGCGTTCGGCAATGATGCGCCCGTGACGGTGGTTGCTGTTAGCGGGAAAGCCCTAATACGGAGGATGGGGATGGGGATGAAAGGGGGGCGATTGGGCTGTCTGACTTGATTTCCAGCTTGTTGTTCGTGGGACGATCTCGCAGCCAATCCATTGCCAAATGACAATGAATGGGCGGTGCGTTGATGTTGCCACGCACCGCCAAGTGTGAACCACTACTGGCAGGTCCAACCTTTTACTGGGACGGGAGTGGGACTTCCGCCGACCGTAACATTGATCTGCTGTGCCAGTCGTGGCGTTGTCGTGTAGGGAGCGTTGCTAGGCACCTTCCCTTCGGCGGGTATGTCCTGTGCAAAGACGCTGTCTTGCCCCTTGACCACGATGTGTGTGTCCGATGTGAACGCGATCGAGCTCACGGGGCCAGCGATCGGAAGCAGTTCTCTAGCATCGTGGCCTCCGCGAGGTTTATCGGCTTCGCCCATTTCTCGATTGATCAAGACTAACCATCTCTGGCTTGAGCCATTGGATTCAACAAAGGCAATGCGCTTGCCTTTCGGATCCCAGACCGGTCCGGCCTCGAACGCTGGTGCACCAAGACTATTTGACATTACCGTCAGCGTAACAACCCCGTTGTTATTCCGCGCGATCCCTGCCTCAATCCCGTAGAGGACAGTGGATCCGTCTGAGATTCCGCTTGGGTACGGCATGGAAAGTACGTTTCCATTGCCTAGGTAGGCCTGCTTCCATTGCCCATCCGGGGTTGTCACTTTCAGTGCAACCTTTTCGTCTCGAATGTTTTGAACCTCGATTCGGAAGGGTGGCATCGTTTTTGTCGATACGCTTGTGCCAATAGAGGCATTGATTCTCTGCACGACAGTAGAAGACGAGAACGGACTTGGAAGGAAATAGATATCCCGACCATTTAGGCTGATTGCATCACCCGCTGTACATGCAGCTCCGTGTCCTCTTGGCGAGAGGGCGCAGCTTCCTCCAACTCCTTTCGTGGGTAGAACCTGGGCTGGGCCAGCAGGGGGAGGGACGTACAGGAAGTAGGAACGGCTGCTGGTCGGGCTTTCATGTTGCCTAGCCTCTAGCATGCCCGGCGACGTCCACGTTAGATCTGTAATTGCGTCAGTTGCGTGTACGTTCACGTTGGCAAGCAGCCTGCCTGTCGAATCGATCAGGGTAACGTCCGCGGGTGAACTTTTTCCACTGTACGCAATGAGATCGGAGCTCGGTGCTAGCGCAACGGCGTATTTCAAATTGCCGTCGTTTGTCAACTGTGTGATCAGAGTGCCGTCTTGTTGTGCAAACCATAGGTCGTTCTTGACCACCACCAACGCACGGCAATCTTGTCCTGCTACGACATACTGTGACGCGACTACGCAGAACACCGCCATTGCAAAGATTTTCCCAAACTTGCGCATGACTCTCCCCTAGTAGCGCTGAAAAACGATGCCGGAATTGCGATGCCCAAGTTGCAAGCACGCTGCTCGTTGAGGCCCCATGTAGTCGTCTATGTGGTAGCCATTGATCGAGCCGCCCCCGTCCTGTGCCTTTCGTTGGCCCAGTATATCGACAGTGACGGTACTCCCCCTCGGAATGACGGAGCGGTCGACTGCAATGGTGGTGCCCACTGTAGCGCAGGCGCTGGTTGCGGTGCGCGGACATGAGTCGATGTTGAAGCAGCCTTGGCCGCTATAGTGAACAATGCTGCCATCCAACGCTTGGCCCGAGCCCTGCATCTTCACGTCGGTCAAAAACTTCGAGCGGTAGTGGTTGGTACTTGGCAGTCCGCAAACATTTTGGCTGACAGGTGTGGCTGGCGCCTCTGACTCCACGGCCAACGTGTAACAGGTCACGAGGAACGAGCTTTCATAGCGTGCCGGGAGCCAACTGATGTTCGCCGGAGTCGCCGTCTTGAGGTTAGACGGGCTTGAGCCGCTAATGCTTGACTGACCCGGCTGTGCTCGGGTCGATACGGACGCCAGAGTTGTGCCGCTCGCGTTTGTTGCTGCAGTAGGGCCTTGAATAGCATCCTGAGAGCCACGACTCGATTGCAATCCGACTGACATGCCATTAGCCGGCTGACCGGTTTGCGTAACTCGTAAGGTTAGATTCGAATTTGTAAGTATTTTCCCGTTTTGCGTCGTACTACCTGCGGGGATGAATGCCGCGCTCGCGGTAATTTGCAGCGATGGTTGCGGTGGTGGAACTGTGCCTGGCCCCTCGCAAACCGGGACAGGGTTGTTCGGAAACCAACGAAGAGACCAATTGCCGGCGGGGCAAGAGAAAGTTTTCCGCACGTCCCCTGCCGACATTGTCAGTGACGATCCATTGCGCACAAGGGTAACCATTGCCCGCCCGGCAAATGGAAGGGGGAAGGTTGGATCCGGGTCGGGGATATCTGTTCGGAGCCCTGCATACGTGCAACTTTGGACATACGACTGATTGCCGGGTGCACTGCAAACCAAAGCAGCCAAAGCTTGGCCGGCTGCGTCTGCTGTTGGATATCCAACGCTACCGGGCCCCAAGTAAACAGGTATCGATGGAATATTCTGTACCGCTTGAGCGGATTTGTTCAGGAACATCGAAAAAATTAATAATATTCGAGCTGCGTTAGATGTTTTTATCAAAATAACTCCTTATTTTTATATTGTATTTGGATTAAAAATAATTCGGCTCGCTGATATCGGTCATCCCGGTCGCCTGAAATTATGTCAGCCTCAAGCGAGCGGTAAGGTAGTGTGATCGAATGCACGTCTGTTGTGCATGCGTTGTTCATGACGGAATTGATGAAATTATCTTTTTTAAGATATTAGAGAGGGTAATATCTTGTGCGTCCAAGTAAGATTGGAGGTCGTGCGCTCGGGCAGCTTGCCACTCAGCCACTGATGGAAGCTGGGCATGGGCCACCTCGTTATACACATCTCACCTCAATCGGCTTCACTGCGAAGCGCGCGTAGTGTCTGAGCGGCGGTCATGACCTGCTGCAAGCCCTCCCAGATGGTCTTGGCACCGGGCTCGCCGTCGCCCTTGCGGGCAAGGAAGCCACCCACTTGCGCCACCAGGCGCAGCACTTCGTTCAGGGTTGGCGCGCCCTTGGGCCTACGCTTGTTCATCAGCAGGTAGGCCCCATGAATCTCATCAGGGTCGAAGAACAGCGCCGCATCCAGGTCAGGACAGGTTCTGCCCAGGCGCATCAGATAAGCGATGCGCCATGCCACGATCATGAACAGCGCCAGCGCGCGTTCGATGCGATCAACGGCCGAGAGCTGCAACGCTTGGACACGGCAGCCGTTCTTGAGCACGTGGAAGAACATCTCAATCTCCCATCTGGCCCGGTACCAGTCGATCAACTCCACCAGCTCGTCTGCGCCGGCCGGCACTCGATTGGTGAGCAAGCGCCATTCGACTGGCTTGACGCCTGCCGGCGGGGCGATTTCCTTGGCGATCACGCACGTCAGCGCAAGCCCGCACCGCAACGTCACCTGCTTCATACGCAACGCCTGTTTCACCGTGCGAGCCTTCTGCCCCTCACGGGCCGCCATGACGAACTCGATTTCGCCCACCGCCTCGGTCTTGAGCACGGTCGGCCAGAGCTTCTCGCCACCGTCCAGGCTGCGATTGTGCGTCGAGCGGATCAGCAGCCAGTCCGCCGGTGTCCCAAGCTCGGCGGCTCGCTGCATCAGCGCCGTGATGTCCGCTTCCCGATCGGCCACGTACACCAGCCGCGTGCTCGGCAACTGCGAGGCGAGTTCGGCGACCCGCTCGTACCCCTCGATCCAGCGCGCGCTCTCCTTGATGCCGCCACGCTCGCCGTCGGCATCCTTGGGCTCGCGCGCCCACATCCAGGCATCCAGCACGCCCAGCCCCACGCGATCCGTGCTCACCGCATAGGTCGGATGCACATACATGCCGCGCCGCGCTTCGTAGTTCAGCGGTCCCAGACCGCTGGCCTCCTGGCCGTTGAAGTCCAGTTCGGTTGTGTCCGCAATGCACAGCACGACTTCGTGCTCACCCATGCGTTGCACCGTGCGCTCCCAATGCGGCTCCATGATGTCGCCCCACTCGAACGCCGGGTTCTCCATGAAACGATACGCGCCGATCGTCTCGCTCCAGCCGTGGCACGCGTGCGGGATGCTCTCCGTCGGCTTCTCGGCAAACCTCGTCAGCAGCGTCTTCGCCCGTTCGTTGCGTCTCGCGTCACCCAGATTCACGCCTTCCAACTCCTTGTGTGCCCAGCCGTCCGATTCTCGCACCATCTGCAATCGCCGCAAATTGCGAGAGTAAACGCCGATTCGCTTTCGTTTACAACCACAGCCCTTGCATCAAATCGGCCGCCAGCCCTTCAGCCGCACGGCTTTGCGGACTTGTGTATAACGAGGTGTCTTAAGGCGGTTCGACCAATTCTTAAAAAATTCGTAATCCTGATGTTTAGTTCGGCGGGAACGGGGCTGAAGCCATTTTGCTTCGGTACTTTGACGGCGGAGGCGGCTCAACAGCGTCGTTATCCTGATCGCACAATGGAGGTCAACGTGCCCCGCTCAATCGCCACAACCACACATAGAGCTCGGTCGACTGATCATGCTCAGGATGCAGCAACCGCAGCCGTAACCACACCCGTTGCCCGCAGGCCTTCCTCAACTTCGCGCGGGTCCGTGTCCAGTCCGCTTGCATGCCTCTCGCCGTTCAGTCGCAGCAAGCCTGCTGACGGGCGGGTATCTGTATCGAAGCCTGCCGTCAGCATTGCGCCCCGAGAACTGGCTGCTACCAAGCCGTGGAGCGTGAAAACCGCCGTCGAAGACATGTCCACGCTGTCGAATCACCGCGTCAAGCGATGGTTCAGGAAGTCGGCGTCCGAACAATATCTATACGCGAAGCGTCTTTTGCCGCAGCAGCGTGACGCACTGGAGAAGCAACTTGCCCAGAAAATGCGGGGCAATACGCCCGAGGCACGCGAAGCGCTGACGATGTGGATGTCTGTCCAGCAAGCCCGGCTGCGGATGCATTCGCCCTTGCAACAGCAGGCATACCGGTCGCAGCAGGCTGCCAATGCCATCCTGGGGGGGACCGTGATAGGGGCGGCGATCTCGGTACCCGCGTTGCGCCGGACACGCGCCCAGTATTACCACTCGTCCGATCGGCCCGAGTATGAGAAGGCATTTAACAATTTCATGAGCGTGATCGTCGACTCGTCGCTGGGCCCGGAAATCAGGAAGGCCGTGATTGAGCGGCTCGACTATCACGCGTGGAGTGAAGGGACGATCGCGCCACAGGAAATGCAGTTGCTGCATGAACAGGGGGCTGAAACGCTGGCCAATAGCGGGTACCGTGCGGAATCGCCGCTGACCTTCCAGTCCGCCTCCAGACGCCCTGCACCGCCGCCCACCAAGGCGGAGCCCTATTTTTCGCCTAAACGCGCGATGACCGATCTGAACCTGAGCATCCTGTTGAAAAACGGTGATGCCCGGCTGGACCCGGGTGGGGATTACCTGGCGTGTCGGCACCTGGCCCTTGCCTATTGCCTCGCCTCGGATGACAACGGTGGCAAGTTCGATTTCGACAAGCTGTCCATTTCCGGCAATCGTCACTATGACAATTTTCCGGACAAGGCCTGGCGGGACAAGTATGTTCAGCCGACAGTCCTTGCCTGGGCCGGGCTGGGTCCGGATTCGCAACGCGCGGTGGTCGACGGAGACCGGTTTGGCGCGGTGCTTGCCAACGTGTTCAAGAGGCTGGAGGCCACGGGACAGGACCATGCCTCGGCCGTCATCCACACGGCCAATTTCGGCGATGGGGCCGCCGCGGCGTTCACCGGGCATGCGATGGCTGTCGCGATCAGGATCAAGACTGACCCCGTAGATGGGCGGCGGGTTTATGTGGCGAATGTGTACGATCCTAACCGCACGCTGACGCATAAACGGGTGCGGGTAACCGATCTGCAATCGCTGGAACATCTCGCCTTCGACGACTTTCTCGATGCCGGTGTCAACTATGGCAAGCCGACCGTGCTGGGGATGATCTCTAAAAGCATGCCGCTCGACCTTAGCCGTGAAACGACCCAATCCGGAGAGGCAACCCTGAAGGCACGTATTGGTTTAGCGTTATTGGACGATGTTCCTCAGGAGCTTCATGCGGTCGCGGAACAACTGAGGGGGGGCGGGAGCGCACACCTGCAGGGTGACGAACTGATTGACCTGTTGGCTGCAAAAGATGCATCCGGTCACCCGGCATTGCACTTGGCGCTTTATCACGGAAGCGCGGAGGCCATGAAGGCCTACGGCCAGTTGCTTGCGCAGGCGGGCCTTGATTACGATACACAGGTCAGCCTGCTCGCCGCAAAAGACCAGTTTGGCGTACCCGCATTCAACAACGCCATGTCGGTGCGCTACAACTGGGATGTCGTTGAGAGCTTCGCCGGGATGGTTCTCGATGCCGACTTGCCGGACGAGGCGAGGGCGAAGGTACTGGAAGGAAAAGATAGCAGCGGCGTGTCTTCGTTATTGCAGGCGGTGCTGTGCGGGAATGCGGATGCTGTGGGTCTGTTTGTCATGAAAATCCGGCATTCGGCGCTCCCCGACGAGATGAAGACACAACTACTGGCGGCGAAGAGCGCAGAAGGGACGCCAGCGCTCGCTGTTGCGATGGAACGGGGCGACTCGTATTCCATGATGCGCTTCGTCAAGCAGGTGCTGCACTCCAGTTTGCCGGACGAGATGAAGGTGGAACTGGTCGCGGGCAAGCGCGCGGATGGGGTGAGTGCTGTCGAGCGAGCCGGGCAGGCCGGGCATCAGGCGCTGGTGGCGTTGTACGGCGATCTGGTTCGTCAGTCGCATTTGCCGAAGACGATGCAGGCGGAGTTGCTTGCCGGCAGCAACCCGCCGGTCTGAAAGATTTTGGCTAGTCGCGTACGAGTCGGCGCCAGCGAACCATCCACCCAAAGGTGCGCTCGACCACCCAGCGGCGCGGCAGAGCGGCAAAGCCCGTTTGCTGCTCGTGGCGGCGTACCACGTCAACCACGAAGCCGAGGGTTGCGGCCTTGTCCATCAGCGCTGTACGGTCATACGCGCCATCAGCGAACAGGTGTTTCACGCCTGGCCAACGTTTCTTCACCGCCTCCAGTACCGCCAGCGCCCCCGTGCTGTCGGCAATGTCCGCTGGCGTCAGGTTCACCATCAGCAGTCGTCCATCCGTGTTCACCGCGATATACCGTTTGCGCCCGACGATTTTTTTGGCTGCATCGTAGCCACGCGTGTCGGCCGAGGCCGCTTTGACGGTCTGGCTGTCGATGACGCCCGCACTCGGGCACGGCTGCTGCCCAGCCAACTCCCGATCCAGCATCAGCACCACGTCGTGCAGCGTGCGGAACAGGAAGCGGCGCATGAGTCGCCGAAACCACCAATACACGGTTTGCCAAACGGGCCCTCAGCGGTACGGTTTCTTGGCGTAGGTCACGAACTGGATTACGTCGCCCCTGATTTGGAGGTGACGAAGCAAGAACTGCGAGAGGCAATAGCCGAGTTGGGTGATCGCTTGGGGCTAAATTCATAGCGTTAAGTGTTCTGTGTAAACGGATTAGAAGTTGAGGCGTTGAGCATGCAGGCAATCCGATGAGGTCTGCATACCGATGCGATGCGTGGTCGAGTTGAGCGAAGTGGAGAAGCTGACGTTGGAGCAATTGAGCCTGAATCACCGGCACCGCGACATCCGCACGCGCGCAGCGGGGATGGTCATGCTCGGCGACGGTTTGTCGGCCCCCAAGGTCGCGGGCCGGTTGGGCGTTAGCGTGCAGTCGCCCTACAACTGGGTGCGTGCCTGGAACGAATACGGCGTGTGCGGCTTGTTGAGCGGTCACGGCGGCGGCCGCCCCAGGTCGCTGCCCGAGAACATGGTCGCCACGGCGGTCGACGCTGCGCGCGCCGAATCTCTGACACTGGCGCAGATCGCGCAGCGCGTGCAGGAAGTTCATGGGCAACCGCTGCCATGTCAGATCGAGACACTGGGCGCGGCGCTCAAGCGCGAAGGCTTCTCTTTCAAGCGCAACCGCTACTCGCTCAAAAAAAACGGTGCGAAGAGGAGTTCGCTGTGAAAGCAGACGTGCTCGGCAAGCTCCAGCAGGCCGCGCGCGACCAGGCCATCCGGCTCCTCTATCTCGATGAGGCTGGCTTTGCAGCTTCGCCCGTTGTGCAGCGCGCATGGTCACCACGAGGGCTGCCCCATTGTGTTGAACCGCACAGCCACTGCCGACGTTCTGTGCTCGGTGCGTTCGACTACGGGCAGAACAGCCTGATTCACGCCGCGCATGCGCACAGCATCAAAGGCCCCGATGTCGAGCAGTTTCTCGATGCGCTGATTCGGCAAGACGACAGCCGACCCACCATCATCGTCCTCGACAACGCAGCCATTCATCACAGCATCAGCGAGGAAACCCGCGACCGCTGGTTCAGGGAACACAAAGCGCTCCTGTTCTTTCTGCCGCCCTACAGCCCCGAACTGAACATGATCGAGATCGTCTGGAAGCACTTCAAATATCACTGGCGTCGCTTCGTCAACTGGACACGCGACACCATCGACGCTGAACTAGCCGAACTCCTATCCGGCTACGGCTCCAAATTTCAAATCAATTTTTCGTGAACACTTATACACATCTTTTGCCTAATTTTTAGGCGCGTCGCCCGGAACCCCTTGCGGCAAGGGATTCCGGGGTGCCGGCTCACGGAAGGTCTCGGTGGACGCCGTCAGATGCCCCGCTCGTAAACTCTTGATTCATAAGGAGTGCGTCGAGATGTGTATAAAGATATGGGCTAAATTACCTTGATTGAGTTAATCCATTTCTTCGGTGGCGGCGCGGTGCGTCTAGCCTATACCATCAAGTCAGGCGAACAGTGGTAAGCCACGCTTCGCCTGACGGCGAATAGGAAAAAAGAGTGGTGGACAGGGAAGGATGACAGGGAGAACAGGTATGAATGACCAAAATCAAGCACTTCCCTCTCTTTTAAAAATGACCTCCTGCATCCGGAAAACGGCATTCTTGCCAATCGCTGCCGTTATAGCGCTCCTCGCCGGCTGTCAAACTCCGATGCACGAGCTGGGCAAGCCAGTCAATTTTGGCGTTGTATCCGAGGGATCTATTTATCGCGGCGGTGAGCCGGTTGGTGAGCAAGAGTGGCAATTTCTAAAAGAATCAAAAATCAAAACCATCGTCAAGCTCAACCAATATTCGAAAGCGGTCAGCGAGTCTGAAGAAGATCGTTTTGCCGAGCAATATGGAATCAAGGTGATCAAAGTCTTCATGGAGCCGGAGGATTGCATCCTCGGAAAACATTGCGATATCGATCTCGATGAGATGCCAGACCCAAATTTGGTTGGAAAAGCCATCAGCGAGATTAAGAACGCCGCAGGAAACGGCCCGGTGTACGTCCACTGTAGCCACGGACAAGATAGGACAGGCTTGGTGGTGGCGCTCTACCGAATGCGGGTTCAAGGGTATTGCCTGAAAAAGGCCGATGACGAGCGCAATCTTTACCACCCCAATACCATTTTGACTGGTATCAAAAAGGAATTGGATCAAGAAAAAGAACCGTCTCCCTGCGAGCATTGACGTGGGCAGGCACGGTCAATGCGTTGAGGTCGAGGATCACAAAGAGCGCATACCCTGCTCCTGCGGGCCTGCGCGTATTTGACCGCCGCCCTAAAACACCCACGCCGCCCGCAACGCAATCTGCCGCCCCTGCGCCCGATTGCGCGCGGCAAACTCCTTGTAGGCATGCAGCGAGACGATCGGCCAGGCGCTGCCCGGCTTGAGGAAATACACCGCCGGGCCGAGGGCGAACACGCGCGCGCGGTTGCCTTCGATGGTCTTGCCGGCCTGGGTGTCGTCGGTCAGCTGCTGGCTGTAGTAGCCCCCGACGCCGACCGTCCACGGGCCGACGTGCTGCCCGAGCGCGAACTCGTGCTGGTACTCGATGCCCGAGCGGTAGTCGGTGTCGCGGTTGCGGCCGTTCACGTTGAGCTGGATGTTGGACGAGACCTCGCCGCCGAACGACGTGATGTAGGTGAACGCGAGCGTGGGTGAGACCACCCAGTGGTTCATGCCCGCATTCACCAGGCGGTTCCGGTCGTACGACCCCGTGGGCAGCTGCAGCATCAGCGAGGCGTTGACGAACAGGTTCGGCGCGGGCATCCACGACACGGTGATGGGCGCGACCTGGAGATCGCCGAGCGCGGTGTTCCGGCCGCTCTGGCTGAGCCGGCCGGCGGGCGTCGGGATGCCGAGGTCGAGCTTCATGCTCAGCACGGGCGCGACGAGCGACCATCCGTACTTGCCGCCCAGCAGCGGCAGGTTGGTCGTCTTGACGACGGCCAGGCCGTAGCTCTGCACCGACAGGTCGACATTGAGCGGCGTGCTGTTGCCGCGGTTGTCCTGCATCCGCTTGGCCGTGTACGACGTGATGCGCAGCCCGACCGCGGGCAGCTCGGTCGGGGGCGGCATCATCCCCGCGCCGAAGTCGAAGACGCCGAACGGCGTGGTCGGCGCATTGCCCTCGAGCGCGGCGGCATGGAACGGGAGCGCTGCCATGGCAAGGCAGGACAGCTGGGCAGCAAGGCGCAGGCGGATGAGCCGCATGATTTGACCTCCGGAAGATAGGACACCGCTGGCGCGGCAAGACGTGCTCCGGCTAGGCCTGTCGTTGGACTCATGCGGCCTTGTGGGTGCCTCGGCCAAGTCAATCTATCGTCGCGGTGGGCGCCCGGCATCTGCCATTTTGGATACGCGTTTGCCCTAATGACCCCCAGCGTTCGAAGGGCCGACCGCCTTTGCCGGGACGCACCGGCGCCGGGGTCTTGTCGTGGGGGAGGATGAGGCGGGCCGCCTCCGTGCCCGGTGTGCGCACCCGTCGGGCATGCGGCGACTGCGCGAGAAAAGCGGCCGCCCGCAAACTGCCGGTGCGCCGAGTGCGCGCGGGTCGCCTTCACGCGCGACCGCGAGGGCTGGGCCGCATGCAATGACGGTCCATGCGGCCCCAGCCGCGCAATCCGGCCTCAGCCGCGCCCCTGCAGCAGGGTCACCGGATCGAGCCGCGCCGCATTGGCCGCGGGATACGCGCCGGCGGCCAGACCGCACAGCAGGGCCAGCACGGCGGAGCAGAGCGGTGTCGCGATATCCAGCGTGATGCCGATCTGCGCAACCGTCAGCGCCACCCCGGCGCCCACGATGCCCAGTGCCAGGCCGAGTGCCGCGCCCAGCAGGCAGATCAGCACGCTTTCGGTCAGGAACTGCGCCACCACGTCGGTCGTGTGCGCGCCCAGGGCCATGCGCAGGCCGATTTCCGTCTTGCGCTCGGACACCGAGGCCAGCATCACGTTCGTGATGCCCAGCGACCCCACCAGCAGCGCGACGCAGCCCAGCACCGCCAGAAAGCGTGTGTAGAGCGAGACCTGCTGCTGCCGCAGTTCGCTGACCTGCCTGGCGCCGCTCGCCTCTACCGTCTGCGACAGCACGGTGCGCAGGCGGGAGGCCAGCAGGCCGGGCATGTCGGGCGTGGTCACGCCCGTTTGCAGCCGGGTCAGCAGCAGCGATGCCGACGGCGACGGCGGCCCGGTCAGCCGCCGCAGCGAGGCGTACGAGATAAAGACGGCGTGGTTCATCCGGATCGATTGCAGCAGATCGTCGCCGATGTAAGGGGCCAGCACGCCGGCCAGGAAGAACGTCTTGCCGCACAGGGGCAGGGCCGCGCCCGGCTGCAGGTCGAGGCGGGTCTTGCGCAGTTCGGCGGCGACGTCGGCGCCGAGCACGATCCACGGCTGCCGCGCATCCAGCGGGCTCAGGAAGCGCCCGCGCTGCAGGTGCAGCGACAGCACGCCGGGCAGATCGGGATGGGCGGCGACGATGTCCGGGCTGCCCAGCGCCGTCTCCGGTCCGTCGCCGCAGCCGAAGCGGCGCTCCAGCCGCGCCACGGATTGCACCTCCGGCATGTGGCGGAGCGCGGCGACGGCGGCGTCGGTGGTGGCGTCCATGCGGGCCTGCGCGGCTTCGCTCAGCGGCTCGACGCTCTGGCCTGACGGGTCGGCGCCTGGTGGCGGCACGCTGATCGTCACCACGTCCGCGCCGAGCTGGTCCAGCGCCCGGGTGGCCTGGGCGGTGACGCTGTCGCCGATGACCAGCATGGACGTGACCGCCGCGATGCCGATCGCCACGCCGGCCACCGCCAGCGCGATCCGGCGGCGGTTGGTCAGGATGCTCTGCCAGGCGAATCCGACGGCGATGCGCAGGCGCTGTCCCTGGTGCTGGAGCCGCTGGTCCATCTCAGGCGGGAACCGTGTTGCGGTGGCCCGACAGGGGCCGCGCCGGGTCCGCGTCGGAACCCTCGGTCGAATGGCGATCAGGCTGCGCGGCACAGCGCAGACGCCCGTCGCGCATCTCGATCTGGCGGGGCAACTGCCGAGCAATCTCCAGGTCGTGGGTGATCATCAGCAGCGCCGTCCCGTGCGTGGCGGTGACTTCGCGCAGCAGCGCGAGCACGCGCGCGCCGGTTGCCGAATCCAGCGCGCCGGTCGGCTCGTCGGCCAGCAGCAGCCGCGGCTGGCCGGCCATGGCGCGGGCGATGGCCACGCG
The DNA here is from genome assembly GCF_024925465.1 of Ralstonia pseudosolanacearum. Classification (NCBI taxonomy): domain Bacteria; kingdom Pseudomonadati; phylum Pseudomonadota; class Betaproteobacteria; order Burkholderiales; family Burkholderiaceae; genus Ralstonia; species Ralstonia pseudosolanacearum. The sequence continues at coordinate 737,842 of NZ_CP103851.1, read as the reverse complement.
CTGCCGCTCGCCGCCCGACAGCTCCGCCGGGCGGTGCGATAGCCGATGCTCAAGCCCGACCGCCACCAGCGCCGCCCTTGCCGCGTCGAGCGATGCGCGCTGCGACAGGCCCCGATACAGCAGCGGCAGCTGTGCGTTCTGCAGCGCGGTCAGCGCCGGCAGCAGGTGGAATTGCTGGAAGACGAAGCCGATGTCCTGATTGCGCAGCCGGGACTTCTCTTGCGAGGACAGGGTCTGCGTATCGACTCCCGCCAGCCGGTACTGGCCGGAGGTCGGCGTGTCCAGGAGGCCGATCAGGTTCATCATGGTCGATTTGCCGGAGCCGGACGGCCCGACCATGGCCAGCACCTCGCCGCTGCGCACCTGCAGATCGACGCCCCGTACGGCTGCGACCGTCTCGCCGGCCACCTGGAAGGTGCGCGAGACCTGGCGCAGCTCGATCAGCAGCCCGGCGCGCGCGCGATCGTTGCCGGTCTCGGGCTCAGCCATTGCCGGCTCCCGACAGCAGTTGCTTCAGCGTGCCTTCGTCGCCGGCGCTGGCGGGCGAGGCGGCCGCGCCGGGCACCCATACCTCGTCGCCATCCGCGACGCCGGCCTTGACCTCGACGCTGTCGACGAGGGTCCGGCCGGCTTCGATCTCCTGCACGTGCGCCGCGTCTGCGGCCGATTTGCGTATGCGGACCACCGGCCGGCCCGCCGGGCTCCAAGCCACAGCGGCCAGGGGGATGCGCAGCGTGGCCGGCCCCGGCTCCGTCGCCAGGCGCATGTTGACGGCGCTGCCGACGCGCAGCGACCCGCCAGCATCGGCGGGCGGCTTGAACAGGATCTGCACTTCGAATTCCGCCGTGCCACGGCTGCCCTGTCCGCGCCCGTCCGCCGCGCGGGCCTGCGACGAGACCCGCTGCACCGTGCCGGCGAACGCCCGGTCGCTGTCCGCGCCCAGCACGATGCGCACGGCCTGTCCCGGCGCCACGCGGCGGATGTCCTCCTCGTCCACCCAGGTCTTGATGAGAAATGCCGAGGTGTCGCCCACGGTCAGGATGACGTCCTTGGGCGTGACGGCAGCGCCCGCGTTCAGCTCCTTGCGAGCGGACGGGTCGTTGCCGTCGGTCGGCTCGGGATACAGCACCACGCCCGAGATCGGCGACAGCAGGGTGGTCGCCTTGAGCTTGGCGCGGAGTTCTTCGAGGCGCAGCTGCCGGTTTTCGAGATCCAGTTCGAGCACGCGCAGGGCCGCTGGGGCGCGCTTGAGCCTGAGCGTGGCGATCTCGTCGCGCGCGCCGTCCACCTGGCTCTGGCCGGTATCGATCTCCTGCTTGCCGGCATCCAGCTCCGTGCGGGCGATGATGCCCTTGTCGTAGAGCATCTGCGCTTCCTTGCCACGGCGCTGGGCGGCCGCCAGGCTGTTCTGCGCGGCCAGCAGCCGGCGCGCCGCGGCCTGGTACTCCGTGCTGGATTCGATCTGCTGTGCCGCGCTCAGCGCCTGCTGCGCCTGGATCGAGGCGATCTCGGCCTCGCGCAGCTGGCGCTTGAGTTCGGTGTCGCTGACTTGCGCGAGCTTCTGCCCGGCCGTCACCGTGTCGCCGAACTGCACGTACTTCGCCAGCAGCACGCCCTCGACCGGCGCCGCGATATTGACGGCATCGACCGGGCGCAGCGCGCCTTGCAGCAGCAGCGGCTGTGACGACGCCTGGCGCGCAGCCTTGAGCCAATGGCCGTGCTCCTGCACGGCGGGCTGCGCCACCCGGCTCAGCCCCCACGCGACGAGGCCGATCAGGAGCGCGGCCGCCGCCGCGCGGGCGGCGTGCCGTTGCCATCGGGAGGGAGGTTGCATTTCAGTGTCTCGCATGCCGGCGCTTCATGAAGGGGGCAGGGTTGCCTGGGCGAACGCCGCCATGTGCCATTGCTCCAGCGCGGTGCCGCTGACCCGCTGCAGCTCGAGCTGCGCCGTGAAGATGGCAAAGCGCGCCTGCACCTCCTGGGACAGCGCCTGGTTGAGCGTGTCCTGGGCCAGCGACAGGTCGGTCGCGCTGCTGCGGCCGGCGCGCGCTTTCTCAATCTCGCCCGCCAGCCGCTGCCGCGCGAGCTCCGCCGTGCGCTGGGCCATCCGGTGCTGGAGGAAGGCGAAGTCGATGTTCCTCAGCGCGTCGCTGACTTCGGCGCGCGCGGTGCGTTCCAGATCGGCCAGCGACAGTTCGGCCTTCGTCAGCGCGACCCGCGCGGCGCCCAGCGCCAGGCGGCTCTCGGACTTGTCCAGCGGCATCGAAAAGCTCAGGCCGACCGCGCGGTTGATCTGCCGGTTCGAGGTGCCGCCGGCGCTGTCGCCCGACCGGTCGAGCCGCGCGTACAGATCGAGCTGGTTGCGCATGCCGTCCTGCGCGGCGATCACGCTGAACTGGCTCGCGCTCACGGCGTCCCTCGCGAGCTGCAGGTCCACCCGCCTGGCCAGCGCGTCCCGCAGGATCGGCGCCTCGTTCTGCGTGGCCGGCGGCAGATAGGCGGCAAAGGAATCGGTGAGCGTGATGTCGGTGCGGTCGGCATCCAGGTCGTATCGGCCGATCACGCGCAGCAGCTGGCGGCGGGCGACGTGCTCGGCCTGCCGGGACTGCGTCAGCGCCAGCTCGGCCTGCGCCACGTCGGCGTCGCTCTGCAGCAGGGCGATGCGGGCGATGCGTCCGGCGGCGAGCAGCGCGTCGTTGATCGATCGGGCGTCGCCCGCGCGCTGCAGCGCCGCCTGCGCGAGCGAGACATTCTGCCTGGCCTGCTCCAGCGCGAAGTACGCCAGCACGCCGTTCAGCACCACGTCGCGCTGGGTTTGCAGGACGCTGCGGCGCGCGCTCTCCAGCGCGAGGGCGGCCCGGTGTTCGTTGAGCAGCACCACGTCGCTGCCCGCGCCGCGCAGGAGCGGCTGCGACAGCGAGACCGACGTGACGCGGCTGCTGGTGTTCAGGCTGGCCCCCGGGACGAAGCTGTCCGCCGGCGCGCTCTGCCCGTAGCGGTTATACAGGCGCCCCTCCGACAGCGACAACTGCGTGCCCGAGCGCAGTTTCCACGTGGACACCAGGTTCCCCGAGGTGGCCGTGCCGCGCGTGGCGCCCGTGCCGGTGCCGGAGGCGCTGTTGCGCTCCAGCTGGCTCGACAGCACGGTCTGCGGCAGGAATTCGTGGCGGGCCTGTTCGGTCTGCTCCTGTTGCTGCTGCAGGTCCAGCTGCTGGGTCTGGACGCTGACGGCGCGCGTCAACGCGCCTTGCAAGGCTTCCTGGAGGCTCAGCCGCAAGGCCGTCGGAGGAGGCGCCGACAAGGCTTCGGCCGCGATGGCCGGCGGCGCGGCGAGCAGCGCATCGGGACGGTCCGATTGGGCGAGTACCGCATCCGCTGCGCCGATGGAGAGGGCAAGCAGCAGTGCGTGGCAGCGGAATGCAGGCATCAAAACAGGTAAAGCGCGCGGGAACAGCATGCCGTGCCATCATCCGAGCGGATTGGCGGGTGACGGCGTATTGCACTGGCCGGGCTGCCCGAAGGCCGCCCGGCCAAGCCGGACGTTCAGGGTGTTTTGCGGCACTCCCAGGTCGCCGTGAAAATGCGCAAACTCGGTCCGATCGGGTCCGAGACTTGGTACGTGAGCAGGTTTACCGACTTGATGCCTTTATATTTGGCTCGGCAAATGTTGTAAGCGGCGTTCCATGTCGCGTTCCATGCATCCTTGCGCGTCGGATTTGCAGTGTGGTAGCCGGCCTGGGCCTGAACCGTGTCGGCGGCCAGGGCGATGGTGCTGTTTGCGGAAAGCGCAATCAGCATCGCCATGCCGGCTGCCGCGAAAACGGATTGCTTGCCGCTTTTCGATTGCAGTCGTTTCATCATGAATCCTTTTAAAAAAAATGATGGGGAATGTGTGTCCCGCTTTGCGGCGCTTCCCGGATGCGCCGGTACGGCCGGCATGGCATCGGGATTGCGCATTGCAGGACAGACAAAGCCTGTGAGAACGACGCGCCGATCCGTCATCCAACGGAACCGGCGCGCCACCGGCGGGGTTCGCCGGCCGGGGCGGCTATCGCCATGCCGGCCGGGCCGGCCGCTCACTTCGTGTCACGGCATTCCCACGTGGCGGCGACGGAGCGCGTGTTGGAGCCCGCCGGGCTCGGATTCCCGAACTGATGCCACGTCATGTTGACCGAGCGCGTTCCTGGGTGTTGGGCACGGCACTCATCCCAGGCGTTGCCCCAGGTTGCCGTCCAGGCGTTGGCAGGCGTCAGCTCTGTGCCGGTGTAGCTGCCGATGACATCGACCTTGCCGAGCGTCCTGGCATTGGCGTGATGTGCAAACGCAGACGCCATCACCAGAGCGGCGACGGCGATGGATTTTCTGCTGCGATTCGATCCGAAGAAATGCATTGATCTTCCTTGATGGGTTGAATACTCGATGAAGCTTCAAAGCGCGCGCCTGTTTGGCTGATCCCAAGGCGTTTTGCAAATCAATCACCCGAAAGCACCGATCAAATCGCAGGTGGCGGAATCCGCTGGATCGACGACACTGTATCGAACGATCCGGCACCCTCAGTGCCGTTTGATGATTCTTGAGAAAACGCATCGGACCCTCCCGCCGTTGCATGAAAACGGATCCACGCAATGCGCTGGAGAAAGACGGCGGGCTCAGCAAGATAGGGCGCGCTCCGGCTGATCGGCGCCGGAATTGCGAAGCCGGTACCCGGCAGGCGAAGGCGGCCGGTGGCACCGCGGTCATCGAGCCGATCGAGCCGGCTGGAGGTGTGTCGGGATGCGTTCCCGAGCGGTGCGCGAGCCGGTGCGAAGACGGCGGCCGCGACAGCACCCGGTATGCGTATGCGCTGGCCCGTCAGCGGTCTCCAGCACCTCATCGGTTGGCGTGGTTCGTGACAGGCGACACCGGTTCGTTTGCCGACGCAAGACACGGCAGTCGGGTGCATACGTTGCACACCCAAACGCCCCCCGAGAAACTGCCACCCCACACACGTTTCCGATGAAGCTCACACGCACTCCACCCCCGTCCACTTCCGCGGCCGCCGACGCTCCGGCGGAACCGGGCACGCCATCGCCGTCCGTCGGCGGCAAGCGCCCGAGATCGCCCGGTGCCCTGGCCGATCTGTCCCATGCCGCCATGCCGAACAAGCAATTGCGTCTGAGCGTGTCCGACGGCAGCCTGCACCCCGGTCAGGAGGCCACGGCGCCGCCGCTGCGAGCGCTGATCGGCACCGAGCGGGCAGTGGAGCTGGACGTGCGATTCGGCAGCCTGCAGCCTGTGCGGACCAAGGATGGCGACGGCATCCATGACTGGGAGAAAGACGAGGCGGGCCGGCCGCTGGCGCATCCTTGCTTCATTGCGCTGCAAGGCGGAGACGCGCCGCCGGACTGGACGGACCCGGAGGTGCGCAAAGCGTTCAATATCGACGCGCTCAAGGCGGGCGAGAAGCTGTACATCTGGGCCGCCAGCGCGACGGGTCGCGTGTTCATCGGAGAGGAAGCGCCGGCGGGGCTGGACCCCGACTCGGGAAAGCAGCGCCACCGAGGGCACCCGCTGCTGGTCAGCGGCGGTCAAGCGCGCATCTGCGGCGAATTCCATTTCAACGCCGAGACCGAGACGCTGGTGGTCATCAACAAGTCGGGCCGTTACTCGCGATACGAAGACCGCAGCGAGGAGCAACTGGAGGCAGTCGCAGGGATCATCCGCGCAGCGGTTGCGCCGCTGCAGCTCAACGTCGAAACGACGTACCGGTCGAACAAGGCGCCGGAAGCGCTGGTGGCACCCAGCCTGGACCCGAAGTATCGGAAAGCGCCGCTCGACTGAAGGGCACATCGGCGTATCGCCTGCCGGGGCGCCACCGTTCGGGCGCGGCGCCGGCATCGGTGCGGCAGGCTTGGGGCACGTCGGCTGCCGGCTCGATCGGGACACTTCGGGCCCGGCTCGGCGGCCGCCATCTGGCCCTCGCCTAGGGACAACCCCATCTATCAAACGGGAGATGCGGGCGCCCCGACACCCCTCCTAACATCCGCTCAGACAAGCGCAATTCTGGGAGGAGGGAGCATGTCTGCGAACGTGGGGCAACTCTGGGGTGCGTTGCTGTTGGGAGGGTTCGCGGCGGGCTTCAGCCCCGGCGCCTCGGCCGCGCCGGCCGAGCTGGTGGTCAGGCATGGCCGCTTCTATACGCTGGACGCCGGCAAGCCGTGGGCGCAGGCGGTGGCGGTGCGCGACGGCCGCTTCGTCGCGATCGGCAGCGATGCCGAGGTCGCGAAGCTGGTCGGGCCGGCGACGCAGGTGGTCGATCTGCACGGCGCGATGGTGGTGCCCGGCCTGAACGATGTGCATGCGCATCCGGTCGAGGGCGCGTACGAGGCGCTGTACCACTGCGCGATTCCGCCGGCGGGCGATCTCGATGCGGTGTTGGCTGCGGTTAGCGCCTGCGCCGCGCGGGCGCAGCCCGATGACTGGATTGTCGGTGGGCCGTGGTCCAGCGCGCTGCTCGGTGCGCTGGAGACGCCGGAAAGCCTTGCCGCGCTTGATCGTGCGAGCAAGGGGCTGCCGGTGCTGCTGCGCGACGATACCTTCCATAACCGCTGGGCGAACAGCGTGGTCCTGCAGCGCGCGGGCATCGGCCCCGGCGCCGCCGCGCCCGCCGGCGGCGCGTACGCCATGGCCGACGGCAAGCCGACCGGCCTGATCAAGGAGCCGCCCGCGTGGCAGCCCGTCGAGAAGCTGATTCCGCCGCGCATGCCGGAGCGCCTCAAGCACGCGGCCGAAGCGGCGGCGCGCACGCTCAACAGCTTCGGCATCATCGGCGTGCAGGATGCCTTCGTCACGCGTCAGATCCTCTCCGGCTGGCACGCCGCCGACACCGACGGCCAGGGCTTGCCGCTGCGCGTGGTGGCGTCGATGGGCGTGGAGCCCGAAGCCGGCGGCGACGGCCTGCCCGACCGGCAGACGCTCGCGCAGGTGCGCAGCGACCGCCTGCGTCCGGATTTCGTCAAGTGCTTCCTCGACGGCGTGCCGATGAGCTACACCGCGGCCATGCTGGAGCCCTACGCGCCCAGCGAGGCCCATGGACACGACTTTCGCGGCGCGCCGCTCTATTCGCTGGCGGTGCTGACCGAAAAGCTGACGGCGCTCGACCGGCAGGGCACGCCCGTCAAGCTGCATGCCGTGGGCGACGGCGCGGTGCGGCTCGCGCTGGATGCGATCGAGGCGGTGCGCAAGGCCAACGGCATGAACGGCCCGCGCCACCAGATCGCGCACATCACCTTCATCGCGCCGTCCGACATGCCGCGCTTCGCCAAGCTCAATGTCGTGGCGGATGTGTCGCCGATGCTGTGGTTCCCGCACGCCTATACCCCGCTGTTCGAGCAGGTGGTCGGACACGCGCGCATGCTGCACAGCTACCCGATCGGCAGCCTGATCCGGGCCGGCGCGCTGGTCGCGGGCGGCTCCGACTGGCCTGCCGGGCAGCAGACGCCCGACCCGTGGCTCGGCATCGAAGGGCTGGTCACGCGGCGCAACCCGGCCGGCAACGTGCCCGGCGTGCTGGACGCGCACGAGGCGATCCCGCTCGGCCAGGCACTGCGGCTCTACACCCTCAACAGCGCGACGGCGATGGGGCTGGGCCAGGAGACCGGCAGCATCGAGGTCGGGAAGTCGGCCGACTTCGCGGTGCTGAGCCAGGACCTGTTCAAGATCCCGCCGTCGCGGATCCACCGGACCACGGTGCGCGTCACCTACTTCCAGGGGCGGCCGGTCTATCGCGCCGCCGATCGCTAAAGGGTTGCCCGGGGCACGATACGGCGCTGGGCCCCCTCAACCGCGAAACAGCGCTCGCCCAGGATTGGCGCGAGCGCTGTTCAACGGAACGACCGTCACCGGTCGCGCGGCCTGGCGGGAGGCCGCGCCGCCGCCTCACTGGTCATGGGGCACGGGCAGCGGGAGCGACGAGTCGTGATGGGTCTTGGCCTGCCGGAAGCGGCGGCGCAGCCACTGCTCCAGGTCGTCCACGTAGGTGAACACCACGGGAATCACGAGCAGGCTCAGCAGCGTCGACGCCAGCAGCCCGCCGATCACGACGATGGCCATCGGCTGGCGGAAGCTGGGTTCCGCCCCCAGGCCGAGCGCGTTGGGCAGCATGCCGGCCCCCATGGCGATGGTGGTCATCACGATCGGGCGGGCCCGCTTGTGGCAGGCGTCCATCAAGGCCGCCAGCCGGCTCAGGCCGTGCTCGCGCCGGGCCATGATGGCGTACTCGACCAGCAGGATCGAGTTCTTGGTCACGATGCCCATCAGCATCAGCAGGCCGATCAGCGCGGGCATGGAAAAGCTCATCCGCGTGATCAGCAGCGAGAGCAGCGCACCGCCCAGCGACAGCGGCAGCGCGCACAGGATGGTGGCCGGCTGCAGGAAGTCGTGGAACAGGAGCACCAGCACCGCATACACGCAGAAGACGCCGATGGCCATGGCCAGGCCGAAGCTCTGGAACAGCTCGCTCATGTTCTGCAACTCGCCTTGCTGGACCTGGTGCACGCCGGCCGGCAAGTGCTGCAGCGCCGGCAGTTGCTGCGCCTCCTGGTTGACCTCGCCGATGGTGCGGCCGTTGAGCTCGACCGACAGCGTGATGTTGCGCGCGCGGTCGAGCCGGTCGATCTGCGACGGGCCGCTGCCGATCGACAGCGTGCCCACCGAGGCCACCGTCACGCTGCCGTTCGTGCCGGCCACGCGCAATTGGCCGATGGCATCCAGGTCTTGCCGCAAGGCCGGGTCGATGCGCGCCCGGATCGCGATCTGCCGCTCGGGAAGGTTCAGCTTGGGCAGCGAGGTCGAATAGGCGCCGTAGGTGCCGATGCGGATGGCGTCGGCGGCCGCCTCGGTCGTCACGCCCAGGGCCGCCGCGCGCGCCGGATCCGGCCGGAACTGGACTTCGGGGCGCTGCAGCGCGGCGCTGGACGTGACGTTGCCGATGCCGTGCAGGGTCCGCAACTGCGACTCCAGCGCCGCCGCCGCGCTGTCCAGCGTGGTGGCATCGCTGCCGGCCAGCGTGATCTGCAGCTTCTCGCCGTTGCCGCCGTTGTTGACCGCGACACGCACGCCGGGCAGGTCGCGCAACTGGTGGCGGATCGCCTCTTCCACCGCCGACTGCTTCGACTTGCGCTCGCCGCGCGCAACGAGATCGACCACGAGCGTCGAGGTGCGGACATCGGCCGTGCTGCTGGCGCCGCCGGCGGGGTTGCTGCTGTCGCTGGCGCTGCCGACCGTGCTGAAGACGCCCTTGACCTCCGGCAGCCGGCGGATCAGCGCCTGGGCCTGCAGCGCCACGGCGCGGCTCTGCTCGAGCGTGCTGCCCGGCGTGAGCTCCAGCGTGACCTGGGTCTGGGACTTGTCCTGCGCGGGGAAGAAGCCGGTCTTCAGGGCGGCCGCCATCGCGAGCGAGAGCAGCAGCATGAGCCCGGCGGCCAGCATGGTGCGGCCGCGCTTGTCGAGCCCGCCGCCGACCCAGCGCAGATACCGCGTCATCACCGGGCCGTCGCGTTCGGCATGCCGGGTCGCCTTCATCAGATAGGCCGCCATCATCGGCGTCAGCAGCCGGGCCACCAGCAGCGACATCAGCACCGCCACCGACGCCGTCACCCCGAACTGCCGGAAGATCAGCCCCGGAATGCCCGACATGAACGCCGTCGGCAGAAACACGGCCACCAGCGCGAAGGTCGTGGCGATCACGGCCAGCCCGATCTCGTCGGCGGCTTCCATGGCGGCCTGGTAGGGCGTCTTGCCCATGCGCAGATGCCGCTCGATGTTCTCGATCTCGACGATCGCGTCATCGACCAGAATGCCGACCACCAGCGACAAGGCCAGCAGCGTGATGGTGTTGAGCGAATAGCCCGCCAGGTAGATCACGCCGAAGGTCGGGATGATCGACAGCGGCAAGGCCGCCGCCGACACCAGCGTGGCGCGGCCGTCGCGCAGGAACCACCAGACCACCGCGATCGCCAGCAGCGCGCCCTCGATCAGCATGCTCATCGAGCCTTCGTAGTTGTCTTCGATGGGGCTGACGGTGTTGCTGGCCTCGACCAGGCGCACCTCGGCATGCGACTCGGCAAAGGTGGCGATGGCGTTGCGCACGTCGTGCAGCACCGTCACGTCGGAGTTGCCCTTGGCGCGCGTGATCTGCACGCCCACGACCGGCTTGCCGTCCAGGAAGGCATACGACGCGCGGTCCGCCGCGCCGTCGGTGACGCGGGCGATCTGGTCGAGCCGCACGCGGCGGCCGTCGCCGGTGGTGATGGTCAGGGCCGCCACATCCGCCGCCGAGCCCACGCCGACGAGCGTGCGCGAGGATTGCCGCTGTCCGCCGATGTCGCCCTGGCCGCCGGAGCGCTCGCGCTGCATGGCCGTGAGCTCGCTCGAGACGGTCTCGGCCGTCAGCCCGAGGCCGGCCATGAGCGCCGGGTTCAGGTCGACGTGGACTTCGCGGTCGATGCCGCCGATCCGCTCGACCTTGGAGACGCCCTTGACCGACAGCAGTGCCTTGGCCAGATCGTTGTCGACGAACCACGACAGGTCTTGCTCATCGAGCGTGGTCGAACTGGCCGTGTACGTCAGCAGCGCGGAATTGGCCGCGTCGCTCTTCGAGACAGTGGGCGCCGCCATCTCGCTGGGCAGGCTGGCGCGCGCGCCGTCCACGGCGTTGCGCACCTCGCTCAGCGCGGTCTGCGGGTCCTTCTCCAGCTTGAAGCTGACGCTGATGCTGACCGCGCCATCCGTGATCTTGGTGGTGATGTGGTCGAGCTGCGACAGCGAGGTCAGCTTGTCTTCGATCTTGCGGGCGACCTCGTTCTCCAGCTGCGAGGGCGCCGCGCCTTCCAGCGAGGCCGAGATGCTGATGGTCGGCAGATCCATGTCCGGAAAATCCTGGACCTGCAGCTTGTGAAAGCCGATCAGGCCGAAGACGGTCAGCAGGATGAAGCACAGCACCGCCGGCACCGGGTTGCGGATCGACCAGGACGAAATGTTCATCGCGCGGCTCCTTCCTGGGTGTTGCTGGCCACGGCCGACGGCGCGACCCTGACGCGCGCGCCGTCCGACAGGAAGCCGCCGCCGCTGGCCACCACGCGCGCGCCGGCGTCCAGCCCGGTGGTGACTTCGACGCGGCCGTCGCGGCGGCGCCCGGTGGCCACGGTGTGCCGTGCGACGGTCGCGCCGTCGCTGTTGAGGACGTACACGTCCGTGCGGCCATCGCGCGGCACCAGGGCCGATTCCGGCACGGTCAGCGCGGGCCGGCCGGCCAGTTCGATGCGTCCGCTGGCAAACATGCCGGGCTGGGCGTCGTGTCCGTCCAGCGCCACGTAGACGATGGCCCGGCCGGTGCTGGTCGACAGGGTGGGCGAGACCAGGCGGACCTTGCCGTCGGCGGTCTTGCCGGTGGGCAGGGTCACGTGCGCCGGCTGGCCGGCCTGGATGCGCGTCAGCTGTTGCGCATCGACCTCCGCCTGCCATTCGACGCGCCCTTGCCGGATCAGCCGGAACAGTTCCGTGCCGGCGCTCACCACGTTGCCGAGCAGCGCCGAGCGCGACGAGATGACACCGTCGTCCACCGCCACGATGCGCGTCTGCGAGACGGTGATGCGCTTGCTTTGCAGCTCAGCCTCGGCGGAGGCGAGCGCGGCGCGGTCGACCGCTTCGGTGATGCGGTATTCGTCGAGCTTCTGCGCCGACAGGGCGCCGCTGTCGGCGGCCTGCTTCGAGCGCTTGAGGTCGGCCTGGGCCTGTTCGAGGTTGGCGCGCGCCTGGGCCAACGCGGCTTCCTGCTTGCGCAGGTCTGCCGTGGCGGTGGCATCGGCCAGCCGTGCGAGCACTTGCCCGCGCTTGACGGTGCTGCCCACATCGGCCAGCAGTTCGGTGATGCGCAGGCTGCCGGTCTCCGCCCCGATGACGGCTTCCTGCCACGCGGCGGTGGTGCCGTTGGCCTCGATGGTGTCGGGCCAGTCCAGGCGCGTGGGCTCGGTCAGGCTGACGGCGAGCGCGGCGGGGGGCGTCTGCGCTTCGGCGTTCGCGGGCGCGGTGGGGGCCAGCCGCCACAGAGCAATGCCTGCCACGGCGAGGAAGGCCGCCAATGCGGCCATGCGGCGATTCAGTTTCACGGTGTCGTTCCTTGTGCGGGCGCAGCGGTGGCATGCGGGGTGGCGGCCAGGGCCTGGTCGGCCTGCCAGCCGCCGCCCAGCGCCTTGTAGAGCGTGATCCAGTCGCGCACGCGGTCCCGCTGCAGTTCGATGAGCGTGATCTCGGCGGTGGTGGCCGAGCGGCGGGCCTCTTCCAGCGTCAGCAGGGTGTCGAGGCCGGCCCGCCAGTTGGTTTCGATGGCGCTGACGTAGCGGCGGTATTGCTCGGCGGCCTGGCGCGCGTCATCGCTGCGGCGCGCGGCGCCGTCGAGCGCGACCAGGGCCTGCTCGACCTCCTTGACCGCCGTGCGCACCGAACTGCGATACGTGGCGAGCTGCGCGTCGTAGGTGGCTTGTGCCGAATCCACCGCGGCCTTGCGCTGGCCGGCATCGAACAGCGGCACCGACAGGCTCGGACCGAACGACCAGCTCGACATCGGCGCGGCGAGGGTGGTGGCCGAGATCGCGATCGACCCCGACAGCGACAGGCTCGGGAAACGATTCGCCCGGGCCTTCGCGATCGACGCATAGTCGGCCGCCAGATCGCGCTCGGCCGAGGCCAGGTCGGGGCGCTGGCGCACCAGGTCGGCCGGCACGCTGGTCACGCTGAAGGTGTCGGGCTGCGGCAGGTCGGGCGCGCCGGGGCGGTCGATGATGCCGCGCAGGGTGGGCTCGTCCGTGCCCGTGAGCGCGACCAGCGATTTGACCAGCGTCTCGCACGAGACGCTCTGCTCCGTGGCCGTTGCATTGGCGCTGGCCGTGCTGCCCTCGGCCAGATAGCCGTCGGAAGCCGCGGTCATGCCCGCGGCCACTGCGGCGCGTGTGGACTTGGCGGTCTGCGCGCGGGACGCCGCCGATTGCGCATACGCTTTGGCAAGCTGCCGGCACGCCCGATATTGCACGTAGTCGTCCGCCACTTCCGCGGCCAGCGACACGCGCGCGTCATGCCAATCGTCGATGCGGGCTTCCAGCTGCGCCTGCGCCGATTGGCGGCTGGCGCGAACCTTGCCGAACAGGTCGATTTCCCACGAGGCGTCCAGGCCGCCGCTGCGCGTGGTCGACAGGCTGGAGAGGGTGGTGTCGCCGGTGGCGGTGGCCGACTTGGCCCGCGTGACCGACGCGCTGCCGGTCAGGGCGGGCCATGCGTCGGCGCCGTTGGACACCAGCGTGGCGCGCGCGCTGTTGATCTGCGCCACCGCCTTGGCCAGCGACGGGCTGTCGGCTTCGGCCCGCCGGATCAGCTCGGCCACCGCCGGATCGTTGAACCGGCTCCACCAGTCCACCAGGCTCGTGACGCTGGCACCATGCGGCCGCTCAGCCTGCCACTGGGTGGCGATCGCCGTCTGCGGCGCCTGGTATGGCGGCTGCAGGGCGCAGGCGCTCAGCACCAGGCCGCCGGCAAGTGCCGCCAGCCGCGTCCGCAGACGCCGGCATCGTTTCCATCCGTCCAATGCATGCTCCCAGGCCCACCTTGGGCCGATGGAAGCCATTGTCCGGATTACACCGTCCAGTGCGGTATGGCTGGGTTAAGTTGCGTAAAATTGCGGCGCAACCGCTTCCTGACGCGGTATCCGGCGCGCCATACTGATGCCATGACCGATCCTGATCGCACTTCCATGACCCGTGTGCTGCTGGTCGACGACGACGCCGAATTGACCGGGATGCTGGTGCAGTATCTCGCGCACGAGGGCTTTGCCGCCGAGGTCGCGCATGACGGTGAAGCCGGCGTGGCCCGCGCGCTCTCGGGGAACTTCGCCATCGTGGTGCTGGATGTGATGATGCCGCGCCTGTCGGGCATCGACGCATTGCGCCGCATCCGGGCCGCCAGCCAGGTGCCGGTGGTCATGCTGACGGCGCGCGGCGACAACATCGATCGCATCTCCGGCCTGGATCTCGGCGCGGACGACTACGTTCCCAAGCCCTGCACGCCCGGCGAGCTCGTCGCCCGCCTGCGCGCCATCCTGCGCCGCACCTCGGGTGCCGACGCGGCCGCCGCCGCCGGGGCGATCCACGCCGGGCCGCTCGCGCTGTGGCCCGCCAGCCGGCGCGCCACCTGGCTGGGCAGCGCACTGGAATTGACGGGCACCGAGTTCAGCCTGCTCGAAGTCCTGGCGCGCCACGCGGGGCGGTTGGTCAGCAAGGAAGATATTTCGCTGCAGGCCTTCGATCGGCCGCTGGCGCGTTTCGATCGGCGCATCGACGTGCATATCAGCAGCATCCGCCAGAAGCTCGGCCAGCGTCCCGATGGGCAGCCGTGGATCGTCAGCGTGCGCGGCATGGGTTATCAACTGCTTGCGGACTGAACCATGGCCATGAAGCTGCCGGTCGGACGCCTGTTCTGGAAATGTTTCGCCGTGCTCTGGCTGGCCATGGTCGCCGCATTCGTGTGCGCCGGCCTCTATCTGCGGCTGACCGGGCATCCGCCGCCGCCGTCCGAGCCGCGCTGGTTTTTCCTGATTCCGGTCGTGTCCGGGGCCGCGGTCGGATTGCCGGTCGCCTTTGCGCTGGCGTGGTATCTGGCCAAGCCGCTGCACCACCTCAGCATGGCGCTGCGCCACGCCGCGCGGGCACGCTTCGACGTGCGCGTGCTGCCGCTGCTCGGGTCGCGCCGCGACGAGCTGGTGGAGCTCGCGCGCGAGTTCGACCATATGGCCGCCCTGCTGCAGCAGGCCGCGGCCCAGCATCGCCAGCTGTTTCACGATGTCTCGCATGAGTTGCGCTCACCGCTGGCCCGTATCCAGGCGGCGGTCGGGCTCATGCAGCAGAGCCCGCAATCGGGGCCGGTCATGGCCGAGCGCATTGCCCGGGAAGCCGAGCGGCTCGATCGCCTGATCGAAGAACTGCTGACGCTGCACAAGCTGGAGGCCGGCGCCATCGGTCCGGTGCGCGAGCGGATCGATGTCATGGAACTGCTGGCCGACATTGCCCAGGATGCCGCCTTCGAGGCCCAGGCGCGCGCTTGCGCCGTGACCCTGGATGCGTCCGGCAGCTTCGTGGCGGAGGTCGCCGGGGAGACGCTGTACCGCGCCTTCGAAAACGTTGTGCGCAATGCCGTCAAATACACGGCCTCCTACACGACCGTGGAAATCCACGCCCAGGTGTCCGCGCCGGCCAACCCCGAGGGCGGCGACGTGAAATGGCTGGAGGTGAGCGTGTGCGACCGGGGCCCCGGCGTGCCGGCCGAGTTCTGCGAGACGATTTTCGAACCGTTTCGCCGCCTCGAGCCGCATTGGCATGAGGGCGCGGCGCAAGCCGTGCCCGGCACCGGGCTCGGCCTGGCCATCGCGCGGCGCGCATTGGCGCTGCACGGCGGCTCGATCCGGGCCGTGCCGAGAGAGGGCGGCGGCCTGCGCGTGACGGCGCGCCTGCCAAGCGCGGTGATGAGCGCCACCCCTTCGGACCACCCGTAGGGCGTGTCCCCGGGATCGGGCAGCCGGATACCGCGAAGCGGGGCATCGGCGAGCGCGCCGCGGTGGGCCGTGTGACCATTGCGCATCCGCATCCGCATCCGCATCCGCATCCGCATCCGCATCCGCATCCGCATCCGCATCCGCATCCGCATCCGCATCCGCATCCGCATCCGCATCCGCTCCGCATCCGCTCCGCATCCGCTCCGCACCTGCCCATGCGGCTTCCCGTTGAGATCGGGCAGGCACGGCGGAACAGGCGCGGGCCCCGTCCGCCAGACGTCGTCAGCGCCTCACTGGCTGCGACTCATTGCTCCGCTGCCAGGTCGTGGCGCGCGTCCGCGGATGGACGCAGCGCGGGCGGGTCGATGAACGGCCCGAGGCGCGCGCGCTGGTAGGCCGCATCGTCGCCGGGAAACTGCTCGGGAATGACGAAGCCACCGGGGCGCAATGCCTCGGCCGGATACGACTTGACGCGGCCGGGGTTGTGCTTGCGCGGCAGGTGGTTGGTGACGTAGGCGGCGATGTCGTAGGCCTCGTCCACCGTCAGCCGGGGCGATTGCTGCGTGCTGCCGTAGGGCATGTTGGCGGCCAGGAAGCGCGCCAGCAGCGGCA
Organism: Ralstonia pseudosolanacearum; assembly: GCF_024925465.1. Taxonomy (NCBI): domain Bacteria; kingdom Pseudomonadati; phylum Pseudomonadota; class Betaproteobacteria; order Burkholderiales; family Burkholderiaceae; genus Ralstonia; species Ralstonia pseudosolanacearum. The sequence goes on along the minus strand of NZ_CP103851.1, from coordinate 721,656 downwards.
CCATGGCCATGTGGCCGCCGTCGTCGTAGCTGTCGTTGCCGGCGATCGGCGGGAAGGCGTAGCCGGCGCCGCCCGCAAAATCGGGCGCTTTGATGCCGGTGCCGTCGGGCTGGTGGCAGGCGATGCAATGCTCGCGGTAGAGCCGTTCGCCGCGTCCGGTATCGGCTGCGCGGTTGGGCATTGCCACTTCGTCCAGGCCGGTCTGGGCCATGCGCGTGTCGGGCCTGCCGGCGCGGCCAAGCCATTTCAGGTAGGCCAGGATTGCCTGCATCTCGGGCCCGTCGGCGGGGATGCCGCCCGCCGGGCCCTTGCCGATCATGCCGGCGATGCGCGTCTCCAGCGAAATCACCTTCATCGACTTGATGTCGAGCTTCGGATATTCGTTGACCACGTTGACCAGCGGCAGCGAATACGGCTTGGTGCCGGGCAGGCCGGACGGCCCCACGGCATGGCAATGCACGCAGTTCAGGTTGTTGCCGGCAAACCGCCTGGCCGGGTCGGGTGCGTTGGGGCCGATCAGGGTGGAGGTGCGCGTGAGCAGTGCCTGGCCGTACCGGATCGCCTCGCCCGCCTTGCCGGCCGGGATGGCAGCCGGGTCGGGCTCAGTCCACGGCCGCACCGGCAGCGCAGCCTCGCGCTCGCGCAGCTGGATGGCGCGGGCGGTGTCGACCGCTTCGCCGGCACGCGGCGCGGGGATGTCCGGGGCGGCGGGCGGCTGCGCGCCGGCCATACCGGCGCACAGGCCGGCCGCGAGCAGCAGGATCGAGCGGAGCATCGCCGTCATGCGCGCTCCGCGATCGTGGTGGCGGTGGCCGACGTCGCTGGCCGGTGGCTGCGGTGAAGAACGCGCGGTCGCATCGGCTTCACGCGCCGTGTCGAGATACCGGCCGGTCTGAGCGCTGCTTGCGGCATGCCGTATGCCCTCCTTTAAAAGAAAGAAAGCATCGTAGGCGGCAGATTGGCGTATCTCAATGCGCGGCCGGCATCCGCCAGGGCACGTTCACACTACCGAAGTACATGCGGGCGCTGGCACAGACCCTAGAGCAGGGGGCGCACATCCTCTCGTTCAAGCCACACGGCGGTTTGCACCAGGCCGCTGTTGCGCATGCGTTCGATCAGCGCTTCCGCAGTCCAGGGCGGGTTCTTCTTGCGGGCCCGCATCTCCTTGAAGGCCACGACGGCGCGCTTCTCCTGCAGATCGATCAGGTCAAGGATGAACTGATCCGGATGTAGCACCTCGATCTCAAAGGTCTTGAGCAGGTGCGGGGCCGCAAAGTCCTTCAGGTTGAAGGTCACGATGGCATCGGCGCGCGCGGAGATGGCCGTCATCACGACATGGCGGTCTTTGGGGTCGACCGGCGCAACATTGGCGGTCTCGGGCAACACTTCTTGTACCAGCGCATCTGGGAAGGCCCGATCCATGGACTGCCGGGTGGCCGCGACCTGGGCTTGCACGTCACCGGGCAAGCCGGCTGCCTGTCGACGGTCGACCAGGTTGGTGCCCCATTCCTTATGCAGCCTGGCCGACCACTTGGGGTTGAGGAACTCGTGGTCGGCCAGCGTCAGCAGGACGTCGCGCACCGTCATCGGAAACAGTACACACGCGTCGAGCACGACGGTGAAGCGGTCAAAGGCGAGCCTCACAGGTCGTATCCGCCCAGCGCTTCGCTTTGTTCAACGAGCTCGTTCAATGCGGCCTTGCGCGTTTGGCGCATGGTGTCCTTGTAGGCCAGCACATCGTCCATCCGAATGCGGCGGTGTCGGCCGACCTTGCGGTACTCCAACTCCCCGGCTTCGAGGCGGGCGATCAGGTACGGCCGTGACACGCCGAGCAGGTCGGCGGCCTGTTTGGTTGTCAGCTCCGTGTGGGCCGGATAGAGCAGGAAGGTCTGCTCGCTGGCCATCATGGCCAGTAGGCGCGAGAGTACCCGCAGGGTCGCCGGCGGCACCTCGATGCGGGCCAGATCCCGGCCGTCGCCTTCCTCGACTAGGGCGACGCGCGCGGCGTGTGGACGGTCCAATGCCTCGCCCATGAGGCGGCTGGCATCGGCGAGCAGGGCGGCCTGATCGTCCGTGAGGTCGATCCGATCCGGTGTGATGGTGGTCATGATGAGTGCTTGGGAGGTGCGTTCTGGTCCTCACGTGTCACAGCGAGTGAGGTCCGTTTACTGTACTGAGCCAAGATTACAAATGCAATAAATGAAACAAATGAAGTAGATGTAAGTTCGCAGAATCTTGTGCTCTTGTTCCCGCTCCATGAGCGGTGACGAGCACGGAGGAACAAAATTCCCTCCCCAAGGCGGGTAGAAATCTGTGCCCGCCCCGCCCCGCGCGGCGCAGCGCAGCGCAGCGCAGCGCAGGCGACGGCGCGGCCGGGCCGTGCGTGCCACCGGGGCTGGGAACAAAATTCCGCAAGAAACCGCCCAGGCGGCTTTTTCTTCACCTGTGGTCCATGCCGATAACTGCTGTTATCGGCATGGCGCTTGGCCTCGAAAATCGCCATCCTGACGGAATACGTGACACCCAAGTCCCCCGGGGCAGGCGTAGCGGAATCTGCCGAGTCGAGCGCCGGACAATCGGCTTTGGTGCAACGTCGCTGGAACCGAGAACCCGCAGCCCTTGGTATCGCCGGCCGGCAATTGACAGCGCCAGCACAGTTCTCTAATCTCCGCCCTCAATTTCTGTCTAACCCCCCACTTCGATTGGTGAAGAAAGTGCCCGTAGCCTGCCGTCACATCGCCTGACGCCGACGACTACCAGTTTCCTGGTATCGCGGTTGCCTGCTCGTCCGTGCCAGACGCTGAGCCGTCCTGGGCCGGATCCTTCTGGCAGGTGCGGTTCCGGGAGCGCGCTTTACACTCGATCTTTCGCTTCTCCCTTTCCGTTTTTCCGCGTCGTCGGTTTTTCCCACTTTGGTTTGGAGAAAACCATGACGCTGGATCATCGCGCATCTGCGCAATCGCTCGACCTATTCCGCTACCCGCGCACGCCGCATCTGGAGGGCTCCCGCCTGCAGGATGGCGACGCAGATCACGAACACGTCCCTTATCTCACCCTGCGCGGACAGTACCTCGTCGTCGAGGAGAAGATCGACGGGGCCAACACGGGCATCAGCTTCAGTGCCGCCGGCGAATTGCTGCTGCAGTCGCGGGGCCACTACCTGGTAGGTGGCGGGCGGGAGCGCCAGTTCAGTTTCGTCAAAGCGTGGGCTGCGGCCCATGAGGCCTGGCTGTTGGAGCGCCTGGAAGACCGCTACGTAATGTACGGCGAGACTGCCACCAAGAAGCACGCGGTGTTCTACGACGCATTGCCTCACCACTTTTTTGAGTTCGATGTGCTGGACCGTCGCACGGGCGCATTTTTGTCGACTGCCGCGCGTCGGGCGCTGCTGGCTGGCGGACCGGTGCTCTCCGTGCCGGTTCTGTACGAAGGGACGGCGCCAGCCTCGCTCGATGGGCTCAAGGCATTGCTGCGGCCGTCGCTTGCCAAGTCCGCGCACTGGCGGCTCGCATTCGAGCAGACCGTGCGGCGTGCCGGACTCGATCTGGCGCTCGCATGGAAGCAGTGCGACAAGTCGGACCTGTCGGAAGGCCTGTACATCAAGGTGGAAGCCACCGGTCAGACCGTCGGGCGATACAAGTGGGTCCGCCAGGATTTCGTGCAGGCCATCCTGGAGTCGGAGAAGCACCATTCCGAGCAGCCGTTCATGCCGAACCTGCTGGTGCCCGGCGTAGACCTGTACGCGCCGCAACCGACCGTGACCTGGGACACGCTGCGCGCCAATGCCGCGGCAGGGCCGATGCACGAGCGCGCCGAAGACGTGAGCTAGGGATGCTCTGAACAATGCGTCCGCGCCCGTGCTAGGAGGAGAACTCGCCAGCGCGTGCGCATGGTTGGGGTCAATTCATCGCGGCTTGGCCATGCTTTCGCACATGCCGGCAAACATGATTCGTCCCTCAAGGACATGAATTCGCGCTGCCGGCGCGCTCATGCGGTCGCTCCATGCAACTTGCCGCGCACCATCCACAGATTGGAAAGCGCGAACAAGGTCATGAGCTGCGCGGTGTTCTTCCTCAACCCCCGGTAGCGGACCTTGGCGTAACCGAACTGCCTCTTGATCACCCGGAACGGATGCTCGACCTTGGCCCGGATGCTGGCCTTGGCGTGCTCGATTTGGTCAATCAACCCGTCCAGCGGGCGGTCCTTGCTCAACGCCCGGCGCTTGCCGGGCTTCATTGCCACATGCCACCTCACGCCAGCCCTGGCATCCGGGCGCTTGTGTGCCCCCTGATAGCCCGCGTCGCCAAAGGCATCGGTTTCCTCACCGTGCAACAGGCTGTTGGCTTCGACCACGTCGTTCACGTTGCCCGCCGTGCCCCGCACTGTGTGCACCAGCCCAGATTCGGCGTCCACACCGATATGCGCCTTCATGCCGAAGTACCACTGGTTGCCTTTCTTGCTCTGATGCATCTCTGGATCGCGTTCGCCCGATGCATTCTTGGTCGAGCTCGGTGCGCTGATCAGCGTGGCATCCACCACCGTGCCGGCCTTGAGCATCAGCCCCTTGCCGCGCAGCATCTCGTTGACCAGCGCCAGCATCTCGGCCGCCAGCTTGTGCTTCTCCAGCAGATGACGGAAGCGCAGAATCGTGCTCTCGTCGGGCAGCCGCGTGGTCCAGTTGTCCAGCCCCGCAAACTCGCGGTACAGCGGCACGTCGTGTAGCACCTCTTCCATCGCCGGGTCAGACAGGCCGAACCACTGTTGCAGAAAGTGGATGCGCAGCATCGTCTCCACGGCAAACGGCGGCCGACCGCGCTTGCCTTCGGGCGCGTAGGGCGCGATCAGCATCACCAGATCGGCCCATGGCACCACACGGGCCATCTCTTCCAGAAACTCACGCTTGCGCGTGCGTTTGGTCGACAAGTTCAGTCCAAGGTCGGCTTGTTTCATGGCCTACATGCTCGCTTGCACTGCTCACTCTTGCAAGCACATCTGCGAGGGATTTGTGCAGAGATTCCCTAAGGATGCTCTGAACAATGCGTCCGCGCCCGTGCTAGGAGGAGAACTCGCCAGCGCGTGCGCATGGTTGGGGTCAATTCATCGCGGCTTGGCCATGCTTTCGCACATGCCGGCAAACATGATTCGTCCCTCAAGGACATGAATTCGCGCTGCCGGCGCGCTCATGCGGTCGCTCCATGCAACTTGCCGCGCACCATCCACAGATTGGAAAGCGCGAACAAGGTCATGAGCTGCGCGGTGTTCTTCCTCAACCCCCGGTAGCGGACCTTGGCGTAACCGAACTGCCTCTTGATCACCCGGAACGGATGCTCGACCTTGGCCCGGATGCTGGCCTTGGCGTGCTCGATTTGGTCAATCAACCCGTCCAGCGGGCGGTCCTTGCTCAACGCCCGGCGCTTGCCGGGCTTCATTGCCACATGCCACCTCACGCCAGCCCTGGCATCCGGGCGCTTGTGTGCCCCCTGATAGCCCGCGTCGCCAAAGGCATCGGTTTCCTCACCGTGCAACAGGCTGTTGGCTTCGACCACGTCGTTCACGTTGCCCGCCGTGCCCCGCACTGTGTGCACCAGCCCAGATTCGGCGTCCACACCGATATGCGCCTTCATGCCGAAGTACCACTGGTTGCCTTTCTTGCTCTGATGCATCTCTGGATCGCGTTCGCCCGATGCATTCTTGGTCGAGCTCGGTGCGCTGATCAGCGTGGCATCCACCACCGTGCCGGCCTTGAGCATCAGCCCCTTGCCGCGCAGCATCTCGTTGACCAGCGCCAGCATCTCGGCCGCCAGCTTGTGCTTCTCCAGCAGATGACGGAAGCGCAGAATCGTGCTCTCGTCGGGCAGCCGCGTGGTCCAGTTGTCCAGCCCCGCAAACTCGCGGTACAGCGGCACGTCGTGCAGCGCCTCTTCCATCGCCGGGTCAGACAGGCCGAACCACTGTTGCAGAAAGTGGATGCGCAGCATCGTCTCCACGGCAAACGGCGGCCGACCGCGCTTGCCTTCGGGCGCGTAGGGCGCGATCAGCATCACCAGATCGGCCCATGGCACCACACGGTGCCATCTCTTCCAGAAACTCACGCTTGCGCGTGCGTTTGGTCGACAAGTTCAGTCCAAGGTCGGCTTGTTTCATGGCCTACATGCTCGCTTGCACTGCTCACTCTTGCAAGCACATCTGCGAGGGATTTGTGCAGAGATTCCCTAGAGGAGGCCGTGATGCATTACGAACAACTGCGGGCCTTGGTGCCCGCGCTGGGCAAGTCGCCCGATTTCCAGGCGTGCCTCGCTGCGTTTCCTGCGCTCGCCTTTGCCAAGACGACACCGCAGGATCCGCGATATCACGGCGAGGGTGACGTCTGGACCCACACGCAGATGGTGGTCGAAGCGCTGCTGGCGCTGCCGGGCTACCAGGCCGCGTCGCGCGCGGATCAGGAAGTCGTTTTCCTGGCGGCGCTGCTGCACGACGTGGCGAAGTACAGCACCACAGTCGTCGACCCGATGACGGGCGCCATCGGCCAGCCCGGGCACTCGCGCAAGGGGGCGATCGATGCGCGCATCGCGCTATGGGATGCCGGCGTACCGTTCGACATTAGGGAAGCCATCTGCAGGCTCATTGCTGTTCACCAGGTTCCGTTCTTTGCCTTGGCGGGGTCGCGAAGAGGTCAGTCGGCCGAGTTCATTGTCAGGGAGCTGTCTTGGCAACTGAGCATCCCACTGTTAGCGGCGCTCGCTGAGGCTGACATGCGTGGTCGAATCTGCGATGACCAGCAGAAGGTGCTGGATGACATCGAGCTTTTTCGGGAAGTCGCCCGAGACGATGGGTGTTATGGCCAGCCGAGGGCTTTTGCTGATGCCCATACAGCGGTGAGCTACTTCCGGGGCGCGGAAATCCACCCGGACTTCGCGCTCTTTCAGGAGGCAGGCTCCAATGTCATCGTGATGTCGGGCTTGCCGGCGTCCGGCAAGAACACATGGGTGGCCGCCAATTGCCCTGACCTCCCAGTTGTCTCCTTTGACGATGCGCGGGAGGAACTGGGGCTGCGTCACGGCAAGAACGAAGGCATGGTGGCGCATCGGGCCGTGGCTCGGGCGAAGGAACTACTACGGGCTAAGAAGCCGTTCGTGTGGAATGCCACGAATCTTAGCGAGCTGATGCGCAAGAAGACGCTTGACCTGCTGTTCGCATACGGCGCAGAAGTTGAGTTGGTGTACCTGGAAAAGCCGCGTACCGAACTGTTGCGCCGGAATTCGAAGCGGGATACCTCACTGACCAACAAAACGCTGGAAGGCATGCTTCATCGGTGGGATTTGCCTCTTCCCACTGAAGCGCATCGTATCCAGTACGTGGTGTAGAAGAGGCTGCTGAGGAAAGGCTGTGGCAGGTGGCGCATTCGTCGGCAATCGCCCGAATATGATTCATCCCAATGCGTCTTGAGTATCCTGCCGATTGTTGCTCAAATACGCATCCAGTGGTGCCAACAAGCTGCTTCGGCTGAAATGGCAAATACGTAATGCAATTTGAGGTAACACATGTCCCTTTCGCCCCGCGAGCTGCTGCATCGGTTGTTTGTCTACATCGAAGAGCAACTCAAAGATATAGACCCACGTGCGTTTCAGATTGGGAAGTCGGCCCTTCCGCGGCTCTTTCCCAAGGATCTGGCTAACTTGCCGGGCGTTTCGTTCGATGTCCAGGAAGAAGGCGACCACGTATGGATGAAGGTCGACCGCCTGGAGGAAATCGCTCCGCCGGAGCGCGATTTTGATCGGTACGGAAAGGTCTTCCGAGTTGATGCGGATCCGAACGGTAAGCCTCCGCAGCTCGACGAAAGCGCCCTGGAAAGCTGGATTCAAAGAGTCAAAAAGGGTTCCCCCGAGCCGGAGCACTCTGAGCTGGAGGCGTGCATCCGTTCAGAAGCGGAGGCCGCCCTCGTTGTCTATATCAACAAATGGCAAGAGTGGGCCGCGCGCGAGAAGCCCCGGCGCAAGACGATCTCCCTTTACGGCGACCTATTCGCCCTGCGGCATCAGTTACATGCCGAACAGACGGCGAACCCCGTCGAATTCGTCTGGGGCCTGGGCGTGGCCAGCTGGAAACTCAGCTACGAGGGGAAGCCTTTCGATTTCCATTACCCGTTGCTGACCCAACCGCTTGAAATCTCCCTGGACACGGAATCCATGTCTTTGGAGGTACGCCCGCGCGCCACAGAGCCGGGCTGCGAAATGGATGGGTTCGTCGCATGCGGTACTCACGGTGCTTCCGAGTGCGAAAAAAAGATGCTTGAGCATCTCTCCCAGCACAAGGACACGCCGGTATCGCCGTTCTCGCCATCGAGCTACGCCGATGTACTCAAACTGGTTGCCCGCCATCTGGACAGCAGAGGCAGCTATGTGGAAGTGCTTGCCGGGGGCCAGGACGCGCCCGCCGCAGGGGAACATTTGGTGGTCACGGACGCATGGGTCGTCTTCACGCGCCCAAAGTCGAGCAACTACCTGGTTGCCGATTTGAAGAACATCCGAGGCCAGCTGGAAGCGGGCTGCGAGATCCCCGATGGCCCGCTGGCGCTGGTGACGCCGCCATCGGATACGCCCCTTGAATACCATGCAGTGAACTTCCGCGGCTTATCTAGTCGTGGTGCCAGTGGCGGTACCGGGGGCGGTGAAACCAAGGAACTGTACTTCCCGCTGCCGTACAACCAGGAGCAGGTCACCATCGTGCAGCGCCTGGAACGCGCTGCCGGCGTGACGGTGCAAGGCCCGCCGGGCACGGGCAAGACCCACACCATCGCGAACATCATCTGCCACTACCTGGCTACGGGCAAGCGAGTGTTGGTGACGTCCAAGGGTGAGCCTGCCCTGGAAGTGTTGCAAGGGAAGATTCCCAAGGAAGTCCAGCCGCTGACAGTCGCCCTCTTGGCAGGAGACCGAGATGGTATCCGCCAGTTCCAGGCCTCTATCGAGGCCATCCAGCATCAGGTGTCTCAGCTCAATCCTGAAGCGACGCGCGACGAAATCCACCGCATTCACCGGGCAATCGACCGCACACACCATGAGCTGGTGAATATTGACCGCCGTGTCGATGAAATCGCCATGCAGCAATTGGCCGAGACCCCTGTCGATGGAGCGAGCTACAGGGCGGAAGAGTTGGCCGAACTCGCCGTCAAGGGGGCGCCTCAATATGCCTGGTTCGACGACGCATTGTCGCTGGACGCGAAGCACGCACCGCCTCTATCCACTGAGGAGGGCGCCCGTCTGCGTGAAGACCGGCGGCATTTGGGCGAGGACCTCGCCTACTTGGCTGCGGAGCTCCCCAGCCCGGATGCATTGCCTCAGCCAGCCGATGTTGCACAGTTGCACACGCTGTTGTGCAAGCTGAAGTCGCTCGATGAGGCGACTCAATCGGGCCAAATTCCACCGCTGCGCGCACTGACTCCCGAGGTATTGCAGTCCGCGCGTACATTGCTCACCCAGCTTGGAGACGCACAGGCCGCGCTTAAAGCGTTGGCGGACGTGGAGGGCGATTGGCCAGCAGCGCTTCGCCGCAAGTGCGCGCAACCGTCGTATGCCACTGAAATCGGTGCGCTGGTGGCGCTCTTCGATGATGCGACTCGTCTCGTGGAAGCGCGTTCAGCCTTTCTGAAGCGGCCTGTGGATTTCCCCTCGGAAGCGCTGGCCCATCCCAAGACAGTCGAAGCCATCGGGCGCGCTGCGGCAACCGGCAAGCCGTTCGGTTTCATGGCACTGGGCGCCGGTGAGGCGAAGGACCATGTCGCCAAAGTCAAGGTCAAGGGCCTGGCACCGGCCTCAAGCGACGACTGGCGGCATGTCCAGTCCTACCTGAAGCTGCATGATCAAGTCCTGTCGTTCTCCAGCCGCTGGAATCCTGTTGCGGAAGTTCTCGAGCTTCCAAGCCTGCTGGGCGGAGTCGCTCAGCTGAGAGTGCTCGAACTGGTCACCGTTGCAGCCAAGAAAGCACACAACATGGCGACCAAGTTCGACGCATTGCTGCACCGCGCCGGCGAGGCCGTGTTTGCCCGTGCGCCTGCGAATCTGGCTTGCGGCAGCCATGAGGACTATGAAGTGGTGCGTGGTCACCTCATGCAGCACCTGACGCGCGCAGCACTGGCGGATGCCGCCATCGCGCTCAGTCAGCTGCAAGAGCGGCTGGCCGGCAAAAGCGGGCCCGTCACGCAGAAGTTGCAGGACTTCATCGACCAGTCGCTTGGCAATCCGGAAAAGGAAAGTGCCCGGGTCGCTGCCGATTACACCGAACTCATGGTGGAACTGCGCCGAGCGTGCGGACTCGCACCCGTCATCGGCCGGGTGAAGGCGTTTGCTGCGCGTCTCCATGCAGCTGGCGGCGCGAACATTGCTCGGAGGGTGTCATACGTGCCAGTGGCCAATGGGGCCGATGATTCGGCTTTCCCTGCCACCTGGAGAGCGGCCTGGAACTGGGCCCGTATACGCTCCCACCTCGAACAGATTGAAGCGCGCAAAGAGCTGGTGGAGCTGAACGCTCGACGCACCGACCTCGAAGCCGCGCTGTCGCAGATGTATAAGGACGTCGTTGGCAAGGCTGCCTGGCTTGCGACAAAGAACAATGCCAGCCCAAAGGTCCTGCAAGCGCTGGCCGGCTATGCGACGGCCATCCGGCGCATCGGTAAGGGGACGGGGCCGAATGCCGTGCGCTACCGGAGAGACGCTCAGCAGTCGATGGTCGATGCCGCGGGCGCCGTGCCATGCTGGATTATGAGCCACGCCAAGATTTCGGAGTCGATGCCCGCGGACATCGGTGCCTTCGATTTGGTGATCGTCGACGAAGCCTCCCAGTCTGACCTTTGCGCGCTGCCTGCCATCGTGCGTGCGAAGAAGATTTTGGTGGTGGGCGACGATAAGCAGGTCTCACCGGATGGCGGTTTCGTCTCCAGCGTCGAGATTGACGAATTGCGTACGCGCTTCCTGAGAGACCAGCCGCATGGTCAGGATATGACGCCGGAAAAATCGCTTTACGACCTGGCTGCACGGGTGTTTGCCGCCGACCAGGTCATGTTGCGCGAGCATTTCCGCTGCGTGCCGCCCATCATCGCGTACTCCAACCAGTTCTATAAGGGCGCCATCCAGCCGTTGCGCATCCCGCTGGCGTCTCAACGCCTCGACCCGCCGCTCATCGACATCCATGTGCCGGGTGGCATGCGGGACAGGCACGACTGCAATCGGCTGGAGGCGGAGGCCATCGTCGCGGAAATCAGTGCCATCCTGGAGGACGACCGATACGCCGGACGCACGATTGGTGTGGTGTCGCTTTTGGGATTGGAGCAGGCCAAGTACATCGACACGTTGGTGCGCGAGCGGTGTTCCGCCTCCGAACTACTGCGCCGCGAATTTGATTGCGGGGATGCGCGCACCTTCCAGGGAAGCGAGCGTGACATCATGTTCCTGTCCATGGTGGCCGACCCTGAGCGCTGCCACCCCCTCTCGGGCAATGGACCCGACCAGCGCTTCAACGTGGCGGCCAGCCGCGCGCGCGACCGCATGTATCTGGTTCGCTCCGTGACCGCGGAGCAACTCTCGGACAAGGACATTCGGATGACTTTGCTCGAACACTTCAGCAAGCCAAAAGTCACCCAAGGCGTGGATGACCAGGATGGCCTTATCAAGCTGTGTGAATCCGGATTCGAGCGCGAGGTATTCACGATGCTCGTGCAGCGCGGCTACCGCGTCATCCCTCAGGTGAAGAGTGGAGCGTACAGGCTGGATATGGTGGTGGAAGGCGCCAATGATGCGCGCCTCGCGGTGGAATGCGATGGAGACGCGTACCACGGGCCAGACCGTTGGCAGAGCGACATGAACCGTCAGCGTATTCTGGAGCGCGCGGGCTGGACGTTCTGGCGGTGCTTTGCCTCGACCTGGTGCTTACGCAAAGAGGAGGTCTTCGAGGAGTTGGTCGAGCGGCTGACGGCGATGGGGATCGAGCCCATTGGCGCAGTAGCTGCGCTGCCCAACCTGGTGGAGTCTCGAACATGGACACAGCCGGCTGGTAGAGCAACGCCGGATGCGATTGATGACGTTGTTGATGCTGCTATTGCCGTAGCGAGGGCCAGTACCGTGGAGCAGCAGCAATAAAGGGGAAGAGCGAGCCGTGCCACTGTGCACCTCGTGCATCGCAGTGGCGTCGCTCAACTGGTCGCTGGGAGTATCTTGCCGATTCAAGGGGCTGACCCGTGAATACGGCACTTTCCTTCTTATCCGGCAAGCCTTCGGGGTGCAGCCGAAAGACCTCCTCCGGCCGCGGGCGCGACAGCAGGCGATCGTCCCGACCGTGGCAGTGCCGGCCGCGTGAACGCGCGGCCCCGTCCGGCGGCGTGATGCCGTGGCGTCCATCTCGCGGCGTGAGCCCGTGCATGCGGCTGCCTGTGGACGCCCGGCAGGCACGCCGCGCCGACGCAGGCAAGGCCGCCGGATTCTGCCAAACTACCGTGCCGATCCCGCCTTCCCGCCCATGGAACTCTATCAACTCAAAGCCGCCCTCGCCGTCGCGCGCACCGGTCAACTCGGGCGAGCCGGCGAACAGCTGCACCTGACGCAGTCCGCGGTCTCCAAGCAGATCAAGAGCCTGGAAGACGAGCTGGGCGTGCTGCTGTTCGACCGGACCCCGAGCGGGATGATTGCCACCGCGGCCGGCCGCCGGCTGCTGGCCATCGCGGGGCGCATCGTGGAGTCCGCCCAGGAGATGGGCGCGCTGGCGGCATCGTTGCGCGAGCATGTGTCGGGGGTGCTGCGGCTGGGCACCATCGTTGATCCGGAGTCGCTGCGCCTGGGGGCGCTGCTGGCGGCGCTGCTGCGGTTCTATCCGCACGTGGACGTGTCGCTGGTCCACGGCATTTCCGGCAGTGTGCTGCAGATGCTCAAGGATGGCCAGGTGGACGCCTGCTTCTACCTCGGCACGGTGCGGGACCCGGAGATCGCCGCGTATCCGCTGACCGTCGAGCACTACGTGGTGGTCGCGCCGGCCGCGTGGGAGGCCCGGCTGCGCCAGGCGACCTGGGCCGACCTCGCCGCCATGCCGTGGCTCGCCACGCCCGCCGGCAGCTCGCAGCACGGGCTGGTGGCGCAGATGTTCGCTGAGCGGGGGCTGTCGTACACCACCGTGGTCGAGGCCGACCAGGAAGCCTCCATGATCGACCTCGTGCAGTCCGGCGTGGCGCTGGGCCTGATGCGCGAGCGTCTCGCCACCGGCATGGCGCAGGGCGGGCAGGCGGTCGTCTGGAGCGGGGCGCGCCTGCCTTGCCCGCTGTGCCTGCTGCATCGGCGCGCCGGCGCGGACGACGCGGTGGTGCAGGCGCTGCTGGCGACCATTCCCATGGTCTGGCCGGCTGAGACCGGGGCGGCCTGACGGCGCTTGCCCTGCTTCAGGGTTTCCCCTCGCGAGCATGGTGGCGGTGTGCAGCCGGGCCTTGTCGCAGCGCGGTATTCCTGGGCGTCCACGCTGCCTTGACGATTTGCCAATAGGCATCCCGCGCACCCGTTCATAGACTGGCATCGGGCCGTATCGCCAACCGGTGCGCCGCACGCCGCGGCCCGTTCCTGTCCGTCTGCCGAGCGAGCTTATGAAACCCATGCCTCAAGCCGACCACCGGCTGCTGCTGCGCGCCATGTTCGACGCCGCCGTGGCCAGCGCGCAGCCCGCGCGATGCCTGGCGCCCCACCTGCCGGCGCCGCCCAGGGGCCGCACCATCGTTATTGGCGCGGGCAAGGCCTCGGCTGCCATGGCGCAGGCGCTGGAGGCGCACTGGCCGGGGCCGCTCGAAGGGCTCGTCATCACACGCTATGGCTACGCCGTGCCCTGCGAGCGCGTGGAGATCGTGGAGGCCGCACACCCCGTGCCCGATGCGGCCGGCCTGCATGCCACGGCGCGCATGCGCCGGCTGGTGTCCGGCCTGACCGAAGACGACCTTGTGATCGCCCTGATCTCCGGCGGCGGATCGTCGCTGCTGGTGGCGCCGGGCGAGGGCCTTACCCTGGCCGACAAGCAGGCCGTCAATGCCGCGCTGCTGCAGTGCGGCGCCACCATCGCGGAGATGAACTGCGTGCGGCGCCATCTGTCGGCGGTCAAGGGCGGGCGGCTGGCGGCGGCCTGCCATCCGGCGCGCGTCGTGACGCTGCTGATCTCCGATGTGCCCGGCGATCATCCGATCGACATCGCCTCCGGCCCCACCGTGGCCGACCCGACCACGCGCGACGATGCGCTGGCCGTGCTCGCGCGCTATCGCGTGGCCGTGCCGCCCGGCGTGCTGGCGCACTTGCGCAGCGACGCGGCCGAGAGCATCAAGCCGGGCGATGCGCGCCTGCGGGCGAGCACGGTGCGCCTGATCACGGCACCGCAGATCGCGCTCGAAGCGGCGGCACAGGTGGCACGGGCCGCCGGCTACACGCCCCACATTCTCGGCGACAGCCTGGAGGGGGAGGCGCGCGATCTCGGCCTCGTCATGGCCGGCATGGCCAGGCAGGTGGCGCGGCGCGGCCAGCCGTTCGCGGCGCCGTGCGTGCTGCTGTCGGGCGGCGAGACCACCGTCACGCTCAGGGGCAACGGCCGGGGCGGCCGCAACGTCGAGTTCCTGCTGTCGCTGGCGGTGGCGCTCGACGGGCTGCCCGGCGTGCACGCCATCGCGGGCGACACCGATGGTGTGGACGGCGTCGAAGAGATCGCCGGCGCCTGCATCGCGCCCGACACGATTGCCCGGGCGCGGGCACTCGGCCTTCACCCGCGCGCGTGCCTCGACAACAACGACGGCCACGGCTTCTTCCAGGCCCTGGGCGACGCGGTCATCACCGGTCCGACGCTGACCAACGTCAACGATTTTCGCGCCATCGTCATCGATGGCCATGCCAACGGAGGTTGAGCCATGCAACGTTCCAGCCATGCCAAGATCGTCGCCACGCTGGGTCCGGCCAGCGACGACCACGCGGTGATCGAAGCGCTCGCGCGTGCGGGCGCGGATGTCTTCCGCCTGAATTTCAGCCACGGCGCACATGCCGATCATCAGCAGCGGTTCGAACGGATTCGCGCGGTAGAGGCCGTGCTCGGCCGGCCCTTGGGCGTGCTGCTGGATCTGCAAGGCCCCAAGCTGCGCGTGGGCACCTTCGCCGAGGGCCGGGTGCGGCTGGACGACGGCGCGCCGTTCCGGCTCGACCTGGAGACCGGCCGGCCCGGCGACGCGACGCGCGTCGCGCTGCCGCATCCGGAAATCTTCGCGGCCATCCGGCCCGGCGTGGCGCTGCTGCTGGACGACGGCAAGCTGCGGCTCGAAGTCGTGGCCTGCGGCCCGGACCACGCCGAGACGCGCGTCGTCAACGGCGGCATGCTGTCCGATCGCAAGGGCGTCAACGTGCCAGGCGTGGTGCTGCCGCTGTCGGCGCTGACCGAGAAGGACCGCGCCGACCTGGCCTTCGGCCTGGCGCTCGGTGTCGACTGGATCGCGCTGTCGTTCGTGCAGCGCGCCGCGGACATCGCCGAGATCCGGCAGCTCGTGCACGGCCGCGCGGGCATTGTCGCCAAGCTCGAAAAGCCCGCCGCCATCGACAGCCTGGACGCCATCCTGGCCGAGACGGACGCGGTGATGGTGGCGCGGGGCGACCTCGGCGTCGAGCTGCCGGCCGAGCAGGTGCCCGCCATCCAGAAGCGCATCGTGCGGGCCTGCCGCCGGCTGGGCAAGCCGGTCATCGTGGCCACGCAGATGCTGGAGTCGATGATCGGCGCGCCGGTGCCCACCCGCGCCGAGGCCTCGGATGTGGCCACCGCCGTCTACGATGGCGCCGATGCGGTCATGCTGTCCGCCGAGACCGCGTCGGGCCAGTTCCCGATCGAAGCGGTCGCCATGATGCGGCGGATCATTGCGCAGACCGAAGCCGATCCGCACTACCGCGCCGCCATCGACGCCTCGCACACGCCGCCCGGCGCCAATACGCCGGATGCGATCGGCTGCGCCGCGCACTCGGTGGCCGGCCTGCTGGACGTGGCGGCCATGGTGGCCTACACGAGCTCGGGTGCTTCGGCGCTGCGCATGGCGCGCGAGCGGCCCCGCGCCGCCATCCTGGGCATGACGCCGCGCCCGGAAACCGCGCGCCGGCTGGCGCTGGTGTGGGGCGTCCATCCGGTGATCTGCGACGGCGTGCTCGACGTCGAGGCGATGACCGAAGTGGCGCGGCAGACCGCTGTGCAGCGGCGGTTCGCGCAAGCGGGGCAGACCCTCGTCATCGCGGCCGGCCTGCCGTTCGGCACGCCGGGGTCGACCAATCTGCTGCGGATCGCGCAGGTGGAATGACGCCCTCGCCACAGGGCCGTCGGCGCTGAGCAAAGTTGAAAACCTCCATGCAACGCGCTGCCTACAATTTCCGTGAGGCACCCGGGTTGCGGCCGTCTGTGCGCGCTTGAGACAGCGCGGCGCCGATGCCGCGACACCGGCCTGCCTGGGCGCGATGTGCCCGGTCCGGGATGCCCGAGTGCAGCGTGTGCGCATGCCGGCGCGAGGCATGCCGTGCGCGATGTATCGGCGTGCCTGGAGACGTTGTCGGCGAGCGCTGCCGGCACCACGAACGGTGCCGTCCGGCGCCATGCGGCGGCATCACGCGCCGCGACCGCTTCCTGCAACGCAGGCCGGCACGGTCTTCCGGCGCATCGCCTATTCGAACGCAGGTCCGGCTCCGTCGAGCGCGCGTCGCTCGAGACGGGCGCGTCTGCGCGGCGGTCTCTGGGGAGGGTGGAAAGATGGCACAAAACCGGTTGTTGGGGCGCTGGCTGGCGACGCTGGCCGCGGTGGCACTGGTCATGACGGCGTTTTGCGCGCAGGCGCAGACCGGTGTCACGGCCGACAGCATCGTCATCGGCCAGTCGGCGCCGTTGAGCGGCGCGGCGGCACAGCTGGGCCAGCAGCTGAACCTCGGGGCCCGGCTCTATTTCAACGCCGTCAACGCAGGCGGCGGCATCAACGGCCGCAAGATCGATTTCCGAGCCCTGGACGACGGGTTCGATGCCGGCGCGACGGCTCGCAACACCCGTGCGCTCGTCGACGACGCCAAGGTGTTCGCGCTGTTCGGCTATGTCGGCACGCAGAGCAGCCTGGCGGCGCTCAAGATTGCCAATCCGGCGGGCGTGCCGTTCTTCGCGCCGTACGCCGGCGCGCAGTCCTTGCGCGAGCCGTTTGCCCGCAACGTCTTCCACGTGCGCGCCGGGTTCAACGACGAAACCGCGGCGATCGTGCAGCAGATCCGGATCATGGGCCGCAAGCGCATCGGCGTGATCTACAACGACGACGCCTACGGCCGGGCCGGGCTGGACGGCCTGCAGCATGCGCTGGCGCTCCCGCCCAACGCCAGCCTGGCGCTCGTCGGCCAGGCCGGCGTGGCACGCTACACCACCGATGTCAGGGCGGCGCTCGGCAACGTGCTGGCCCACAAGCCGGAGGTCATCGTCGTGGTGTGCGGCTATCAGACGGTGGCGGCGCTGGTGAGCGAGGCACACGTGCAGGGCTATGCCGGCCAGTTCTACAACCTGTCGCTGGTCGGCTCCAAGATGCAGACCAAGGAGCTGGGCACCACCGGCAGCGGCGTCGTGATCTCGCAGGTCATGCCTTACCCGCGCAGCGTGTCGATGCCGATCGTGCGCGAGTATCAGAAGCTGCTCAAGGCCAACGGCATCACCGAGTTCGACTACTGCAGCCTGGAGGGCTACATCGCCGCGCGCGCGTTCGTCGAAGGGCTCAGAAGGGCGGGCCGCGACCTCACGCGCGACAAGTTCATCCGCGCCGTCGAAACGCTGCACCACTACGACATGGGCGGCTTCGTGCTCGATTTCTCGCCGACCAATCATCTCGGCTCGAGCTTTGTCGAAATGACGATCGTGAATGTGCGGGGGCAGGTGATCCGCTGACGTGGCGGCCGCACCCCCCGCGCCGGATGCGGGCGGGTGCGGCCACCGCCGGCCTTACTGCGCCGTGGACACGCGCCGGTACACGCCGGAGTGCCCCGGCTTGGACAGCACCCACTGCCACAGCTGCAGCTCGCGCGCGCGGAACGCGCCGGCGCACGACAGCAGGTAATACCGCCACATGCGGTGGAAGCGCGGCCCCAGCGTGCGGGAGAAGGCCGGCCACGCGGCCTCGAAGTTCGCGTGCCAGGCCATCAGCGTGCGGTCGTAGTCGGCGCCGAAGTTGTGCAGGTCTTCGACCACGAAGCGGTCTTCGCAGGCGAGCCCGATGTCGGCGAGGGTGGGCAGCTCGCCGTTGGGGAAGATGTAGCGGTCGATCCACGGATCGGTGCCGTGCCCGCTCTCGTTGCGCCCGATGGTGTGCAGCAGGAACAGGCCATCGTCGGCCAGGCAGCGCTCGGCCACGCGCATGTAGGCCGCGTGGTTTTTGCGGCCCACGTGCTCGAACATGCCGAGGCTCACGATGCGGTCGAAGCGGCCGTCGAGGTCGCGGTAGTCCGCCAGCCGGGTCTCGATCGGCAGGCCGGCGCACTGTGCGCGCACGAAGCCGGCCTGCTCCGCCGAGATGGTGACGCCGGTGCACTGCACGCCGTAGCGCTGGGCCGCGAACCGCATGAAGCTGCCCCATCCGCAGCCGATGTCCAGCACGCGCATGCCCGGCTGGAGCCCGAGCTTGCGGCAGACCAGGTCCAGCTTGTGCGTCTGCGCTTCGTCCAGGGTGCCGCAGCCTTCCCAGAAGCCGCAGGTGTAGGTCATGCGCGCATCGAGCATCGCGGCGTAGAAGTCGTTGCCCAGGTCGTAGTGCGTGTGTCCGACCTGCCACGCGCGCCGCACCGTCTGCCGGTTGAACAGCCGCGCCCGCAGATGATGCAGCACGACCGACATGCCGCGCACCGTGCGGTCCAGCCGCGCGCGCAGCAGTCGGTCGAACAGCTGGTCGAGGTGGGGGCAATCCCAATGGCCGTCCATGTAGGCTTCACCGAGCCCGAGGCTGCCGAGTGCGAGCACGCGGGCCGGCACGCCCGGATCGTGCAGCTGGATGTCCCACGCGCGCGTGCCGCCGATGCGCACGTCGGCCTGGGCCAGCAGCTGTTCGAGATAGCGCAGCGCGCTGTCATCGCGGCGCGATGTCGGCAGCGGTGCCGGGCGTTCGCTGGTGCTCACGAGCGGGGTATCCCCGATGGCCTCAGTGGTGGGCGTCGTCATGGCGGCGACTAGCGGCGGCGCATGCTGGCCCGGACTGGCACCGGCTGCGGCTGCATGGGCAGTGTCACGCTGCCGTGCAGCCAGTCGGTCAGCCGCAAGGCGAGCCTGCGCGCGGTGTCGATGGCGCTTGCGGCGAAGCGCGCCGCCAGGCCGCCCCGCCAGCGGCGCACGCCGGGCGCTGCGGCGCCGGCGTGCAATGGCAACGTCGATGGCTTCCTGCTGGGGCGATGCATGGCGGTCTCCTGCGGCATGCCATCGATCGATGGCGGGACCGATGCTAAACGCAACTCCGGCGCGCGAAAAAATTGAATTTCTTAATGGTGCGGATAGGGGCGCGGTGCGCCGCCGCCGTCATGGCCCGCGCGGGTTTGCGCGGGGCAGGGAGAAAAGCCGAGCGGCCTGCGATGGGCAGGCCGCTCGGGATGGGCAGGGCTTCCGCTCGACCTGCGCGTCATCGCTCATGGCGGAGCCGGCGAGCGGTGACGGGCGATGCGATCCGCTGCGTGCGGTTCCGCCGTTCCGTTGTTCTGCCGTTCAGACCAGCAGGCGCCCCGGGCGGCGGCAGTCTTGCCGCCCCATCACCCGGACCCGCAGCGGCCGGCGTCCCGGGCGGTGCTGCAGCCGATCCGGATACCGCCGCAGTCAATCACGCTCCGGCATGGCCGACGAGTGATGGTGGGCGATCAGCCACTGGCCGTTCTGCCACTCGTACACATACGTATAGCGCGCGTGCACGGCCTTGCCATCGGCGTACTTGAACGTGTAGGTACCGATGTCCTGCGCGATGTTGCAGCCGATCTTGATGACGCGGCTATCGATCGTGCCTTGCGGCTTGCCCTTCAGGAACTTGACGAAATAGTCCCGGATGGCGACGGGGGTCGTGCGCGGCGTATTCGAGACGGTCGGCAGCAGCACGCCGTCCGTTGCGTAGTTGGCCGTGACCTTGTCCGGGTCGCCCGTGCGCAGCGTATCGTTCCAGCGATCGAACAGGGCAGCAATCTGCTGGTCGGTGGTCGGTGTGCACGATGCGGCCGCGGCCGTTTGCGCGCTGGCCGGGCTCGACAGCAGGAGAACCGTTGCGGCGGCAGCCATCAGGGATACGACACCAGCGTGTTTCATCGAAGTTTCCTCTCGTTCTGTTTGTCAGGGCACCTTGTCGGTGCCGTACCGCAGAAGCGGCACAGGTTTATTGTTGAAGACCAACATGAACGGCGAACGCAGGCTTAGATGAACATTAGATGAATGGCACGCGGCCGCTGCGCTTCGGCGCAGCGCGGCTCAGGGCTCGCTGTCGAGCCGATAGCCGAGCCCGCGCACGGTCTTGAGCAGGGGCACCGGCTGGCCCTCGTCGATCTTGCTGCGCAGGCGGCGCACGTAGACGTCGACGATGTTGGTCAGCGGATCCTCGTTGGCGCCCCAGACGTTCGACAGGATGCGCTCGCGGCTGTAGATGCGGCCGGGCGCGCTCATCAGCAGCTCCAGGAAGGCCAGCTCTTTGGCGGTGAGCGCGATGGGCTTGCCGGCGCGGGTGACCTGCATGCGCTCGCGGTCGAGCACCAGGTCCGCCACCTGCAATACGTTGACCTTCGGCCGCTGCTCGCGCCCGCGACGCAGCAGCGCCTCGATGCGCGCGAGCAGCTCTTCGAACGCGAAGGGCTTGGTCATGTAGTCGTCCGCGCCCAGCCGCAGGCCGGTGACCCGATCGTCGATGTCGGTCAGCGAGGTGAGTATCAGGATCGGCACGTGGTTGCGCTCCGCGCGCAGGGTCTGGCACAGCTCCAGGCCGCTCATGCCGGGCAGCATCAGGTCGAGCAGCAGCAGCGCGGGCTCGCCGCCGCGGGCCAGCTGCAGGCCTTCGGGCCCGGTGCGCGCGAGCAGCACGCGATAGCCTTCGGCCCGCAGGCCGCGCGAGAGGAAATCCGAGACGCGGGCGTCGTCTTCAATGACGAGAATGTTCATGACAGTGTGGGGGCATCGTCCGCGCCGGCGGCGTGGCGGCGCGGCAGTTCGATGCAGACGCGGGTGCCTTGCTGGGGCGCGCTCTGCAAGGTGATGTGGCCGCGATGGGCCTGCACGATGGTCTGCGCGATCGACAGGCCGATCCCGGTGCCGTCAGCGCGATGCGCGCGCGCGCGTCGGCCGCGGACGAAGCGCTCGAAGACCATCGGCAGCTCGTCGGCATCGATGCCGATGCCGTGGTCCTGGACTTCGATGCGCACCGTGTCGGGCTGGATGCGGCAGCACAGCTGCACCGTGCCGCCGCGCGGCGAATAGCGGACGGCATTGTCCAGCACGATCACGATGGCCTGGCGCAGGCGGTCGGGGTCGGCCGGCAGGGTCAGTGCGTCGGCGTCTTGCGGCAGGTCGAGCTGGATCTTCACGTCGTGCTCGGCGCCCAGCGCATCGGCGAGGTCCGCGGCGTCGTGCAGTACGGAGGGCAGGTCGATCAGTTGCGGCCGCATGGCGAGCTGGTCGGCCTCGGCCTTGGCGATGAGCAGCAGATCGTTGATCCGCCCGGTCAGCTGCTTGGCGCCGCCGACGATGCGCTCTAGCGCCATGCGGTATTCGTGCGCGGGCTTGTCGCCGCCGCGCAGCGCGATCTCGGCTTCGCCACGGATGGCGGTGGTCGGCGTGCGCAGTTCGTGGCCAAGGTCGGCGAACAGCTGGCGGCGGCGCTGGTCGATGCGCTGCAGCGCGTCGTGCGCGGTGCGCAGTTCACCGGTGCGCGCCTGGACCGCGTCTTCCAGGCGACGGCGGGCGGCGTCGGCATCGTTGCGGTGCTGCTGGAGTTCGGCGGCCATGGCGTTGAAGCCCTCGGCCACGCGGTCGAATTCATCGCCCGACCCGATCGGCACCCGGTGGTCGAGCGCGCCGGCGCGCAGCGCCCGGGCGCCTTCGAGCAGGCGGTCGAGCGGCCGCTGCAGGCGGCGGTTCAGGTGCAGGGCCAGCGTCACGGCGGCCAGCAGCACCAGGACCACCATGCTGAGCGCCTGCGTGCGCACGCGGTCCAGACCGCCCTCGGTGGCCGCGCGGGCGATCGGCACCGCCCGCCGCTGGCGCTCGATGGCGCCGTTGATCAGTTCGCGCAGGTCGCGGCCGCGCGCCATGTCGAACACTTCGTTCAGTTCATGCCAGACGCCGGCGAAATCGGCATCGCGCTGCAGCGGCACCAGCGCCACCAGTCGCGCCTGGACCGCGCCGATGTTGTCGCCGAGGAGGTCGGTCGTGGTGGTGAGCTGATTGACTTCGGGCGGGATGGGAATGCCGTCGCGCGCGGAGATCTCGCCCCACAGGTCGATGTCGCGCCGGGCCAGGTAGCGCAGCGTGGCGGCGCTGGCCTGCATGCTGGCCAGCAGGCGGTCGCGCACCTCGGGCGAGGCATCGGCGTTCATCAGGCGCTGGGAGGCCCATACCCGCAGGCGCTGCTTGTTGGCCGAGAGCTCGAGCAGCTCGGAGAGGATGTCGCTGGCGAGCCGGCTGTGCGTCGCGTAATCGTTGACGCGATTGGCGCCCCAATAGACGAAGCCGGCCTGGACGCAGACGAGCGCCACCATCAGGGCGAATGCGAGCGAAAGCCTGACACGGAACATGAGACTCCGGGAGGGGTGCATGACGTCTGCGGAACAGCGTCGGATCGAATCGGAGACAGGGCCGCGCTGCGGCGGGAATAGCGCGCCCCGCAGTGCTGGCCGATTATAGCGACGGGACTTCGTGAGAGCTGTGCCCCTGCCGGATGGGGGCGGGCGGTTTTCAGGGTGGACGGCGGCGTGGCCGGCAGGCGCGTTGGCCGCGATCGCGTGGTCGCGGAGGCGTTGCCCGGCGCGCCTTGGTGCCGGATCGGACCGGGTTCGATGCCGTCCGTGATGGCCTGCTGCGGCGGCAAGCGGACAGGGTTTCGACGCCCGGACCCGGTTGGCTTCCGATGCTCAACAATGCTCAATCCAACCGGGTGCCCTCGTGCCCGTGGGGCTGCGCCGGCACTTCAGCGGCCCGGGCGCCGGCGATCCGCATCGGTGCGCGGATGCCGCCGGGAGGCAACGCGGTCAT
Organism: Ralstonia pseudosolanacearum; assembly: GCF_024925465.1. NCBI lineage: Bacteria > Pseudomonadati > Pseudomonadota > Betaproteobacteria > Burkholderiales > Burkholderiaceae > Ralstonia > Ralstonia pseudosolanacearum. The sequence continues at coordinate 698,412 of NZ_CP103851.1, read as the reverse complement.
GATGCCTCGCTTCGAGGTGGTGCCCGCCCGCGACCTCGAGCACCGGTGCTTCAGAACGGCATCCCGTCGAAAGGCATGGCTGCCTGCTGGCGTTTCAATGCCTTCAACCAGCCTTTGAACGTCTTGAGATCGGCGAACACGAGCAGGTCCTCTTCCAGATCATGGATGCCGCGCTGAAGTTCGGTGATCTCGTGCGCAAGATCGCGCAAGGCTGTATCGGGAGACACGTCGGCGAATGGCGCAATGCCATAGGCATGCCTGAAGCCGGTTTCCACGTGCAGAACTTCCTGATCCAGTCCGCCGAGCTGCTCCTTGAGGATCTTGCTGTAGTGCTTCAGCCGGTCTTCGCCGATGTTGTCGATGGCGTTCTGGTCGATGTGTTCGAGTTCCAGTTGCAGCTCCAGCAGCTTCAGCAGATCGTTCTTGCCGTACGCCTGGTTGACGCGCTGCATCAGTGCGGTCTTGCGAGCGCGTTCGGCCGGGTCCGGCTCGCGGTCCGGATGCAGGGCGCTGGCGAGTTTGCGATAGACCTCGCGGATGGACAGGCCCATCTGTGTTTGCTCCGCTTCCTGCCTTGCCTGTGCGGCAAGCTGCTTTGCCGACGGCTTCCGTTTGGCGCGTCGCGCTTCCCGTGCCTGGTCTTCAGTGGCCTGTTGCGCCTGTTGTTCTTTGATTCTGGCATGCGCTCGCTGCAGAACTTCATCCGGCGAACGCATGTCGAGGTCGTCACCGAGTTCAACGCCGAGCATCGTCTCCAGCGCCGACTTCATCTCTTCGAGTTCGGTTGCCGCTTCGCTGTCATAGTCGGATTCGCTGTGCCGGTTGTAAATGGTTTTCAACTGAGCGTCGCCGTTGCCGTCGATCAGAGCACCGGCCAGGTCGATGATCAGCTCGGAGATCATGCGCCGCTCGGTCTTGGTCAGGCCTTTCTGATCCCAGGCCTCATCGAGCCGACACGCCATCTTGGCTTGCAGCGCGTTCCAGGCGCGTTCAAGCGGCAAGAGCTCGTCGACGTATTGCTTCTGGAAGGCGGGCATGACGCGCTCCCATGCCCGCAGGCGATGACGCCGCTTGTCGATCTGCTTGATCAGGTTGTTGAATGCCTTCTGTCCTTTGGTCAGGCTGGCCTTGTTGTGGGCCGGCGCAATGCTGACGGACTGAGGGGACGTCTTGGTCATGGGGAATGTGTTTCGGTTGCTGTAGGACGCCTGCCATTTTAGCCGGCCAGGCGGCCAAGGGCCGAGCCGGGGTGAGGCAAGGCCCGGTGCCTGGATGTGGAGCGGGGCGCCCCGGGCCGCTCCACCTCTGCTGCCGTGCCCGCCTCAGGCGGTGCGCGCGCGGAGGGCGGCAAGCACCTCCTCGGTATGCTCGCCCGGCTTGGGCAGCGGGCCGCGCACGCCCGGCCGCCGGCCGCCCATCAACAGCGGCAGCAGCACGGCCGGCCCGGTGGAGCCATCGTCCATCTGCATCGGCGCCAGCCCGCCGCTGGCCTTCAGATGTGGGTCGTCGAGCAACTGGTCCGGGCGCACGATCGGCGCGTAGGGAATGCCGGCGGCTTCCAGCCGGGGGGCCAGCGTTGTCGCGTCGTGGTGCGCGAGGATGTCGCCCAAGGCCTGCAGCAGCTGCGGCCGCGCCGCCACGCGCAGCGCATTGGTGGTGTACTGCGGGTTGTCGAGCAGCGCCGGATGGCCGAGCACGTTGCACAGCGTGGCGAACTGCTTGTCGCTCACCGCCCCAATGAACAGCTGCTCGCCGCCGGCCAGCGTGAAGACGTCATACACGCTCCAGGCCAGGGCGCGCGCGGGCATGGGCGGCGGCGGCTCGCCGGTCATGGCGTACTGCTGCATGTGCTGCGAGGCCAGGAACACGCAGTTCTCGAACAGCGCGCTCTGGATTTCCTGCCCGCGGCCGGTACGGTCACGCTCGCGCAGCGCCGCCAGCACCCCGATCGCGCCGAACATGCCGCCCATGATGTCGTTGACCGACGTGCCGGCACGCAGCGGACGCCCGGCCGGACCGGTCATGTAAGACAGCCCGCCCATCATCTGCACGACTTCGTCCAGCGCCAGGCGGTTCTCGTACGGCCCCGGCAGGAAGCCCTTGTGCGACACGTAGATCAGGTGCGGGTAGTCCGCCGACAGCGCGGCATAGTCCAGCCCGAACTGCTCCATCAGCCCGGGGCGGAAGTTCTCCAGCACCACGTCGCACTGGCCGGCCAGTTCGCGGGCGGCGGCGCGGCCCGCATCGGTGGTGATGTCGAGCACCACGCTTTTCTTGTTGCGGTTGAAGGCCCGGAACAGGCCGATGCCCGGTCCGGGCAGGCTGCGCGTCTTGTCGCCGCCGGGCGGCTCGATCTTGATGACCTCGGCGCCGAGGTCGGCCAGGATCATGCCGCACGTCGGCCCCATGACCAGGTGGGTGAATTCGAGCACGCGGATGCCGGCAAGCGGCAGGGAGGCATTGTCGTGAGGCATGTTCGTCAGGCTGCAAAAGCGGTTGGAGAGGAAATCACGGAAACGTTCCCGGGCGGTTTGGCGATATTGCGGCCGGTGCGTTTTCCGTGCGTGGTGTCATGCAGGTTTTGTGCCGTTGGTGCCGATATGTTGAATATTTCCTGGCGGTCATTCCCCGATTTTCGCATTCGATCCTGTTTTGCCTCTCGAGCGGCGTGACAGCGGTTTGTCTGTCACGCCGTTTTTTCTTGCATCGATGAACGCTGACATGAATCCGACTCGACCACCGCGCGCGCGTTTCGGCGTGCTCGCCCAGAACCGCCGCGCCATGCGCCTGGATGTTGGCCACGCCGCGAACGCTGCCGCCCAAACGCTGGTGCCGCAGTACGCCGATATCCGCCAAGGCCTTTGCGCCGGCCTTCAGGCCCAGGTGATCTGCCTGTCGGAGCATCCTGATTTGCCGCAGCACGATCTGCTCGGCCTGCCCGTGTCGATCCAACTGGCGGCGGACGAGGGCACGCTGTACCCGGTCAACGGCATCATCACGGACGTGCAGTCTGGCCAGTCCGATGGCTCGCTCACCTGCTACCGCCTTACGGTCAGCGATGCCATGTCCCTGATGCGCGGGCGCCGGAACATGCGCCTCTTCGCCGGTAAGAGCGTGCCCGAGATTCTGGAGACGATGCTGAGCGAGTGGCAGCAGCGCAGGGCGACCATGGGCCGGGTGTTCGACTTCGAGCTGTTGCTCGACCTCGGCCGCTACCCCAAGCGCGCGCAAACGCTCCAGCTGGACGAGTCGGAGCACGGCTTTATCGATCGCCTGACGCGGCGCGAAGGCATCTGGTGTTTCGTCAAGGCCGGCACGCGCGATGGCTCGGCCAGCGACGCGCCGGTGCATTCCGATCTGTAGTCACTGCCGGACTGTTCGCCACGGACGTGCGGGCTCACGCATCCGGCGCAGAAGTCGGCGCGTAGATGCCCCGCAAAGCCAGAACGCGATCGGCGTCGGGCAGCGACAGGATGGCCTGGGCAAAGTCGATCAAGGCGCGGCAGCGCGCGGCGGCCGGCGCGGTGTGACGCAGTGTCGGGAAGGTCAGCACGCGCTGCTCCTGCATGGGCAGCGCGGCGATCGCCAGCTGCAGCGCCGGCATGGCCTGGACGCGGGTCACCATGGGGGCGTGCTCGGGATCGGCTGCCTGCATGAGGTCGGAGAACAGGGCCTGCTCGCGTGTCAGCAGGGCACCCGGCAGACGGGCGGCGATCGTGCCGGGGCCGGCGGTGCCGTCCAGGTAGCCCACGCAAGCCTCCGGGCTGATGCGCTGCAGGGTCTCCGCCTGATCGATCGTCAGACGGGCATTGGCGAGCAGCAGCGCATCGGGCGCGGTCGGGAGCAGGGCGCGGTAGAGCTTGGACGACTGCGCGCGCAGCTGGGCGATGATCTCGGCATCGCTGGCATTGCGCTGCAGGGCGGTCCAGATGTTGTCGAGCAGGCTCTTGAAGTGGGCGGGGTATTTGCGTTCGAGTGTTGCGTAGAGCGGCGCGGCGCGCAGTTCGGCGGACAGGGCTTCGCGCGTGGTCAGCAGTGTGGCCATGGTCGCGTATTCGCCGCCGGACGAGGCGCGCGTGACGACGCCGTTGTCCAGCAATTCCCGGTCGGTCGGAAACCAGATCGCGTCGAATGGCGTGGCCTGGACATGGCGCACGAAGGCATCCGGCAGGCCGGCCGCGGCATAGGCGCTCCAGAGTGCGCTGTCGGTGGCGCCGGGTGCCTGGTCCTGATCGGCGCCGATCGCGCGCGGCCGGTGAAAGCCGATGCGCGCTCCGGGCGCGGCCGCGCGGTCGTCGCCGGCCAGGAAGGCGATGGTGCACGCCGACGCGCAGGTGCGTTCCACATAGGTGTGCAGGCGATGGCGTCGGATCACCTCGGCGACCAGCGTCCCCTCGCGCAGCCAGCCGCCTTCGGAGCGCAGCACCACGGTGGTGGCGCTGGGCGTCTTGCGCAGCGCCTGCTCCAGGGCGTCGGCGGCGCCGTCGTTGATGCCGCCGGTGAAGAGCACGGCGCGCCCATCGCGCTGCGGCGTGACGGCAAACGGCGAAGCCGCCTGCTCGCCCAGTGCGGTGCGCACGTGCGCGCCCAGGCGCGGCAGCTCATTGACGACGCGCGATCCGGTGCCGATCGCGCCCAGCACGATCATCAGCTTGGCCACCTTGCACCACACGCCCGACAGTCCGGCGCGCTGCTTCTCCGCCTGTTCGCGCTCCGCTGCGCGCCAGGTGCCGACGATGGCCCACACCCACAGGACCAGCCCGAACGCATAGATCAGCAGCAGCGCCGATGACGCGGCGCGCGCCGGTGCATTGTGCGCCAGCGCATGGGTGATGCCCGCGCTGAGCGTCACCGTGCCGAACTGCATCAGGGCGGTATGAAACCAGTAGGAACGGACGAGGCTGTAGTCGCCGCGCCAGTGCCGCGCGAAGACATTGCGTGAGGGGCGCGCCGCCGGTTGTGGATCGGCGGGACGAGCGGGCGGGCAGACGTGGGGCGCGGCGGAAGTCATGTTGAAACTTGAAACCGCGTACCAGTGTGCGGCGCGGCCATTGTCGCTGCCTGGCCGCGCTGATCGCTTCCCCTCGTCGGAGGGATCAGGCCAGGATCGAGACCTGCGGCGGGTCGGCGGGCTCGATCGAGGTCGTGCTGCTCGTGCTGCTCGTGCTGCTCGTGCTGCTCGTGCTGCTCGTGCTGCTCGTGCTGCTCGTGCTGCTCGTGCTGGCCGGATGGCTCGACTGCTGGCGTGCCTGGTGCCGCACGTCGGCCGTGCCGGACGAGCCGGTCACCTTGTCGGTGACCTGCGCCTTGGTGGTTGCCGAGTTGCCGCCGGTGGCGCTCGACTGCTTGTTCTCGATTCGCTTCTCGGCCTGCTCGAGCCCCTTCTGGGACTGCAGGCGGGCAATCTGGGCCTGCACGATCTGGATCTGTTGGCTCAGCAGCTGCTGCTGTTCCTTGAGTTGTGTCGACGGCAATCCCTGGGTGGACAGGTCGGCGAGCGATTTCTGCAGGTTCTTGAGCTGGCGCTGCAGCCGTTCGATTTCGGTTGCCGAGCCGCTTCCACCAGTGGCGCCGGTGGATGCGGTCGTCGATGCGGAGGAGGAAGTCAGTTGCATGGCTATCTCGCTGTTCGGTACGCCTTTTATCGGCAGCGGGGCGGCTAACTTTAGGGGTGCAGTGAAAAAAAAGTCGCGTGTGGTTTTTTATCTAGTAAACCGGCCGCCGCCAATGTGCTTTCTTGCTAACGCGCGCTAGGCAATTGATGAGAAAAAATGAGATGTGTATTGCACGTTGACACGCAACAAGCCCAATTTAGTGGCTTATGATTCGCCTCTTTCAGCGATACGCCTTGCTGCGCGACTGAATTCCGTATCTATTGGAGATACGCGTCTCTTTATGGTGGACGAAGTGGTAGGCGCAATCCTACAAAGTGGCCGCCGACCTGTCGGAGCGACTCCTACAAATTGTGTGTTCTATCGTCGGAGTTGTCCTACAAGTCTTGTAGGACGCGGTAGGAAGTGTCCTACGGATTGATTCCCCGGCATCCCATGCTCAGAGTCGCGATTGTGCGACGCTTTCCCGAGCGACTCTGCGAAAGTTTAGGCAATTAAATTGCTTTCTTTGCCGAAACCTTGCAGGAAAACCGTGTCAAACGCCCGCTTTAGCGCACGGTCTATCCCGTTTGTTTACACCGTCCAACGCTGATTTCTTCGCGTTTCTTAATGTTTTTGTAGGATGATTGCCTACAAAAATAGTTGACCTTCCCCCCTCCACGGTAGGGGACCGCCCTTCTTTACTTACCCCGTTTCGAAATCCACAATGTGTCCAACAGAAAACAACTTCGCCATGTCTGTTGCGACGTGAGTAGAAGTAGGCGGGAGGGGCCGGTAACGGTGTCGACTGTCAGGAACATCCGATTGGTGGGGCCCGGCGAAGCCCGGCGAGGGAAAGCGGCGCAGCCGCTGCCGGACGTCACCGCTATGAATCGGATGCGGGATGTACTTTTACTGCACACGACGGGACAAACATGGACACGCAAGACATTGTTTCCGAGATCAGTGAACTGAATCTCACTTATCTGATGCTTGCCCAGCAGATGCTGGCCAAGGATCGCGATGCCGCCCTTTTTCGTCTGGGCATCTCGGAAGAACTGGCTGACATCCTGCTGACGATGTCGCCCGCGCAGATCGTGAAGCTGGCCAGCACCAACATGCTGCTGTGCCGTTTCCGCTTCGACGATCACGCCATCCTGGGCCTGGTGACCCAGCCGCACCGTGACAAGGGCCTGCAGCAATCGCAAATGTCGATCCTGCTCGCGCGTCAGGCGGTTGAGCAGATCAACTGAACCGATTGTGGGCGGGTCTTTCCGCCCGGTTCAGTGGTTCGGATGGGTAGCAGGAAGCAAGCGGGAGCAGTGCCATGCGTCATACCAGCGTCATGAACGAAGTCGGGCAGATCCACCTCGCAGCGGAATTGATTTCGCTCGGTGCGCGTCTGCAATTGCTGGAACAGGAAACCACGCTCAGCCGTGAGCGCCTGGTCAAGCTGTACAAGGAAATTCGTGGTGAGTCGCCGCCCAAGGGCATGCTGCCGTTCTCGGCAGACTGGTTCCTCACCTGGTCGCCGAACATCCATTCGTCGATCTTCCTGAACATCTACCGTTTCCTGGGCGAGAACAGCCGCAGCACCGGTGTGCGGCGCCTGATCTCGGCCTACAAGCTGTATCTGGAGCATATCCACGTCCACGAGCAGGACGAGGTGCTGTCGATCACCCGCGCGTGGATGATGCTGAAGTTCTTCGAGGGGAAGATGTTGCACACCGTGAAGTGCAAGCGCTGCACCGGCCATTTCGTGGCCCATGCGGACGACCTGCACCACGATTTCGTGTGCGGCGTATGCCAGCCGCCGTCACGCGCAGGCAAGAAAAAGCGCGTCGCTGGCCAGGTCGATGCGGTCGCGGACAAGACGATCGACGCCTGAACGGCTTTGAGCAGGACCGCCGGGGACGACGGGAATAGCGGGCGCGGGGCCAGAACGGGAAGCCCCGCAGTCCGCACACAGTAACACGATCCAGATCCTGAAAAGGACAGCAGAAAGCACAGGGGCTCAGACAGCACAAAAGGGGAAGGGGGGTAGCCGGTCCGCCGCACGTATCGTGGCCGACCGGCGTTTTTTTTGCCGCCGCACATGACGAAGGGACGGAAAGCGATTTCCGTCCCTTTTTTTCTTTCGATCCGCCCTGCCTCGGGGCGCCGGGAGGCGGGTGGTGCTCAAGCCGCCCGGTTTATTGCCGTTCTTGAAAGCAGGCGAGGTGCTTCCCATGTGCCGCGCCGGACCAAAAACGGTGCCCGAAGCCTTCAGTAAACCGGGCGTGTGCCGTTAATTCCCCCTGTATTGATGCAGGATCGCCCATTCAGGAGTTTGCCCCGTGCTAGTCGCCATCGGTTACATCGTGATTCTCGCCTCGGTGTTCGGCGGCTACATGCTGGCCGGCGGACACCTTGGTCCCCTGTTCCAGCCGACCGAGTTGCTGATCATCTTCGGTGCCGGTGTGGGCTCCTTCGTGGTCGGCAACGACAAGAAGGCGATCAACGCGACCGTCAAGTCGCTGCCGGGCCTGTTCAAGGGCTCCAAGTACACCAAGGCGCTCTACATGGAGGTGATGGCATTGCTGTACGTGATGCTGTCCAAGATCCGTCGCGAAGGGATGATGTCGATCGAAGCCGACATCGAGTCCCCGCACGAGAGCGCGCTGTTTGCCAACTATCCCGCCATCCAGGCCGACCACCACGCGCTCGATTTCATCTGCGATTACCTGCGCCTGATGGTGGGCGGCAACCTGAATCCGTTCCAGATCGAAGCGCTGATGGATCAGGAAATCGACACGCACCACCACGAGGCCGAGCAGCCCGCGCGGATCATCACCAAGGTGGGCGACGCCATGCCGGCCTTCGGCATCGTCGCCGCGGTGATGGGCGTGGTGCACACCATGGGTTCGGTCGGCCTGCCGCCGGCCGAGCTGGGCAAGCTGATCGCCTCGGCGCTGGTCGGGACCTTCCTCGGCATTCTGCTGGCGTATGGCTTCATCGGCCCGCTGGGTTCGCTGCTGGAGCAGCGCGCCGAGGAGTCGACCAAGCTGTTCCAGTGCATCAAGGTGACGCTGCTGGCCAGCATGAACGGCTACGCCCCGGCGATTGCCGTGGAGTTCGGCCGCAAGGTGCTGTTCTCGACCGAGCGCCCCTCGTTTGCCGAACTCGAAGACCACGTGCGCGGCGCCAAGACCGCGTAGCGCACGGCAACGCAGACCCACCAAGAGCGCGCAGCCTACGAGCCGCGCCGTTTCTGACGCAGTACCAGACCGACGGGACGGACCATGAGCAAGTCCAGCACGCCGACCTTCATTGTGATTCGGCGCAACAAGAAGGGCGGGCACGGCCACCACGGTGGCGCGTGGAAGATCGCCTACGCCGATTTCGTGACCGCCATGATGGCGTTCTTCCTGCTGATGTGGCTGCTGAGTTCGGTGACCAAGGCCGAGCTCTCGTCGGTCGAAACGTATTTCCGCACGCCGCTGAAGGTGGCGCTGTTCGGCGGTGCGGGTTCGGGCGATCAGTCGAGCATCCTGCAGGGCAGTCCGGCCATCAAGCAGAACATGCCGCAGCCGAACCCGAGCCCGTCGCAGACGGTGCAGCGCCAGCGCAATATCCGCGACGAAAGCGATGACGCGGCGCTCAACAAGCTCAAGCAGCACATCATGGAAATGATCGAGTCGAACCCGGTGATGAACCAGTTCAAGCACCAGTTGCTGATCGACATGACCAGCGAGGGTTTGCGCATCCAGATCGTCGACCAGCAGAACCGCCCGATGTTCGCCAACGCCAGTGCCGAAGTGCAGCCCTACATGCGCACCATCCTGCGCGAGCTGGGCGTGGCGCTGAACGACGTGCCCAACCCGATCAGCCTGTCGGGCCACACCGACGCCACGCAGTACGCCACGCAGAACGGCTACAGCAACTGGGAACTGTCGGCCGACCGCGCCAATGCCTCGCGCCGCGAACTGATCGCGGGCGGCATGCAGCCGGAGAAGGTGGCCCGCGTGGTGGGCCTGGAAGCATCGGTGCCGCTGGACAAGACCGATGCGTTCAACCCGATCAACCGCCGCATCAGCATCGTCGTGCTCAACAACCGCACGGCCAACGCGGTGCGCGCCGGCGGCATCGAGCCGACCGCCGAGCTGCACAACGATGGCAAGGACACCCTGACCGACGCCGCCGCGCGCGCCACCGGCGTGGCTGAAGCGGTGGGCGCGAAGCCGTGACACGAGACGTAGAGAGCCGTCAGAGCCGAGGGAGAGAGCAGCCCATGAGCGAAAAACACATTCTGGTCGTGGACGATTCCACGTCGATCCGCCGCATGATCGCCACCTGCCTGCGCGCGTGCGGCTTTGCCGTGACAGAGGCCACCGATGGCGCCGCCGCGCTCGAAGCCGTGCAGCGGCAAGCCGACGGCACCCACCACCTCGTGATCACCGACCAGGTGATGCCGGCGATGGACGGCCTGACGCTGATCCGCGCGCTGCGCACGCTGCCGGCCTATGCCGACACGCCGATCCTGATGCTGACCACCGAGGCCGACAGCACCATTCGCGACCAGGCGCGCGCCGCCGGCGCGACGGGCTTCCTGCCCAAGCCTTTCGATCCGGATGGTTTGACGGATTCCGTGATGCAGCTGCTCGAATGGCACGCGCAGACCCACGGGTCCGCGTCCACGCATTAACCGACCGGGACAACCGACATGAATCTCGATCTCAGCCAGTTTTTCGGCGCCTTCTTTGAAGAAGCGGAAGAGCTGCTCGTCGACATGGAGCGGCTGCTGCTCGATCTCGACGTCGCCAACCCATCCTCTGACGACCTGAACGCCATCTTCCGTTGCGCGCACTCCATCAAGGGCGGCGCGGCAACGTTCGGATTCACGCACATGACGGAACTGACGCATGTGCTCGAATCGATTCTGGATCGCGCGCGCACGGGCACGCTGCAGCTGCGCGAGAACATGGTGGACGCCTTCCTGGAAACGAAAGACGTGTTGAAAAGCCAACTTGAAGCCTACCGGCACGAACACCCGATCGATACCGCCACGCTCGAATACATGGTGGCGAAGCTCAACAGCCTGACCGCCGAGGACGGCGCGCCGGCAGCGGCTGCGGCGCCGGCCGCCACGGCACCCGCTGCCGCCGAGCTGCAAGCGCCGGCAGCGGCCGCCGCCACCGAGCCGCCGATCGGCGCGATCGATGGTGGGCTGGACGTCAAGCTGAGCAACGTGTCCGACGAGGATTGCGAGCTGATCGTCACCGAGCTCAAGCACCTCGGCACGGTGTTGCGCCACGCGCGCAGCGGCCGCAATAGCGACATCGTGCTGCAGACCACTTGCACGGCCGACGACATCATCGCCGTGAGCTGCTTCATCATCGATGCCGACCAGATCGTCATCGCGCCGCATGTGGCGGACCCGGCGTCGGCTGTCGTTGCGCCGGCCGCGCCGGTGGCCGTGGCCGAAGCTGCCGTGGCTGCGCCGGTGCCGGCTGCCGCGCAGACCACGGCCCATGCGCCGGCGGCCAACGAAGCCGCACGACCGCCCGCCGCTGTCGCGCCGGCGCCGTCGCGTCCGGCCGCCTCCGAGAAGCCGGCGGTCGCGGCTGAGACGTCGATTCGCGTGGGCGTGGAGAAGGTCGATCAGCTCATCAACCTGGTGGGCGAGCTCGTCATCACGCAGGCGATGCTGGCGCAGACCGCATCGGCATTCGATCCGGTGCTCAACGAGCGGCTGTTTTCGGGGCTGTCGCAGCTCACGCGCAATGCGCGCGACCTGCAGGAAGCCGCCATGTCCATCCGCATGATGCCGATGGACTATGTGTTCAACCGCTTCCCGCGCCTGGTGCGTGATCTGGCGCACAAGCTGGGCAAGCAGGTCGAGCTGTCGACCTTCGGCAAATCGACCGAGCTGGACAAGGGCCTGATCGAACGCATCATCGATCCGCTGACGCACCTGGTGCGCAACAGCCTGGATCACGGCATCGAGACGCCGGAGGCCCGCGTGGCCAACGGCAAGGACGGCACCGGCCAACTGCTGCTGTCCGCCGCGCACCAGGGCGGCAACATCGTGATCGAGGTGAGCGACGACGGCCAGGGCCTGAACCGCGACAAGATCCTCAAGAAGGCGCGCGAGCGCGGCTTGCCTGTGTCGGACAACATGACCGACGATGAGATCAACCAGTTGATCTTCGCGCCGGGCTTCTCCACCGCTGACCAGGTGACCGACGTGTCGGGCCGCGGCGTCGGCATGGACGTGGTCAAGCAGAACATCCAGTCGATGGGCGGCTATGTCGAGATCCAGTCGCAGCGCGGCAAGGGCACCACGATCCGCATCGTGCTGCCGCTGACGCTGGCGATCCTGGACGGCATGTCGGTCAAGACCGGCGACGAGGTGTTCATCCTGCCGCTGTCGTGCGTGGCCGAATCGCTGCAGCCGCGTCCGGAAGACATCAAGGCGGTGCCCGGCGGCGGGCGCCTGCTCAAGGTGCGCAACGAATACCTGACGCTGGTGCCGCTGTACGAGCGCTTCCGCATCACGCCGTCGATTGCCGATCCGTCCGAGGGCATCGTGGTGATCCTGGATTCCGAAGGCAAGAAGATCGCCTTGCAGATCGACGAACTGGTCGGGCAGCAGCAGGTGGTGGTCAAGAACCTGGAGACCAACTACCGCAAGGTGTCGGGCATCTCGGGCGCGACCATCCTGGGCGACGGCAGCGTGGCGCTGATCATCGACGTGTCGGCGCTGATGCGCGAGACCCGCGCGGGCCATTCAGAAAGCGCCGTGCGCGCCGTTACTGCCGAGAAGCCGGAGATGACCAGCGCGGCAGCGGACGGCCGGTTCTCGACCGAGGCGATGGCCGCCGCGTGAGCGGACGCCTCGCCTGAACGGAATATCACCTACTCAATCTAGTGACGGCAACGAGCCGAGGGAGCCGCAATGGAAGTCAAGAAACACGCGATCGGTGAAGAGACCGGCGGGGAAGAATACCTGGCCTTCACCCTGGGTCGCGAGGAATACGGCATCGACATCCTGAAGGTCCAGGAGATCCGCGGCTACGAGACCGTGACGCGCATCGCCAACGCGCCCGATTTCATCAAGGGCGTGATCAACCTGCGCGGGATCATCGTGCCGATCGTCGACCTGCGCATCAAGTTCGAGCTGGAGCGCGTCGAATACAACCAGTACACCGTCGTCATCATCCTGAACCTGGCCGATCGCGTGGTCGGCATCGTGGTGGACGGCGTGTCGGACGTGCTGACGCTGCAGAGCCAGCAGATCAAGCCGGCGCCGGAGTTCTCGGGCGCGCTGGACACGGAATACATCCGTGGCCTGGGTTCGATCGATGAGCGCATGCTGATCCTGGTGGACATCGAGAAGCTGCTGATGTCGGCCGACATGGCGCTGTGCGACGAAGCCGAAGCGGCCTGACGCACCGATCGATATAACGAACGGCCGGGGCGCGTCCGCAATCTCGCGCCCGGCCTGCATAGTTTCCGGACCGCGGCGTGCCCGCGAGCCGGAGAGCGGCCAGACACCAGGCCGGCGCCGTGCGAGGCGCCGGGACGATATACGGTGCATTCGCTCGCAGGGGGAGGGAATCATGTTCCGCGGAATGACCATCCGGCTCCGACTGGCGCTGATGATGGCGGGCGTTGCTGTGCTCGCCGTTGTCATCGGGACGACCGGTCTGCTTGGCATGCGCCACGCCAACACGCGCGTGCAGGCGACCTATGCAATGCAATTGGCGGGCGCCGTGGCGCTGGCCGATTCCGATGCGAGCATGCTGAGCTTTCGCCTCGTGCTCGACCGGGCCGCCATGGATCTCAAGGCGCCGAGCCTGGGCAAGACGCTCGAACGTGCCCGGATGTTCCTCGCCAAGTCCGACGCCTCCTGGAAGCGCTACCGCGCCCTGCCGTCCACGCCCGACGAACGCAAGCTGGCCGATGAGGCCGACGCGCTGCGCACGGTGTTCCTGCGCGACGGCGCCGAGGTGCTGATGCAGGCCATCCAGGCCGGCGATGCCGAGCGCACGGGCAAGACGGTGATGGAGACGATGCCGGCCCTGTATCGCCCCCTGGGTGACCAGGTGACAGCGCTGTCGCGCATGCAGATGGAGATTGCCCGCGCCAGCTACGAAGCCGGCCAGCGCGAGCACGATGGCCTGAGCGCCCTGACCGCCGCGTTGTTGCTGATCGGCATCGTGGGGGGCGGGCTGCTGACCTGGTCGCTGCGGCGCTCGATCACGGTGCCGCTGAACCGCGCCATCGAGCAGGCCGAGCACATCACCCGGGGCGACCTGACGCATGCGATCGACGTCGATCGCGCCGATGAGACCGGTCGCCTGCTGCTGGCGCTGCAGCGGATGCAGGAGAGTCTGCAGGGCATGGTCGGCCAGGTGCGGACCGGATCGGATGCGATCGCCAGCGCCACGCAGCAGATTGCGGCGGGCAATGCCGACCTGTCGCAGCGTACCGAACAGCAGGCCTCGTCGCTGGAGGAAACGGCGTCGAGCATGGAGCAGCTGACCTGCATGGTGAAGCAGAACGCCGACAGCGCGCGGCAGGCGAGCACGCTGGCGGTCAATGCTTCGGACGTCGCGGTCAAGGGCGGCGAAGTGGTGGGTCGGGTGGTCGAGACCATGGCCGGCATCCAAGACAGCAGCAAGAAGATCGCCGACATCATCGGCGTGATCGAAGGGATTGCCTTCCAGACCAACATCCTCGCGCTGAACGCGGCGGTGGAAGCAGCCCGGGCCGGCGAGCAGGGCAGAGGGTTTGCGGTGGTGGCGGGCGAGGTGCGCAGCCTGGCGCAGCGCTCGGCGGGGGCGGCCAAGGAGATCAAGGTGCTGATCTCGGACTCGGTCGGCCGGGTCGAGAGCGGCACCACGCTGGTGGCCGAGGCCGGCACCGTCATCGACGAGGTGGTTGTGGCCGTGAAGCGCGTGACCGGCATCATGGGCGAGATTGCCGCTGCGTCGGACGCGCAGAGCGAGGGCATCGCCCAGGTCAATCAGGCCGTGACCCAGATGGACGAGGCCACGCAGCAGAACGCGGCACTGGTGGAGCAGGCGGCAGCTGCCGCCATGTCGCTGCAGGAGCAGGCCGATGGCCTGCGCGGCACGGTGGCGGCGTTCCGCACCCGCGCGGATGCGCCGGCGCAGACCGTGGCGCGAACCGTGCGGCCCGCCGCTGCTTCGGTGAAGGTGCCGGTGAAGGCCTCGGCGCGGGCCACAGCACCCGCGCGGCGGCCGGCACCGAAGGCCGCCGTGGCGCGGCCGGCCATCACAGGCAAGGCCGCGCCGTCGGCCACAGCGATTTCAGACGAACAACCGCGTACGCGTCAGGCAGCGGCCAAGGCCGTTGCACCGGCGCCGAAGAAGCAAGTACCCAAGCTCGTCGCGGCAGGAGGCGACGAAAGCGACTGGGAAACCTTTTAACCATGTATGCACGGGATCTTCGCTGCTCGCGAAAGCTCTCTCGTGTGTGTTTGTGGTGTGCAGCCTGCCCTTCGGGGCAGGTTTTTTTTGGGCTGAGCGGGCCGTGCCGCCCAGCCTAGGTGCATGGGTCAGGCGCGGTAGCTCACGGGGCCGCGCGAGCGCATGTCCAGCGCGTAATAGCACACCGTCAGCAGCACCAGCCAGCCCGGCCCCACGTATAGGGCCACGCGTGTATCCGGGAAGTAGGCCATCAGCGCCACCACCAGGCCAAGGAAGGCCAGCGCGATGTACGAGCCATACGGCCAGAACGGCATGCGGAAGGCCAACGCCTTGCGCTCGACCACCGACAGGCCGCGGCGGAATTGGAGCTGCGTGACCAGGATGATGGCCCAGGTCCAGATCGCGCCGAAGGTGGAGATCGAGGTCACCCAGACGAACACCTTCTCCGGCATCAGGTAATTGAGCAGCACCCCGCTCAGCAGCGCGGCGATGGATACCAACAACGCCAGCCGGGGCACGCCATTGCGGTCCACCTTGGCGAATGCCGCCGGCGCTTGGCCCTGCAGCGACAGGTTGTACAGCATGCGCCCAGTGCTGAAGATGCCGCCGTTGCACGACGACAGTGCCGCGGTCAGCACCACAAAATTGATGATGCCGGCAGCGGTCTTGATGCCCAGGCGCTCGAAGGTCAGCACGAACGGGCTGCCCTGCGTGCCGATTTCGTTCCACGGGTACAGCGACAGGATCACGAATAGCGCGCCCACATAAAAGATCAGGATGCGCCAGAACACCGAGTTGATCGCGTCCGGGATCGACTTCTTCGGGTTACGTGCTTCGCCAGCGGTCAGGCCGATCATTTCCACGCCGAGGTAGGCGAACATCACCATCTGCAGCGACATCAGCACGCCCGAGGCGCCATTCGGCATGAAGCCGCCGTGCGCCCACAGGTTGGAGATGCCGGTGGCGACACCGCCGTTGCCGAAGCCGAACACGATCATCGCGCCGCCGCCGAACAGCATGAGCACGATGGTGACGATCTTGATCATGGCGAACCAGAACTCGAACTCGCCATAGGCCTTGACCGCCATCAGGTTCACCGAACCCATCGCCGCCAGCGCAGCCAGCGCCCAGATCCAGCGCGGCACGTCGGGGAACCACATGCCCATATAGATGGCCACGGCCGTGATCTCTGCCACGCAGGTCACCAACCACAAGAACCAGTAGTTCCAGCCGGTCAGGTAGCCCGCCAGCGGGCTCACATGGTCTTGCGCGTAGCGGCAGAAGGAGCCTGACACGGGGTTGTGCACGGCCATCTCACCCAGCGCGCGCATGATCAGGAAGATCATCGCTCCGCCGATGAGGTAGGCCAGCATGATGGCAGGGCCGGCCATCTTGATGGCATTGCCGGCGCCCAGGAACAGGCCGACTCCGATGGCCGAACCCAGCGCGATCAGGCGGATATGGCGTTCGCCTAGGCCGCGTTGCAGGTGTTCTGCGCTTGCACTCATGTCTGATGATCTCCGTGTGATCCAAATGGCCGCGCCGGTCCTTGAGAGGTCCGGCAGGGCCATTTGTGTTTCGCGTTTGCCCACGCAGCGAAGGGCGCAGGGTCTCGAACGTATCGTGCAATCGGCAAGTGCCGGGAAACGCCAGTGTCGCTATCCACTGCCAATCAGGCACGCAAGGAAAACAGAAACCGGTCGAAAGTGTCAGGGCGACATTTGTTTTTGAATATGGAATTGGATTCAGTAAAAATGCCGGGTGTTGAGTCCCGGCATTTGATGGAGCGGGTTGAGGATGAACCTTTCTGGTTCGGTTGTCGAGATATTGCGGACGTATTCGCAGGGCGTCAGTCCCTTGAGAATTTTCAGGCGGCGAGCAAAGTGGTCTACCTGAATGAAATCGTGAAGGTGAGTTTCAAGCTGACGATGGGTTTCGAGTGGTAGCGCTTGACGGTCGCTTCCTTGATCGTGCGATTCATTATCTCGACCTGCCCATTTGTCCAGGGATGCCGAACCTTGGTCAGCCGATGCTCGATATCGTTTTCCTTGCCTGTGCATCCGAAAATGTGCCCGAAATCATCGCGATCCTGAGTTCGATTCGTGAACTCGTGAACTGAATGCCGTTATCGGTTAGTACCGTATGGATGCGGTAGGGAACAGCCTTGATGAGATTTTGCAGAAACTGGGCAGCCGCCGGCTTTCCCGCCTTCCGATGCAGTTCAGTCAAGGCCATATTGCTCGACGGATCGCCTCTGTCGTTGTGGCGCTTCCGTGCAGCATTTGGCCCATAGCGCATCCTTCCATTCCGGGGTGAGGATTGCACCCCGAACATTCGGGACCCTACATCCTGGCCGATGGCGCATCCGGTGCGGTGGCGTCTGTTCCGAGCGCAGTTATGGACGGTAAGGGGAGAAGGAATCACATTTTGCGACCCGCCAGGGGTGTCGGCCGCAGTTTCGGCGATGGCGGCAGCGCCAGCTCTCAAGCTGGCGCTGCCTTTTGCCGATGAAGAGGCTTGAAGCACTTTCTGAGGGGCGCGCCCGGACACGAAGACGGCGCGGCCCCGGTAGCAAGGTGGCCCGCCGGTCGGATACCAGCGGGCGCCGAAACTCGCGCAATTACGGGGTAGTTCACCATGGCACAGACATTGGCGCCAGTTTCGCCGACGCTCGCGTCGCGCGAGTTTTCGTTCACGGCGGAAGATTTCGCCCGCATTCGCAGCCTGATCTATCGCCGCGTCGGCATTTCGCTGTCCGACCGCAAGAGCGAGATGGTCTACAGCCGCCTGGCGCGGCGGCTGCGCATCGTCAACATCGTGTCGTTCCGCGATTACCTGGACGCGCTGGAGAACGGTCACCTGCCCGACGAGTGGGAGGCCTTCACCAATGCGCTCACCACCAACCTGACCGCGTTCTTCCGCGAGCAGCACCATTTCCCGATCCTGGCCGAGCACGCCAAGGCCAAGCGCACGCCGTTCTCGGTCTGGTGCTCGGCCTCGTCGACGGGGGAGGAGCCCTATTCGATTGCGATCACGCTGGCGGAGACCTTCGGCTCGATGTCGCCGGGGCAGGTGAGCGTGGTTGCCTCCGATGTGGACACCAGTGCCCTGGCGCGTGCCCGCGCCGGCATCTACCCGATGGAGCGCGTGTCGGCGCTGTCCGCCGACCGGCTCAAGAAGTATTTCCTGCGCGGTACCGGCAAGCAGGAAGGCTATGCCCGCGTGCGGCCCGAGCTGCAGGCGATGATCGATTTCCGCCAGATCAACCTGCTCGACCGCGACTGGCCGCTCACGCAGAAGTTCGACGTGATCTTCTGCCGCAACGTGATGATCTATTTCGACAAGCCGACCCAGGCCAAGATCCTGGAGCACTTCGTCGACGTGATGAAGCCGGACGGCCTGCTGTTCGCCGGCCATTCGGAGAGCTTCCTGCAGGTGACCAAGGCGTGGTCGCTGCGCGGCAAGACGGTCTACGAAATCGCGCCGGAGATCCGCGCGAAGCTGGGGGCACGATGATCGAGTTCGGCAAGAAGGCGGTGCCGCGCGCGGCCATGCCCGATACCGTGCGCAGCGACAGCGGCATGACCGCCGGCGCCATGGCGACGCTGGCGCAGTCGGCTGCCAGCACCCACGCCTATTACGACACCACTTTCAGCCGTCGCGCCATGAAGGTGCTGCCCGGCGAGTACTACGTCACCACCGAAGACCTCATGCTGGTGACGGTGCTCGGCTCGTGCGTCTCGGCCTGCGTGCGCGACAAGATCCTCGGCATCGGCGGCATGAACCATTTCATGCTGCCCTCGCGCAACGATTCGGAGTCGATCCTGTCGCCGTCGATGCGCTACGGCACGCACGCCATGGAAGTGCTGCTCAACCAGCTGTACCGGGCCGGCGCCCGGCGCGAGCACCTGGAGATCAAGGTGTTCGGCGGCGCGGCCGTGCTGGCCGGCATGAGCACGCTGGACGTGGGCGAGCGCAACGGTAAGTTCGTGCTCGAATTCCTGCGCAGCGAAGGGCTGCCGGTGGCGGCCAAGGATCTCTTCGACGTGCATCCGCGCAAGGTCTATTTCGTGCCGTCCACCGGCCAGATCATGGTGCGCAAGCTGCGCCCGCAAGGGTCGGCGGCCGAGCTGGACAGCGAGGCGCAATACGCGAGCAAGCTGTCCAAGTCCATCGCCGACAAGCCGGCTTCGCGCCTGCAACTGTTTACGTAATCCCTGTGTAATCCCTGTACTTGCTCCCGATATGAACGAAAAACGCAAGATCCAGGTGCTGTGCATCGACGATTCCGCACTGATCCGCAGCATTCTGAAGGAGATCATCAACGCCCAGCCCGACATGGAGGTGGTCGGCACCGCGCCGGACCCGATCATCGCGCGCGACCTGATCAAGCAGACCAACCCTGACGTGCTGACCCTCGATGTCGAAATGCCGAAGATGGATGGCCTCGACTTCCTGGAAAAGCTCATGCGCCTGCGCCCGACGCCGGTGGTGATGATCTCGTCGCTGACCGAGCGCGGCTCCGAGGCCACGCTGCGCGCGCTGGAGCTGGGCGCGGTCGATTTCGTCGCCAAGCCCAAGCTGGGCATGCGCGACGGCATGAACGAATACGCCGACCAGATCGCCGACAAGATCCGCGCGGCGGCCCGGGCCAAGTTGCGTCCGCGTACGGCGTCGCCGGCCCCGGCCGCGGCGTCGCCCGCGCATGCCGTCCACGCCGTCCACGCTGTTCATGCGCGTCCCGAGCATGACGCTACCGCGGCGATGCCGGCACCGGCCCGTACCCATTTCTCGTCGACGGAGAAGCTGATCATCGTCGGCGCGTCCACCGGCGGCACCGAGGCCATCAAGGAGTTCCTGCTGGAGATGCCGCCCGATTGCCCCGGCATCCTGATCGTGCAGCACATGCCGGCCGGCTTCACCACGTCGTTCGCCAAGCGGCTGGACGGCCTGTGCCGCATCCGCGTCAAGGAGGCCGTGCACGGCGAGCGCGTGCTGCCGGGCCACGCCTACATCGCCCCGGGCGACATGCACCTGTCGCTGGGCCGCAGCGGCGCCAACTATGTGACCGAGCTGGACCAGAACCCGCCGGTCAACCGTCACCGCCCGGCGGTGGATGTGCTGTTCCGCTCGGCGGCGCGCAATGCCGGCGCCAACGCGCTGGGCGTGATCCTAACCGGCATGGGCAAGGACGGCGCCGCCGGCATGCTGGAGATGCGCAACGCCGGTGCCTACAACGTGGCCCAGGACGAGGCCTCCTGCGTGGTCTACGGCATGCCCAAGGAAGCCGTGGCCCATGGCGGCGTGCATGAAATCCTGCCGCTGCACCAGATCGGGCCGCACGTGCTGGCCAGGCTGTCGGCGCACGGCCGGGTGACCCGCGTGTAAGTTCGCTGCCGGCAGCGTGGTCGCGGGCGCAGCGGTCGGGCGCCCGGATGACCCCGTGCGCACCCGGTGGCACATGCCAGGCGGGCTGCGCTCAAGAATCGGGGCCGTGGGCCGATAAGACTGCCAGGTATGCCGAAAACCCCTCATTTCAGTTAGTCAGTCAGTTTGCGGAGAGTGTGTCCATGGACAAGAGCCAGTACCGATTCCTCGTCGTCGATGATTTCCCGACGATGCGCCGGATCGTGCGTAACCTGCTCAAGGAGCTCGGTTTCGCCAACGTCGACGAGGCCGAGGACGGTGCCGCCGGCCTGGCCAAGGTCAAGGAAGGCCGGTTCGATTTCGTGATTTCGGACTGGAACATGCCCAACATGGATGGCCTGCAGATGCTGCAGGGCATCCGTGCCGATCCCAACCCCGGCATCAACAAGCTGCCGGTGCTGATGGTGACGGCCGAGGCCAAGAAAGAAAACATCATCGCCGCCGCCCAGGCCGGTGCCAACGGCTACGTGGTGAAGCCGTTCACCGCGGCCACGCTGGACGAGAAGCTGGGCAAGATCTTCGAGAAGATCGAAAAGGGGGCGTGATGAGCGAAATGAGCGAAGGCGCTCGCGCAAGCGCCGACAAGGCCAAGGCCGCACCGGAAGTCGAAGTGATGCCCGAAATGCTGCAGCGGATCGGGCACCTGACCCGCATGCTGCGCGAGAGCATGCGCGAGCTGGGCCTGGACAAGGGCGTGGAGCGCGCCGCCTCGGCCATCCCCGATGCGCGCGACCGCCTGAACTACATCGCCAACATGACCGAGCAGGCGGCCACCCGCGTGCTCAACGCCATCGACACGGCCCGCCCGGTGCAGGACCAGCTCGAAGGCGAGGCCGAGGAACTGGTCCAGCGTTGGCAGTCTTGGATGGACCGCCAGTTGGGCGACGACGAGATCCGTGGCTTGGTCGAGATCACCAACGGCTTCCTGCGCAGCGTCCCGCAAAAGACGCGCGACACCAACCAGCAGCTGATGGAGATCCTGATGGCCCAGGACTTCCAGGATCTGACCGGCCAGGTGATCAAGAAGGTGCTGGACGTCGTCCAGC
Source organism: Ralstonia pseudosolanacearum (assembly GCF_024925465.1). Classification (NCBI taxonomy): domain Bacteria; kingdom Pseudomonadati; phylum Pseudomonadota; class Betaproteobacteria; order Burkholderiales; family Burkholderiaceae; genus Ralstonia; species Ralstonia pseudosolanacearum. The sequence goes on along the minus strand of NZ_CP103851.1, from coordinate 676,911 downwards.
TGATCGAAAGCCAGCTGGTGGGCATCCTGCTCGAGAACGCGCCCGAGCATCTGCGCGTGGAAGTGGGGTCGTCCCTGCTCAATGGCCCGCAGATCAATCCCGACCACCCGGACGTGGTCGCCAACCAGGAGCAGGTCGACGATCTGCTGGAGAGCCTGGGTTTCTGATTCGGCCGCTGCCCGGCTTGCCGTGCCGCCCGACGCCCGCCTGCCCGGCGGGCGTTGTCGTTTCCGGCTCCGGGCTCGGGCCGCCTGCCAGGGCGGCACGGCCCATGCCGGCTTTTCGCCGATAAGCCGGCTCAGGAGGGGCTTTTTCCGCGCTTCGGCAGGGCGTCGGGGGTTCGATAATGCGACCGTCGGCCAGTGGGCCGGCGCGTTTTTCCATCTTCCCGTTCCCCAGCCCCGCGCAGCCCCGGCATGTCCGAAGACAGCGATCTCGAAAAGACCGAACCCGCCTCAGCGAGGCGCCTCGAGCAGGCGCGCGAGGAAGGCGACGTTCCCCAATCGCGGGAGCTGGTCTCGTTCGTCCTGCTGGCGACGGGCGCGGGCGGGCTGTGGGTGATGGGCGAGTCGATCGTGCGGACGGCGTCGTCGTTCCTGGCGCGCTGCCTGGAGTTCCACCGCTACGACTACACCCGCGCGCAGGAGCAGTGGCACTACGTCGGCGCCCAGTTCGGCCCGCTCGCCATGGTGCTGGCCGGGCTGGTCCTGATGCTGGTGCTGGCGGCGCTGTCGCCGCTGGCGCTGACGCGCGGGGCGATTTCCTTCAAGCCGGTGACACCCGACATCACCCGGCTGCTCGGGATGCACGGCCTCAAGCGAATGTTGTCCGTGCAGGGGCTGCTGGAGCTGCCGCGCCTGCTGGCCAAGCTGGTGCTGGTGGGCGGCGTCGGCTGGTGGCTGATCCTGCACTATCGCGATGACTTCGTCGAGCTGCCGCGCCAGGACCTGATCGCGGGCATGCGCGACACCATGCACGTGGCCGGCGTGGCCTTCCTGTGCATGGCCGGCGTGATGCTGCTGGTGGCGGCGGTGGACGTGCCGCTGGCGCTGTGGCAATACGCCCGCAAGCACCGCATGACCAAGGAAGAGGTGCGCAAGGAGCACCGCGAGTCCGAAGGCGACCCGCAGCTCAAGGGCCGCATCCGCGCCATGCAGCGTCAGGCGGCCCAGCGCCGCATGATGGCCGACGTGCCCAAGGCGGACGTGATCGTCACCAACCCGACGCACTACGCGGTGGCGCTGCGCTACTCCGAGCAGGAGGGCGGCGCGCCGCGCGTGCTGGCCAAGGGCGCTGACATGGTGGCCGCCAAGATCCGCGAGCTGGGCGCCGAGCACAAGATTCCCATGCTCGAAGCGCCACCCCTGGCGCGTGCGCTGTACCGCCACACCGAGATCGGCCACCAGATTCCGGCGGCGCTGTATGCGGCCGTGGCCGAGGTGCTGGCCTACGTCTACCAGTTGCGCCGCGTGCGCACCCACGGCGGCCGCGCGCCGGTGCGGCCCACCGACCTGCCGGTGCCGGCCGACCTGGACCCGGGGCCACAGCCGGGCCCGGATGACGCGCCGGACACGGCCTGAGCCGCGCGCAGCACTGACGGTCGCGGCGGCACCGATGGCCGCTTCCGTACCCTCCAGTTGTGGGGTATATCGCAGAAAAGCCACCTTTTGGGTGGCTTTCTCACGCCTTCGATCAGGCGCACTCCCCGGCAAGATGGCATCCATCGAAAAGCCGCGCCGACACCGGCGCCGCCACAGATCCCCCAGCCGACGCCCGTGACCGATCGATGAACGCCGCAATGCTCCGAGTTTCAGACTTCCTGCGCCAGGGCGACTACCGCTCCGCCGCCGGCCCGGTGCTGATCATCCTGATCCTGGCGATGATGGTGCTGCCGCTGCCGCCGATGGTGCTGGATCTGCTGTTCACCTTCAACATCGCGCTGTCGATCATCGTGCTGCTGATCAGCATGCACACGCTCAAGCCGCTCGATTTCTCGTCGTTCCCCAGCATCCTGCTGATCACCACGCTGATGCGCCTGTCGCTCAACGTCGCCTCGACCCGCGTGGTGCTGATGGAGGGCCACACCGGCCCGGACGCCGCCGGCAAGGTGATCGAGGCCTTCGGCCACTTCCTGGTGGGCGGCAACTACACCGTCGGCATCGTGCTGTTCGTCATCCTGATCATCATCAACTTCATGGTGATCAGCAAGGGCGCGGGCCGCATCGCCGAAGTCAGCGCGCGCTTCACGCTCGATGCGATGCCCGGCAAGCAGATGGCCATCGATGCCGACCTCAACGCCGGCCTGATCCGCGAAGACGAGGCCCGCCGCCGCCGCCAGAACATCGCCCAGGAGGCGGAGTTCTTCGGCTCCATGGACGGTGCCAGCAAGTTCGTGCGCGGCGATTCGGTGGCCGGCATCGCCATCCTGATGATCAACATCGTGGGCGGCCTGGCCGTGGGCGTGCTGCAGCACGGCATGGACATCGGCCACGCGGCCACCAACTACACGCTGCTGACCATCGGCGACGGCCTGGTCGCGCAGATTCCCGCGCTGGTGATCTCCACCGCGGCCGGCATCATGGTCAGCCGCGTCTCCACCGACAAGGACATCGGCCAGCAGCTCTCCACCGAGCTGTTCGGCATGCCGGTCGTGCTGCTGACCACCGCCGGCGTGATCGGCCTGCTGGGCATGGTGCCGGGCATGCCGCATTTCCCGTTCATCCTGTTTGCCGGCCTGCTGGGCTACACCGGCTGGCACCTGAAGAAGAAGCGCGAGGTGCCGGCGGTCCCGCCGGTGCTGCAGGCCATCGCCCCGGTCGATACGCCCGAAGCCAGCTGGGACGACGTGGCCTGGGTGGACGTGCTGGGCCTGGAGATCGGCTACCGCCTGATCCCGCTGGTCGACAAGAGCCAGGACGGCGAGCTGCTGCGCCGCATCAAGGGCATCCGCAAGAAGTTCACGCAGGACATGGGCTTCCTGGCGCCGGTGGTGCATATCCGCGACAACCTGGAGCTGGGCCCGTCGTCGTACCGCATCACGCTCAAGGGCGTGGAGATCGGCCGGGGCGAGGTGCAGCAGGGCAAGTTCCTGGCCATCAACCCGGGCGGGCAGGCGGGGTATTCGGGCACGCAGCTGCCGGGCACCCCCACCGTGGACCCGACCTTCGGCCTGCCGGCCCTGTGGATCAGCGCCGACGTGCGCGACCGCGCCCAGGCCGAGGGCTACACCGTGGTCGATTGCAGCACGGTCATCGCCACCCACGTCAATCAGTTGATTTACACCCATAGCACCGAGCTTCTCGGCCGTTTGGAAGTGCAGCAGTTGCTCGATCATCTGGCCAAGGAAGCACCGAAGCTGGTCGAAGACGTCTGCCCCAAGCTGTTGCCCGTCGCGACCGTGCAGAAGGTGCTGCAGAACCTGCTGGACGAAGGCCTGCACATCCGCGATATCCGCACCATCGTCGAGACGCTGGCGGAGCACGGAGGCCGGACCCAGGACCCCGCCGAACTCACCGCCGCCGTGCGGATCGCGCTGGGCCGGGCCATCGCCCAGCATCTGTTTCCGAACAAGACCGAAATGCAGGTCGTCACGCTCGAACCGAATCTGGAGAACATCTTGCTGCAAAGCGTCGTTGGCGGAAACGCCGGCCCGATCGAACCGCAACTCGCCGACTCGCTGCTGCAGGCGGCCACCGATTCGTCGCGACAGTACGAGCAGCAGGGCCAGACCGGCGTGCTGCTGGTGCCGCCCGCGCTGCGGCCGATGCTGGCCCGCCTGTTCAAGCGTGCCGCACCCAGCCTGCGCGTGCTGTCGCACGCAGAAATTCCCGATCACCGCACCATTAAAGTTGTCGCCATGCTTGGAGGCCGCGCATGAAGATGCATCGATTCACCGGACTGACCTCGCGCGATGTGTTGCGCAAGGTGCGCGACCAGCTGGGCGACGGCGCGCTGATTCTCTCGAACCGCGCCATCCCCGGCGGCATCGAGGTCATCGCAGCCTCCGACTCGCATCTGGATGCGCTGATCGACACGCAGTCCACGGCACCCAGGGCCGCGCAGCGCCGCCCGGTGATGCCCGCGCCGATTCCCGAGCCGGCCCCGATCGCTGACAGCGCCGCACCCGAAGCGGCTGTGGCCGCAACGGCGGCACAGGCCTCGGCCGACGCGCCGACGCTCAACGCGCTGGCCCGCCTGCGCAACCGCTTTGCCGGCGCGCGCCGCGTCGCCGGGCACGAAGAGGCGGACGCCGCCAAGCCCGCCGCCGGCCGCAAGGTGCAGACCCGCGTGGACGACGACGTCTCGCTCGACGCCGCCGAGGAGCCGCTGGCCGCATCCACCCGCGTGCTGGCCGGTTTGCTGATGGACCACGCCAACGACGACGCGGCCCAGACGCTGGCCAGCACCGCCCAGTTCATCGCACGCCGCACCCTGGCCGCCGAAGAGAGCGAGCCGCCCGTGCAGCGCCCGGCCACGGCCCGCGAGCCGCGCTCGCTGCGCAGTTTCGCCGAGCGCGTCGAGGCCCAGGCCCGTGCCGCGCGCGCCGAACAGGCCGCGGCCGAGCAGGCCCGCCAGCAGCCGGTCGCGGCAGCCCAGCCCGAGACCCGCAAGCCCTCCGACGTCTTCGTGCGCATGGAGGAGCCCGTGGCCCGCGCCGACGCGTCGTACGACGATCTGAGCCTGCCGCGCCCGGAAATCCAGGCCAGCTTCAAGGCCGATTTCAAGGCGGACTTCAAGGCCGAGACCGACGCCATGACCCGCCGCATGGTCGGCGAGATCGAAGTCCTGAAGAGCACGCTTACCGATGCGATGTCGAGCCTGGCCTCGCTGGGCGTCAAGCTGGGCGACCCGGTGCGCACGCGCCTGTTCCAGACCATGCTGAACGCCGGCTTCTCGGCGCAGCTCACGCGCTATGTGCTCGACAACATGCCGCAGCACGGCACGTACGACAGCGCGCTGGACTTCGTGCAGCGTGCCCTGGAGAAGAACCTGACGGTGGTGCCCAACGAGAACAGCCTGCTCGACCAGGGCGGCGTGTTCGCCCTGATGGGCCCGACCGGCGTGGGCAAGACCACCACCACCGCCAAGCTGGCCGCGCGCTTCGTGCTGCGCCACGGCGCCTCGCGCGTCGCGCTGCTCTCGACCGACAGCTACCGGATCGGCGGCCACGAGCAGCTGCGCATCTACGGCAAGATCCTGGGCGTCTCGGTGCACGCCGTGAAAGACGCGCAAGACCTGAGCCTGGCGCTGGGCGACCTGCGCGAGAAGCACGTGGTGCTGATCGACACCATCGGCATGAGCCAGCGCGACCGCGCCGTCTCCGAGCAGATGGCGATGCTGCATGCCGTGGGCCCGTCGATCAAGCGCCTGCTGCTGCTCAACGCCACCAGCAACGGCAAGACGCTGGACGAAGTGGTGAGCGCCTACCGCGACGCCAACCTCGCCGGCTGCATCCTCACCAAGATCGACGAGGCCGCTTCCGTCGGCCACGCGATGGACGCGATGATCCGCCACCGCCTGCCGCTGCACTACGTGTCGTACGGCCAGCGCGTGCCGGAAGACATCGCCGTGCCCAACAAGAAGATGCTGATCCACCGCACGTTCCGGACCAGCGCCGAGCAGTCGTCGTTCGCGCTGGACTCGGATGAATCGCTGCTGGTGGCCCAAGGCCCCGCGCGGAGCCGCGAACCTGGTCTGGCTGCGTTCGACTTTGCCTGACGCGGGAGGGCGAGCATGACGACGTCATTCGCCAAGGACCAGGCCGATGGGCTGCGCCGCTTGCTCGGGCAGTCGTCGTGCCGCCATGTGCTCGTGATCGCCGGCGAGGAGCAGGTCGACGACGTGGTCGACAACCTGCGCGCCGCGCTTACCACCATGGGTCGCGATACCGCCGTGGTGAGCGCGCCGACCATCCTTGCGCTCGACGGCGTGCTCGAGCAGCACGACGCGGAGGCCGACGTGACGCTGGTCGCCGCGCATTTCGGCATCCGCGCCCTGAGCACGGTGGCGGAGGCCTGCGATGACGTCCTGCTGATCTTCTCCGAGGCGCCCGAGGGCATCAAGGCCGCCTACACGCTGCTCAAGAAGACGGCGGTGCTGCAGGGCAGCAAGGGCGGCAGCGGCATCCGCACCGTGGTCAGCGGCGCGCGTTCGGTCGATTCCGCCGTGCGCGTGTTCGGCAACCTGTCGAACACCGTCGGCCAGTACCTGAATACCCGCATCGATTTCGCCGGCTACATCCCCGATGACCGGCATATCGAGCTGGCGCTGTCGCTCGGCAAGCCCGTCGTCAGCGCGTTCCCCGCATCGCCTTCGGCCATGGCCTTCCGCCAGCTGGCCGAAGAGATGCTGAGCTGGGCCAGTGTCGAGGCCCAGCCCGGTTCCGACGCACCGGCGTCAGGGGTGGCCATATTGGAGCAGGATCCGGCGCATGCGCCGGCGGAGACAACGTCGATCCCTACGCCCCACGCCACCGCGTGCGCGGCCGAGATGGTTTATTGAGGGCGCATCATGCAAGACGCGCCAAAGGCAGGCATGGACATGTATACCGCTACCGGTCGCAAGACCAAGTCCGACGAAATGGCCGCGTACGCACCGCTGGTGCGCCGCATTGCCAACCAGATGATGGTGAAGCTGCCGGCCAGCGTCGAACTCGACGACCTGATCCAGGCCGGCATGATGGGGTTGCTCGACGCGCTGTCGCGCTATGAAGAAACCCAGGGCGTGCAGTTCGAGTTCTATGCCGCCCAGCGCATCCGCGGCGCCATCCTGGACGAGCTGCGCGGCTCGGACTGGCTGCCGCGCGGGCTGCGCCGCAACGCGCGCACCATCGAACAGGCGATCCAGAAGCTGCAGCAGCAGAAGGGCCGCGCGCCGACCGAGACCGAGATTGCCGCCTTCCTGAACATGTCGCTGGCCGACTACCAGAAGCTGCTGGTGGAGCTGCAGGGCAGCCAGCTGCTGTACTACGAAGACTTCGATCGCGAAGACGCCGACGCCTTCATCGAGAACCGCGCCCCCGAGAACGATGCGACGCCGCTCGACCAACTGCTCGACCACGATCTGCGCGAGTCGGTGGTCGCCGCCATCGAGGCGCTGCCCGAGCGCGAGAAGCTGATGATGAGCCTGTACTACGAGCAGGATCTGAACCTGCGCGAGATCGGCGCCGTGATGGGCGTGTCGGAATCGCGCGTGTGCCAGATCCACAGCCAGGCCATCGCCCGCATCCGCTCGCGCCTGCGCGAGCGGGCCTGGCTGCCGACGCCGGGCTGATCCGGCGCACGCCGGTCACCGCCAGTGGTCTACTGCGCGGCCAGCGAGTCGACTCGCGGCCGCGCTTTTTCTTTTTGTTGCTCGGCGCGGGTCAGCAGGCGCGCTGCCTGGGCGTCCCACACGCGCGTCTCGCCGTGGCGGAACAGGACGAAGCGCTCGGCGTCGATGTCGCGCGCGCGCAGCGCGTTCGCCAGGTCGGCGATGGGCTGGTCGAGCGGCTCGTCGGTCAGGGGAAAGGTGCCCCAGTGGATGCCGACCGCATGCCGCGCGCCGATATCCTGCATCACCTGCACCGCCTCGGCCGGGTCGATGTGCTGCGTCTTCATGAACCAGCGCGGCTCGTAGGCGCCCACGGCAATCGCCGCCACGTCGAAGTGGCCGAAGCGGGCCCCGATGTCGCGGGTGTCCTGCGAATAGCCGAGGTCTCCGGAAAACCAGAAGCGCAGCTGCGGATGCAGCAGCGCCCAGCTGCCCCACAGCGTGCGGTTGCGGTCGTACAGCCCGCGCGCGGACCAATGCTGCACGGCGCAGAAATGCACGCTGAACGGGCCGAAGCGGGCTTCGGCGTCCCAGTCGAAGGCGCGCACGTTGACGTGCTCGCCCGACAGGCGCGTGCCGCGCACGTGGCGCTGGAACCAGCGGTCGATGCCCAGCGGCACGAAGAACATCGGCGCGCCGCCCGGCTGCCGCATCAGCGCGCGCACGCTGGCGCGGCAGAGGTGGTCGTAGTGGTTGTGCGAGAGCAGCACCAGATCGATGTGCGGCAACTGCGCGAGCGACAGGCCCGGCGGCTGGTGCCGGCGCGGGCCGGCGAACGGCAGCGGCGAGGCGCGCTCGCCGAACACCGGATCGGTCAGCACGTTCAGGCCGTCGATCTGCAGCAGCAGGGTCTCGTGGCCGATCCAGGTCAGCTGCGGCACGGCGGGCGGGCGGCGGATGGCCGCCAGATCGGGCGGCACGCAGGACAGATCGGCGGTGGGCGGCTTGGGCAGGCCGAGGCGGCGGCGCTCGCGCATCCACTTCCAGGCGCTGCCGTTGTTGTCGCGTGGGGCGTGGGGGTAGCGGTTGCGGAAGCCGTCGGGGGTGTGGTGGGGCTTGGACGGATCGTAATCGGGGTTCTTCATGGCGTCGCGGGTCGTGGACGGACCGGGCAGTTGGGGGTGCCCGGAGCATCCGTCAATACTGCCACTTCATCGCGCGCGGCGTGCAAGTCTCGCCTGCGCCACCTGGGCCCGGGCGGCCGCATTCCACGGCCGCCGGCGCGCCCGTTGGTTGGACCGGTGGATGCGGTCGCGCACCCGCGCCGCGCCGGTCTTGACGCTCTGCATCGACGTCGCCGCCGCGCAGCGCGACGGCAGCGCGACACGACGCGCGCCGGGTGTCACTGGCCGAGCTCGTGACCGATGATGCCGCCGGCCACGGCACCGCCGATGGTGCCGGCCGGGCTGTGCGTCACTTCATGGCCGATCACGCCGCCGGCCACGGCGCCGCCGAGCGTGCAGGCCGTCAGCATCGGCAGCAGCGCGGCTGCGATGGCGGCCAGGATGGTTTTCCAGTGCTTCATGATGGGCTCCCGAGGATCGCTGCGGCGCGGCATGCGCGCACGCGGCGGGTGCCTACCGTCGAGCAAGTGGCATGCCGCTGCCCGCGCCGGGGCACCGCCGGGAGCGGAAGGGGCCGCTCGCTTACATGAACAGCGGATACGCGTGCGACAGTGCGATCACCACCACCTGCGCCACCACCAGCAGCACCAGCGGCGACAGGTCCAGGCCGCCCATCGGCGGCAGCACGCGGCGGATGGGGCGCAGCAGCGGGTCGATCAGCGTATTGAGCACGGCGGCCATGGGCGCATGCGGCGCCACCCACGACAGGATCGCCGAGACGATGGTGATCCACACCAGCACGTTGAAGCCCCACTTCAGCACCGTGAACAGCGCCGCCAGGAAACCGAACGGCAGCAGGCCCAGCGGGCTCGCTCCGAGCGCGGCCACCAGCAGCACCAGGTAGGCCAGCGCCGTCAGGTAGGCCGCCACCAGCGATGACCAGTCGATGTAGCCCGTGGCCGGGATGATCCGCCGCAGCGGGTGCACCAGCCAGCCCGTCAGTTGGAAGATGGACTGCGACAGCGGATTGCGCGGCGACAGCCGCACCGCCTGCGTCCACGCGCGCAGCAGCAGCGCGGCGCCGAACAGGGTGAAGAGGGTGTCGAGCAGAAAGCGCGTGATGTCGCCGAACATGCGTCCGGTTCTCCTATGGTCGGGTGGTGCGGAGCCCCTTGCGCGGACGAGGGCCGCGCGGGTCGCGTATTGTCGCATGGGTGTCGCCGGGGCGGCGGGGGTGCGCGGGGGTGAGGTAAGGCAATCCGTATGTGATGCGCCGAGGCGGGGCGGCCCGTGTGCGGTGCCGCCAACGTTGCGCCGCCGCATGGGAGCGCCGATTGGCGGGTGCGGTTCGCACGGGCCCGCAGATTTTCGTTTCCGGACGACCCTGGCCCGGCGGCGCCGAGCATGATGCCTGCCATCTCCGCCGAGTGAGCCGGTCCATACAGGCCATGAAAGTCAACCCACCCGCTTCGCCGGGCGCGTCCGTTGCTTCGCCGTCTGCGGCGCAGGAGGCTGCCGGCGCGCAGCCGTCGTCCACCGAGCCCTCCGGCAGCCGCACGCATGCGGCCGGCAGCCCGTTGGCCTCACTCGCGGAACTGAGCCAGACCCGCCGCGCGGGCGTCAAGCGGCCCGCCGGCGATGACGACGCCGGCAGTTCCGACGAGCCGCCGCGCAAGATGCCGCGGCGGTCGGTCAAGTTTGCGATGTCGTTTCGGGAAGGGGTGCCCCCGCGTTCGGCGCTGGCCAGGCACGCCGCGACCGATGCCGAGCAAGCCGACATCAATGAGCAGATCGAGACCAACCAGCGCGCGTTTCTCGTGCAGCAGATGGAGGCGAAGCAGCCGGTCGTGCGCCTGCTGCAAAGCGAGCTTGGCGCCGAAATCGCCCGGCATCTGCCGGCGCAAGACCAGCGTCGGCTCGACGCGACCCTGGCGCGTTCGCCCGAGGCGCGCTACGAGCATGCGCGCCTGCTGCCGCCGCAGATGGGCGGCGCGTATCTGAACCGCGACGAAGAGGCGCTCGCGCTGGTGCTGGCGGAGACCGATGCGCACGGCGCGCCGCTCAGCGCCGATGCACGCCTGGACCGGGCCAGCTGGCTGCTGCTGGCGGGGACGCAGGCCGCGGCCTTGCCGGACGTCAAGGTGATCGGAAGGATGCGCCGCGCGGTGAGACAGGCCAGGGTCGCGCTGTTCCAAACGTTTGATCGCGCGGGGCCGGCAGCGCAGGCCGAGGCGCTGCGCAGGCTGATCGGGGCGTGCGCCTATGCCGGCTCGCAGGCCGACGCCCTGCGCTGGACGCGGGAGGCGCTTGGCGAGCAGCGCTTCTACAGCCTGCCGCCGGACGAGCGTGCGGATGCCCTGGCCGAGCTGGCCGAGCATCTCGACAACGCCGAAGAGACGGAGTGGGACCGGCTGGATCACTTCACCGATCCCGCCATGCGGGCCGAGCGCGAACGCACGCTGGCGCAGCTGCACACGAACGGGCTCGCGTACACCCTGCCCATGATGCTCGACGCGGCCTGCCGGATCGGCCCGATGCCGTCCGACGCCGCGGAGCTTCTCATGCAGTCGGTCGTCAACATGGCCCGGCGCTTGATGCCGGCCCCGGCGACGCAACAGGTGATGCTCGATCTCTTCTGCACCCTGCTGCCGCAGCTTCAGGGCAATGCGCGCGCCGGCGGGGGCGCAAGGCTGATGGCGATGCTTCCGGAACTCCCCGCGATCGGCGATCAGCTCCGCCTGTTCAACAGGATCCTGCTGTGCCCTCCCGGCACCCCGCCTTCCGAGAACCGACTGTCGCACCTGGATGTCGCTGGGCAATACGCGCTGACGCAGGCCGTTTTCAGCCAGTTGCCCAACATGGGCGAGCACACCATGCGCGAGGAGGCGATGAAGCTGCTCGACAACCAGCTGGCGCCGGGCCGGCTCGGCCGCTTTCCCGGCGCGGCGCTGGAATCCCTGCTGACCAATGCGGCGAGGTTGCCCGTGCCCGCGAGCAGCCGGCCGCAACTGCTGTCGATCATCGAGCGCGCGCTCGAGGTGCTGCCCGGCGAGCGCATCGCCCGGCCGCTGCGCAAGCTGCTGGAGCGGGCCATTCAGCCGCCCGCGTGGCATCTGGACGCGCGCGAGGCTGCGGCGTGGCACGACATCTCTCCACGGCTGATGCAGGCCTGGCATCATCTGCTGCCCCGCTTGCCGGCCGTCCAGCGTGCCGATGCACTAGCGTTTGCAGTCACCAAGGTTCCCGACCTGCTGCCGATCGCCCTGGGGCAGCTTGCCGCCGTGCCGGTCGACGAGCACCGGGCCATGCTGCGCGGCATCGGCGATCCATTGCGCGCGGCCTTTGCCGACACCATCGCGAACACCCTGGTGGGATCGCCCGACCTGCTGCACGACGCGATCCACCATGCCCTGTCCATCGCGCCTGCCGGGCAACGGACGACCGTGGTCGCTTCGCTGGCCGGGACATTGGCGTGGACCGCGACGGCGGTTTCCAGCCCGTTTCGGGACGACGTGGCGCTTTTCATGGAAGAGGTCGGCAGGCGACTCCTCGGCTCGGTGCCGCACGAGCAGCTGGAATCCACGCTGGCGGCGTTCTTCCGGCGCAGCGAGCTGCCGTCGCTGCCATCCTTCGCTGCGCGGCATCTGCGCAGCCTGAACCTGGCCGATGAGGCACCGGTGCTGGCGGCGCTGACACATGAGGTGGCGTTGCTGGACCCGACCACGCGCGCATTGGTGTTCTCGTTCGTCACGGAGCGGCTCGCCGCGCAGACTGCGGGCCAGGCCGGTGCGTTCGCGCGCATCGCGAAGGGGTTGCCGCCCGACGTGGCGCGGACCTGGGCGAGGCAACTGCAAACGGAGCTGGATGCGGAGCTTGGCCTGAGCCTGGCGTCCGGACCGCGCGCTACCGTGGAACCCCCGCACCTGGAACGGCGGGCTGCCGAGGCCGGCCAAGCGCTGGAAATCCGGCTCTCAAGCCAGCCGGGCCCGAGCGAGGCGCAGGGCGATGCCTGGAACCGGTACGGTACGGCGGTCGCCATGATCGAAGCCCTGCACGCGCAGTATCCCGGCCCCGGCCCCGGCCCGCACGCTTGACCGGCGCCTCGTCGTCCGCACGCTCAATCGGCCGTGGCCACCGGAAAGCTCGCTCGCCACACCGCGCCCTGTACGCTCACCGGCCGGGGAATCAGCTTCTGCTGGTGGAACAGGTCGGCCACCTGCTGCTGGGCGGCAATCACCTCGGGCGTGATCGGCGTGACGCCGTAGGGCACGCGCCGCAGCCAGGTTTCCACCACCGGTGGCGCGATGCCCAGCTTGGGCGACAGCAGGGCCGCGGTTTCGCGCGGATGCCGGTTGACCCATAGGCCGGTGGTGCGCAGCTGCGCGAGGATGGCGTTGACCGCGTGCGGATGCGCCTGCACGAAGCCCGGCGTCGCCTCATAGAAGTTGAACGGCGACGGCAGCCCGGTGTAGTCGGCGAGGGTGCGCACCTTCAGCGAGTTCTGCGCGAGCGCGTAGTACGGGGCCCAGACCACCCAGGCGTCGACCGCGCCGCGCTCGAAGGCGGCGCGCGCCTCGGCGGGCGGCAGGTAGATCGGCTGGATGTCCTGCACCGTCAGGCCGGCGCGCTTGAGCAGCTGCACCAGCAGGTAGTTGGAACTCGATCCCTTCTGCAGCGCGATGCGCTTGCCCTTGAGGTCCGCCACGCCGCGCGCGGGCGAGCCGTCGAGCACGAACAGCGCTTCGTTGGCGCTCGCGCCCGGCTCGGCGCCCACGTAGACGAACCGCGCCCCGGCCGCCTGTGCAAACACGGCGGGCGGCGCGCCGGTGTAGCCGAAGTCGATACTGCCGGCGTTGAGCGCCTCCAGCAACTGCGGGCCGGCGGGGAATTCCTTCCACTCGATCCGGTAGCCGAGCTCGGCGAGGGGCGTGTCCAGTGCGCCCTGCGCTTTCAGCACGGCCAGCAGGCCCGCCTTCTGGAAACCGATGCGCACCGTGCCGGCCGGATCGGCCGCCGCCATCCCGCCGCACAGGGCCAGGCCTGCGCCGAGCAACGCGGCGAGCCAGCGTCGGCGGCGGGTGAGCGGGGTGGTGGTGGTGTGGGGCGATGGGGCGGGCATGGGTCCTCCTACGGTGGGTGCCGCGCATGACGTTGGCTGGATACCGTCGATGCTACGGAGCGGCGGCGCTCGGAGGAACGAACAAGATCGCATGTGGATAGACGGCGGCGGGCGCGACGGCCACGAGGCGTTCCAGATGATCGGCCGCAGCCTGCACGACCTCCGGGACCTCGTGGCCGCCGCCTGAGCCGGGGCGGGTCCGGCTCAGGCGCGCGCCGCAGGCCGTGGTCGCCCCGGCCGGGGTATCGCGAGACGCATCGTGCATCTATCCTGAAACCCTGAAGCGAGGGTCCGGGAGACAACGATGACACCCCACCGCCGCCACATCCTGTTCGCGCTGATGCTGTCCGTGCCCGCGGCGCACGCCGAGGACGACCTGCAGAACCGCGGCCACGATCCCTTTTTCCAGATCTCTTCGGCCATTCCCGGCTGCCCCGAGCCCGCCGGCCCGCGCGTGAGCGCGGCCGAGTGGAAGCGCGAGTCGCACCACCGCATCGAGCACGGCAACCACTGCTGGGTGGAAGGGCGATGCCGCCTGCCCAATGCCTTCGCCTATGACGAGGAGATCGCCGACAGCGCGCGCCGCCGGTTGCAATGGCTGTCGGCCAACATGCCTGCCTGGCGGCAGAGCACCTTGTGGGTGACGGTGTGGCAGCGCTGGATGCTGGTGCAGGGCTGCGTGGCGCCGGGTTTCGCGGTGGGGCCGTTCATCGACGCACTGCGCGCGGTGCCGGATGTCGAGCGCGTGATCGACGAGACGACCGCGCACCCCGAGCGGGGCGTGCCCTATGCGCGCTATCGCGCCACGGCACCCGCGCCCGGCGCGAAGGCCGGCAATGCCGGCGGCACGAAACGGTGAGCCGCGCGCACCGCGCCGCGTCGGGTGTGGCGGTCGGGCGGCGCTATACTTCCGCGCTTTCGTCGCGGTCGCCAAGTCTTGAGATTGAGAGGAGTCCCCACATGAGCACGCTGCCACCTTGCCCGAAATGCCATTCCGAGTTCACGTACGAAGATGGCGGTGTCTACATCTGCCCGGAATGCGCGCATGAATGGTCGACGCAAGCCGCCGCGCCGGCCGAAACGGCTGAGCGGGTGTATCGCGATTCGGCCGGCAACGTCCTGCAGGACGGCGATACCGTCACCGTCATCAAAGACCTGAAGCTCAAGGGTTCCGCCGGCGTGATCAAGATGGGCACCAAGGTCAAGAATATCCGGCTGGTGGACAGCGACCACGATATCGATTGCAAGATCGACGGCTTGGGCGCCATGAGCCTGAAATCGGAATTCGTCAAGAAGGTGTGATCAGCGCGCGGCATGCCGAGCGGTTCGGCATGCCGGCCGGCGTGAACACGGACGCAAGCCCCGCGCTATCGCAGCGGGCGCAGTTCCTGCAGCAGCGTCGGCAGCAGTTCCGACACCGTCGGGTGGATGTGCATCGCGCGGCTGATCGTGGTGTACGGGGCGTTCGCGTACATCGCGTCGAGCAGCGTATGGATGACTTCGTCGCCCGTCACGCCCAGGATCGACGCGCCCAGGATCGCACCGGAATCCGCGTCGACGATTACCTTCATGAAGCCCTGGCTCTCGCCCTTCTCCACGGCGCGGCCGACGCGCGTCATCGGGCGCGTGCCGACCAGCAGGCGGCGCCCCGATTGCACCGCTTCGGCCTGTGTCATGCCGGCGCGGCCGAGCGGCGGGTCGATGAACATGGCGTAGGCCGGGATGCGGTCCGACACCTTGCGTGCGCCGTGGTCGAGCAGGTTGGCCGCGACGATCTCGTAATCGTTGTACGACGTGTGGGTGAACGCGCCGCGGCCGTTGCAGTCGCCTAGTGCCCAGATGCCGGGGACCGTGGCGCGCAGTTGCTCGTCCACCCGGATGTAGCCGCGCGCGTCGGTCTCGACTCCGGCACGGTCCAGCCCGAGATCGTCGGTGTTCGGCACGCGTCCGACGGCGAGCAGCAGATGCGAGCCCGCGACCTCGCGGGCGCCGCTGGCGCAGTCCAGCCCGACGATCACGTTGTCTGCGTCGCGCCGTGCGCTCAGGCAGTCGGCGCCGAGCTGGACGTCGATCCCTTCGTTCTCCAGGATCTCCCGCACCGCCTGCGAGACGTCTTCGTCTTCGCGCTGGATCAGGCGCGGGCCTTTCTCCACGATCGTCACGCGGGCACCGAAGCGCCGGTACATCTGCCCGAACTCGAGCCCCACGTAGCTGCCGCCCACAACGATCAGGTGCGCCGGCAGGAAGTCCACGTCCATCATGCTCGCGTTGGTGAGGTAGGGCACCTGGTCCAGGCCCGGCATGGGCGGGACCAGCGCGCGCCCGCCGACGTTGATGAAGATCCGCTCGGCTTCCAGCCGCACCTCGCCGACCCGCACGGCGTGCGCGCTTTCGAAGCGGGCATGGCCCTGGTAGACCGTGCCGTGCTCCAGGCCGCGAACCCACTGTTCCACGCCCTGGCTGGAGCGTCCCGAAATCTCGTCCTTGCGCGCCTTGACGCGCTTCATGTCGACCGTGACCGGCCCGTCGATCACCACGCCGTACTCGCCGGCCCGTTGGGCCAGGTGGGCCGCGTAGGCGCTTGCGATCAGCGTCTTGGTGGGAATGCAGCCGGTGTTCACGCAGGTGCCGCCGAACCGCCCGCGCTCGATGATGGCCACCTTCATGCCCGCGCCGGACAGTCGCGCGGCCAGCGCTGGGCCGGATTGCCCGGTGCCGATGATGATGGCGTCGAAGTGTTGCGTCATGGCGCTCTCCTTCGCGGTGGCGGCAGCGTGCGCGGGGCGTCGCGTGCGCAAGCCGTGGGCTGCCATGCGCGCGGTGCGCGGCTCAAGCTATGGTAGTCCCTCGGGGCGTGTAAACGGGTGTACGAAGGCGCGTTTCCGGCGTCCGGCGCCGATCCGGCATGGCTTCCCGATTCCTTTCATCGGTTCGCTTGGCGCCGTGCGGCGGCTGCCCCCTCCGCTAGAATCGCAGGATTTTTCGATCCTCCATGAAACCGGGTGTTGCCATGAAACACAAACTCATCGTCCTGTCCGCCTGCCTGTCGGGCCTGTTCGCTTCGGTGGCCCACGCCGCGCCGGACTGCGTGGGAACCCAGAAGCCGTTCTTTGAAGCGAGCGGAGTCAAATGGGAGTGGAACGAGAACATGAAGGCGTACGAACACATGGTCTGCGGCGATGCGAAGACGCCCGGCAAGCCATTCGTGCAGATGCTGAAGTTCCCGCCCAACTACGCCGGCAAGCGCCATAACCACCCGATCGACCGCGTGGTCATGGTCCAGGGCGGCAAATGGATCTCGACGACCTACGACGGCCCGAAGGGCGCCGCCGAGGAGCACGTCCTGACCGCCGGCATGCAGTACTACGAGCCGGCGTACTACGACCACAGCTTCATGACGGGGCCGGAAGGGGCCATCATCTATGTGCTGGGCTGGTCCGGCCCCAATACGCGGCTCGACCCGAACTACAAGCACGCGGATTGAGCGATCGGCTGCGTTGCCCTGGTTGCAGAGAAGAGGCCCAACGGATGTTGGGCCTTTTTTTCAATGTCGCGCGCCGTCTTCAGGCGTGCCATTTACGGCATCGAGGCGGTTCGGGGCGATGCGGCGTCCCGGCGAATCAGCCGGATGGAATACATGCCTGACGTAACCTGATCTGGCGGCGATGCACAGGCGATGGGCTCAGACCGGCAAGGCCGAAGTCAGCTTGATCTTCTGCATCGGCACCTCGGTCTTCACGCTTTGCACGCCAGGGATCCGGGTCAGGTGCTTGATCTGGAATTGCCGATAGTCCTCCAGATCGGCCGCGACCACGCGCAGCAGGAAATCGCAGTCGCCCGCCATCAAGTGGCACTCCACCACCTCCGGCAACTGCTGGATGGCCGCCGTGAAGGCATCCACCGTGGCGGCGTCCTGTCCCTTGAGCCAGACGCGCGCGAACACCGAGAGCCCCTTGCCGACCTTGGCCGGATTGAGCACGGCGACATAGCGCTCGATCACGCCGGCTTCCTCCAGCAGGCGCACCCGACGCAGGCAGGGGGAGGGCGACAGCCCGACCTCTTTGGCCAGTTCGATGTTTTGCAGGCGCCCGTCGCGCTGCAGCGCGCTCAGAATTCGACGATCAATAGCATCAAATTCCATAAATCTACGATTTCTCCGTTTTTGGATGCCTAGTTTTAGCCTTTCTCCAGCAACTACGCAACCCGATTTTTCCGGTATCGGCGCAGAATGCTGATCGTCTTTCTGGGAGAAGTATTCGGATGTCCGCCTTCAATCAGGTCGCTGCGTGTGCCGGCGACCATGCACCTCGCTCAGCCGCACAGGAAGCCCGTCGCGGCCTGCGGGCCTCGCTGCCCGTGCTGCTGGGCTTCATCCCCTTCGCGCTGGTGCTGGGTGCGCAAGCCGCGCAAAAGGGTTTGAGCGTGGTGGAAGTGCCCTTGATGACGGGGCTGAACTTTGGTGGTGGCTCAGAGTTCACCGCCATCCGGCTGTGGACGTCGCCGCCGCATCTGCTGCTGATCGCGGCGATGTCGCTGCTGGTGAACAGCCGCCACCTGTTGATGGGTGCTGCGCTGGCACCTTATCTGCGGCATGTGCCTCGACGCCGTGCGCTGGCGGCGCTGTTCTTCATGTGCGACGAGAGCTGGGCGCTGGCGCTGGCCGATGCGCAGCGCCGTGCGGTCAGCCGCATCAGCCTGGGCTATTACCTGGGTGTCTCGGCGGGGCTGTACCTCACCTGGGTGGTGTTCACGACCATTGGCGCGGCCCTGGGGCCGGTCATCGGCGATGTGGAGCGCTATGGCTTCGACATGGCGTTCACGGCGGTCTTTCTGGTCCTGCTGCGCGGCATGTGGCGCGGGCTGCGGGCCAGCCGACCCTGGCTCGCCAGTCTGACGGCGGCGGCGCTCACCTACCGGCTGATGCCCGACGGCGCCTGGTATGTCGCGGCGGGCGCGCTGGCCGGCCTGGCATGCGCCGCACTCACCGTGCCGAAGGAGGCGCGGGCATGATCGACGCCACCACATTGGCCACACTCGCCACCATCGCGCTGATGGCTTCAGGCACGTACATGACACGCATCCTGGGCTACCTGGCGCTGCGCAATCGGGTGTTGAGTCCGCGCATGCGCTATGTGCTGGAGAGCGTGCCCGGCTGCGTGCTGATCTCCGTCATCGCGCCCGCGTTCGTGTCCGGGCGTCCCGCCGATCTGATCGCGCTGGCCATCACCGTCGCGGCGGCCTGTCGGCTGTCCATCCTGCCTACGGTGTTGATCGGCATTGTTTCCACCGGAGTGCTTCGGCATGTGTTCGGCGGATGATGGAGGCGGTTGACTCGGTCAACTGCCGGGACCAACGGGGGCAACATCCGCAAGGGGGCATCTTTGCCCGCCGCTGGCGTCCGTTAGAACGCTCGACAAAAGGCCGTCCCATCGTGCGGCTGCGCTGATCACGCTTGCGCTTGTTCAGGCATGCAAACAGTCGCTCGATCTTCCAGCGGCGCCGGTATTGGTACCGGCGCCGCGACCGACCATCCTGCGTGGGTGGCCTACGACGATGCTGGCGGTCCGGTGCGCTCAGCCCGAGGCCGATCGCTTGCCGACGCGCCGTCTCGCCGGTCGCGCTCGAACGACGGGATGAGCCCGGCGCCGATGGGCGTCGGCACGGTGGCGGCATAGGTCCTGCGCGCCGCGAGCCGGTCGGCATTGGCCTTTTGCAGCGCTTGTCGCTGGGCCGGGTCGGTGGTTTGTCGCTGTTCCACCTCCGTGTCCTGCCATTGCCGGTAGAGCTTGTGCGTCTTGTTCCGGGTGTAGAGGCTGTCGTTCGTGTGGAACTGGATTTCGAAGTTCAGCGCCTCGCGGGTCTGTAGCTTTACGTTCAGCCCCGCATAGGTGCGGCTCCTGGCCATGAAACCGTTGTTCACGCCCATGATCCGCAGGCCGTTCGCCGTCAGCGTCTCGAGTGCCTTCACTGCGTGCGTGCCGAATGTCTCGTGGGGCAGCTGGACGATCCAGCGCATCGCGTCGTGCACGCGGTCGGCCGCCTGGTCCGGCGTGATGCCGTTCAGGACGCACAGGCGCTGGATTTTCTTTTCGATGGACTTCGCTTTCTTCGCGACGCTGTGCTCGTGGATCACGTGCAGCTCCATCGTCTGGAGCAGCGGCCCCACCTCGCGCTCGATGCGGCCTGCTGCCTGTTGCAGCCGTTCGACCAGCGTGGCCATGGCGTCGGAGTGCTTCCCGGCGTCGGCGCTCGGCAGCTGCGCCGCCTTGGCCTGCGCGCGCCGCTTGTTCACCTGCGGGGGCTCGTTGTTCCAGTCGCCGATGTGTTCGCAGCCCGCCGGCGTGACCACCTGTTTGCAGGCCTGTCGGGCCTCCTCCAGGCAGGCGACCCGCTGCTCGACGCTGGCGCCCTGCATCTGCAACTCGAATTCCTGCTTGTAGTTGTCGTGGTAGCGCATCTTGAGCGCGAAGGTCTCGTCGGTATGGAACTGCACTTCGAGACGCACGCTCTGGCCCGCGGCGTCGCGGCCCATGAATTTCACGTTGATGCCCTTGAACGGGTCCCAGTCGGGTTTGAAGGCGTTGTGCACGCGCGTCTTGATCAGGCCGGCGCGGTCGAGGTTGCCCATGATCTCGGCATACCCCGCGGCAAAGTCGTCGGGCTTGAGCACGACGCTATAGCGCAGCGCATCGTTCACCATGGCCGCCGCGTCTTCGGGGGTCGGGTGGCCCTTGTGCAGCAGCACGCGCAGCTTGTCGTGCAGGCCGCGCTCCGTCTTGATGCGGTGTGCCTGGCCGCGCAGGATGCCGATGCCTTCGACGGCCGTCTTGATGACCGGCGTGATCTCCGGCTCGACCAGGCGGGTCGCCGCGTGCAGCGTACGGGCGCAATGCCGGAGTCGGGCTTCGGTTTCCTCGGGCGTGGTGCGCACGGGCGGCGTGCCCTCGATCGCACCGTGCTCGAGCAGCTCCTCGATCGCCATCTCCATGAGTCCGGCGGCGAGGGTGGGGTTGTCGTGCAGCCGCTGCAGCGTGGCCTGCGCGTTAAAGCGCTTCTGACTCAGCTCCTGCATCACGCCGCTCCTGGTGTACGGCATGAACCGGATGCGCTCGGGGCTGCTGCGCAGTGTCCCGTCGAGATGGTCGGCGATGTCGAGGAACAGATCGGTCTGCGTCACGGCCTTGGGTGCGTCGGTGCCGATTTTCACGCCGAGCGTGAGCAGGTTGTGCAGGGTTTCCAGGGGCGCGCCCGGGACGTAGCCGGGCTGTCCGATGGGCGCGTCGGGCAGTGGGTCCGGCGGGGCCAGTGGGTCCGGTTGCTTGGGGGGCGTGGTGGGCAGGATCGTGGCCGGGTGCGGCAGGCGGGCTCGGGGGTAGTGCGTCACCAGGGCTTCGAGGCGCTCGCGCGGCGTCGTGGCCGATTCGTAGGCCTGCGCGAGCGGGGCAAACAGCAGGATCGACCCGCCGGACAGGGCCTGGGGCGCGCGTGACGCCGCGTCGGGCGACACGGCGCGCACGGCGGATTGCGCCTCGCGCATGACCTCCAGGAGCTGTGCCTTCAGCGCCCGCGCCACTTCGAGCGCCACCGGATGGCAGGCATGCTGGACGCCCAGGTCCGCGCGGAGCAGCAAGTCTTCCATGACCTGTGGCGTCGCCGCCCGCTCGCCGTACAGCAGCGCGCGAACGCCGCGCCGCAGCTCGCGCTCGGTGCCCTCATAGACGCCGAACAGCGCCCGCTCGGCCAAGGTCCGCTGCAGCGCCGGAGGCTGGCCGAAGTACAGGAACTGCAACGTGCTGAGGCGGCCGACCAGCTCCTGCCCGTGCAGTGCCGACAACACCTCGGCGGCACGCCCGGCCTGATAGCGGCCCTCGGCATCCAGCACGCCGTGGGCCGTCTTCGGCGGCTTGAACGAGCCGATCTTGCCGATGCGCCGCTCGCGCGCCTCGAAGAACCGGGTCACCGCCTGCGTCATCTGCGGCAGGCCCGCGTACAGGAACACCTTGTCGCCGTCGCAATCGGCATCGCGCTTTTTGAGCTCGTTGATCGGCAGGGCCATCAGGGCGCCGGGCGGGAAGATCTCCTTGACGCGCAGGCTGCCCACGGTGTCCATGCGCGGTGCGAGCCGGTCGCGGCGGCGGCCGTCCGTCCAGCTCGAATGCACCTTCATGTCTTCGGTCGACCAGACCCATTGCGCGTCGTTGTCCTGGGGCCACATCTCGTCGGGCACCACGATGGTCACGCCCTTGCCGTGCAGCATCGGGACAGCGTCGTCGTCGGCCGGCGGGTTGCCGGTCTCGTCCCACGCGGTGTAGCTGTACTGGAATGCGAAGGCGGTGTCCAGGAAGCGGGCCGTGGCGTCACCGTTGTCGCAGGTGCCGATGCGGTCGGCTGTGACCGGCATGAGGTTGGCCTTGTCGTAAGGGGGCTTGCCCAGGAGCACGGCGCCGCCCGTGACATCGAACACCTTGCTCTTTTCCCTGGGCAGGTGCAGCCGGTCGTCTCCCGAAGGCACGGCGATGCCCTGCGTGCCCATGATGAGCGCGCCCGCCATCGCCTCGTAGAGCTTGTATGTTTTGATGTCGCGCGTGCCGTCGGCAGGATTGACCGCCCAGAGTTCCGGATCGTCCCGCAGCGACGCGCGCAGGTGCGCCCGGGCCTCTTCGATCGTCGCCTTGTCGCGCGGGAAATGGTGGGTCGCCTGCGGCGGCAGCAGCGACATCCGCTGTGATTCGCCCTCCAGCGCCTGCGTGGAGTGCATCGCCTGCCGGATGACGGGGATCCTGCACGCCAGGGATTGGCGGATGAAGCCGCAGCCGTCGTTGGGCACCAGCTGGATGGCGGCCCCTGCGGGCGTGCGCAGCGCAAAGGCCGGCGGCGAGCCAGGTAGCCGGTCGGGCAGCAGCGCCAGGCGGATGGGGCCCTCGACCACGTGGTCGCGCGGCACCACTTCCAGCAGCGCGCGCTGCATCCGGAACCAGTCCTCGCGCTGCGGATTGAGCTTGCGGATCACGTCCTTCATCAGCGCGGCGTCGGGCGCGGTGTCGGCCAGCCGCATGGCGGGAATCCTGCCGTAGCGCTTGATCCCGCCCTTCGTTCCCGAGGCGCCCAGCAGGCTGCGCGTGTGCACCTTGGTCGGCTTCAGGTGGCTGCCTCCGAACAGGTCCATGCGCAGCAGATCGCCGCCGCGCCGGATGACGCGCGTCAGCATGAAGGCGCTGACCTTGCCGGGCAATTGCACTTCCAGCAGCGGCAGCCGCCCGCCGGTCAGGCGCGTGAAGAAGGCGTATTGGGAGGCGGCCGTGTCCCGGGTCTCGTCGGGCCGATGGGGGGTGACGTCGCGTCCGGTCAGGTCGATGACCTGGATCGTCGCGGCGCCTGCATCGCTGTGCATCATGTCGCGGACCTCCGGCAGCGCACGCAGTTCGCTCCGCACGGCGTTCACGTTCAGCGCCGTCGGCGGATGCGTGGCCAGGATCGTGTCGAGATCCTTGTGCAGCTTCAGGTCCACGGCGTCGAGCACCTGGTCTCCGGCCTCGATCTGCGCGATGAGGTTCCAGCTCATTTCATCGAGGTCGGCTTCGATCGCGCTGCGCGTGCGGTCCAGCATCTCGGCCACCCAGGCCCGAAGCGCATCGCGCCGGGCATGCTCGGGCACGGGGATGTCCGGCACGTTGCTGCGCTTCCAGAGGCCCGCTACCACCGAGTAGGCCTTGAGCAGCAGGAAGAAGGTCAGGCCGGGGCGGCGGGTGCCGAAGGCCTCGCCGTCCCGCCGGATCCGCAGGGATGGGGGCGCTTCGGTCGCTGCCGGCTGGCGCGGGTCGGCAGCGGCCAGGTGGGCATCGATGTAGAGCCGTATCTTGCGATCCACGGCGGGCTGCATCTGATCGAGCAGCCGCAGGGCATCCGCGCGGTAGCTCTTGAGTTCGGGCGCGCGCGTCACCGGCAGCAGCCCGGCCGCCACGCTGGCCAGCGCCTCCAGGTTGTCGGGTTTGAAGCCGGTCTCCGCGTTGAGCGCGGCCAGGCGCGTCAGCCCCTGATGGGCGAGCAGCCGCAGCCCGTCCTTGAGCCCGGTGCTGGCCAGGGCCTTGAGGATCAGCGCCACGTTGCGCGTCTCGGCCTGCGCCAGCCGGTCGGGGCGCGAGTCCAGATGCGCCGCCAGCTCGCGCAGGCGGCCCTGGGCCAGCGCCATGGAGGCATCGCTCTGGATCGCGTCGCCGTCGTCGGCCTCGCCGGCATGCCCCAGCTCCAGGATGAAGCGGGCCGTGCCGTTGGCCAGCTGGGCGAGCTGGGCCATGGTGAAGGCGCCGAACGGCTGCCCGCCGCTGCCCAGCACGCCGATGATCCGGATGGACACCTCCTGGCTCGCCGCATCCTGCAGCCACCGGCTCACGCCGTTCAGGCTGTTGGCCAGGCGCTGGGGCGTGAGCTGGCCGTCGGCGGCCAGCGTGTCCCAGCCCTGCAGCAGCGCTTCGGCCACGGCCAGCGCAGCCTTCCGGCAGGTCTCCTCCGCGGGCCACTTGCTCAGGCCGTTGAGGCAGGCGGCCAGGCCGATCGCGCCGAACGCCTCGGTATCGCCCAGCTCGTCCCGGCGTAGCAGTAGCGCTTCGGCCACCGCCAGCGCGGCCTCCCGGCAACCGGGTGCTTCGGGCCACTTGCTCAGGCCATTGATGCAGTTGGACAGCTCCTGGGGCGTGAACTGCCGAGGGTCGGCCAGCGCGTGCCGGTGTCGCATCAGGGTTGCGGCCACCGTCAGCGCGGCTTTCCGGCAGCTGTCTTCTTCGGGCCATTTGCTCAGGCCGTTGAGGCAGTTGGACAGGAGCTGGGGCAGGAATGGATCGCCGGCCACCGCCACGCTGCTCCAGCGCGGCATCAGTGCGGCCACCACTGCCAGCGCGGCCTTTCGGCAGTGGTCGTCCGTGGGCCACTTGCTCAGGCCTTGGAGGCAGTTGGCCAGGCCCTGGCCGGTGAATTGCGCGGCATCGTCCAGTGCGTCCCGGCGCCGCCACAGCGCGGCGGCCATCGCCACCGCCGCCAGCTTGCAGGCGGGTTCCTCCGGCCACTTGCTCAGGCCGTTGATGCAGTTGGACAACTGCTGGGGCGTGAAGGCATCGGCGCCGCCCGGGGTGCCCAGGCGCCGCACCAGTGCGTCGGCCACTGCCAGCGCCGCCTTCCGGCAACTGTCCTCGTCGGGCCACTTGCTCAGGCCGTGGAGGCTATTGGACAGGTGCTGGGCGCTGAATTGTTCTGCATCGTCCAGATCGGCCTTGCGCCGCAGCAGCGCCTTGGCCACGGTTGCCGCTGCCTGCCGGCAGCTCGCCTCTTCAGGCCACTTGCTCAAGCCGTTGAGGCAGTTCGACAGGTGCATCGGCAGGAAGTCCGGCAGATCATTGTGCGCGTCCCGGTGCCGCGGCAGGGCCTCGGCCAGCGCGATGGCCGCCTGCCGGCAGGCCGCATCGCGAGGCCATTTGCTCAGGCCGTTGAGGCAGTTCGACACGTCCTGGGCGTTGAACTGTCCGGTGTCGGCCATGTCCCGGCGGCGATGCCACAGCGCCGCCGCCACCTCCACCGCCGCCAGCCGCGCCGGCTCCTGCAGCGGCCACTTGCTCAGGCCGTTGAGGATCATGGCCAGATGCTGGGAAGGGAATGCCCTCAGATCGAGCAACTCGGCCTTGCGCGAGACTACGGCGCCGGCCACGGCCATGGCCGCCTGCTCGCATGCGGCGTCGGTGAACTTGCTCAAGCCGTTGAGGCACATGGCCAATTCCTGCGGCTTGAACGCCTCCGGGTTGTCCAGCTCCTGGCGGCGCTGCCACAGGGCATCGGCCAGCACCGCCGCCGCTTGCCGGCAGGCCTTGTCGTCCGGCCATTTGCTCACGCCGCCGATGAGGCGCGCGAGCGACTGCGGCTGATATTGCACCGGCGAGAGCAGCGAGTCCGGCTCGTCGGCGACGACGCCGGCCAGCAGTTGCGCGCCCACCCGGCAGGCCTCGTCCTCCGGCCACTTGCTGAAGGCATTGATCAGCAGGCTCATGTCCCGTCCGAGCAGCGGGTTGGTGTCTGCGAGCCGGATGCGGAGCAGGCCGGGCCCGTAACGCATGCCGAGGCTCTCGAGGATCCGCGCCACCGCGGCGCAGCCGGCACCCTGCGCGGGCTGCGCTTGCGACCAGCGGTTGCACAGGCTGGCGAGCTTGCTGACAAGGCGTTCGTTGTCGATCCCCATGTCGTGGTGAACGGCATAGAACGCGTGCGACGACTCTTCCCACTTCCGTTTCAACTGGTCGATGGCGCGTTCGGACAGCCCGAGCCTGCCGGCGGACTCCAGCAGCGTCGAGACCGCCCGCACGAAATTGGCGAAGCAGGCCAGGCTGTCCATGAAGTCGACCGCGGGCCGCTCCAGCAGGCGCAGGGCCTTGTCCCGGTCGCGATGCGCAATGGCATCGCTCGCGATGTCCCACAGCAGATCGCTCTCGTCGCCGTCCAGCTTCCGCACGCGGGCGAACTGCTTCCGGAAGCTCGCTCGCGCTTCGGGCGTGGGCCTTTGCGGCACGGGTGCCGGCGCGCGGCGGTGCGCAGCGGGTGGGTCGTGCCGATCGCGTTCCTGCGCCCGTGCCGGCGCCGTCCGGGTCCGTCCGGTTTCGGGCCGGATGGCATCGCTGCGGTCATGGCGCGCGCGCTTGGTCTGCCGGGCCGGTGGCTCCCGATCGGAGCGTTGCCGCCTGGGCGCTTCGGCCGTCGTTCGCGCGCGGCGTTGCGGGGCCGGCGCACTCGCATGGCTTGCGGTCTCTTGCCGGTCCGCCACGGCTACGCGCTGGCGCTTGGGCGCGGGCACGTGCTCCGGGGGGCGGCGGCTGTCCGTGCGGCGCGGCAGGCCATCGAATGACGATGACGTGCCGTGTGCCGGGGCTCGGTCTCGCTTGCGGGGTTGGGTCGATGATGCGGGCGCCTGGCTGTCATGCGACCGCGGGTAGTAGTGCGATGAAGCGTGGGTAATACGTGTCACTTAGGATTCTGCCGATGTTTTTATGCGGCTTCGGAGGCTCGCAACGCCGGCAGTGCCGGTGGGTTGTGCGAGGCCCGTTGCTCGGGAGAGGCTGCCGGCGCGGGGTGTCTGGCGGAGCGGGGCCATGCGCAGATGCATCACGACGTGATCTATATGCGCGCACGGGGACGTCCAGCCAATTCAATGCATTCGATTCAAGGAGGTCCCGATGACCCGGAAATGTTGAAAGTAGCCCGCCCCAGCCTGTCAGCATGGGCTATGGGTCGCCGCTTTGTTGCGCTGTTGGCGAAGCGAGGTCGCCGTGTCCGAAGCGTGTTGGTCGGCAGCGTGTGCGGTGCATCCGGCGCGATGTCGGATCGAGGGGCATAGGCCGTCGTCGCGGCGACAGAGCAGATGTCGTCGGGCAACGCCGGCACGCCGCCCGGGCCGCACCGGCACGCCGCTGGCGAGCAGCCGAAGGCGACGCGTTTGTCCGGCTACATCCGCCCGTCGTGCATGGCGCCGCCGCTGAGATCGACCATCTCGGGCGTCACCTCGGCATAGCGCAGCAGCTTGCCGCCGTAGCGGGTCATGAAGGCGCGCGCATCCGCCTCCTGCCGGAAGCTGGCGAGCGTGGCGCCCATCGACCCCTGACGCTGGCTGCCCAGCACGTAACAGCCCGTGCGCGCGTCGAACCAATGCCCACGCGGACGCTCCCAGTTGGCCAGGGCCATGTCCTGCACGAACACCGCGCGGATCGACCTCGCCTGTTCGGGCCGGAGCAAGGTGTTGAACATCTCCACCGTGTCGCAGCACCAGTGCGGTTGCGCATCGCCGTGGTAGTAAAGCTGGGCCTTGGGGCCCGGGTAATCGGACAGCGGCATGCCGTCCAGGTCGCAGGTGCTGGCCAGGTCGATCTCGGCGGGCGTGGGCGCAGCGGCATCCTGCCGGTTGCAGGCGGCCAGGGCAATCGTGCCGGCGCACCCTGCCAGGGCGGCCAGCAGCAAGCGGCGACGGTCGGCGTTCATGAGCGGAATCTCCAGGCGGCCAGCGCCAGCGGCGCGGCGATCCAGGCCAGCATCGCCCCGCCCATCGCCCAGGGATTGCCCAAGGCCGGCGGCACGATGCTGACCAGGCCCTGAAAGCCGCGCAACTGGTCCAGCGAAAACACATTGAGGATGCGAAAAATGTCGGTCGGATTGAGCAGCAGCAGATAGGCCAGCGCGGGTCCGCCGACGGCACCGCCGCCGGCGACCAGCAAGCCGAGCAGCAGCAGATCGAACACCAGCACGAAGCCGAACCACAGCGCGATGGCCAGGCCCGACGCGCGCGTGCGCTCGCGGCTCAACACCGAGACGCACAGCGCCAGGCTGAGAAACACCAGCCCCAGCAGAATCGAACTGAGCACGAACCCGGCGGACTGCACCAGCCCAACCCGGCCGAACTGCCGCCACAGCAGCGCCACCATCAAGGCAAAGCCGGCCAGCGTCGACAGCGCGAGCGCCGCCGCCAGCCCGAGAAACTTGCCGAGCAGCAGCTCCAGCCGCGTGATCGGCAGCGCCAGCAGCAAGTCGAGCGTGCCGCGCTCGCGCTCGCCGACGATGGCATCGAACCCCAGCAGCAAGGCAATCAGCGGAATGAGGTAGATCACCAGGCTGACCAGGCTGGTGATGACGAACTCGATGGAATGCGGCCCCAGCGCACCCTGCTCGGCGCCGCCGAAATAGCAGATCACCAGCGAAAACACCGCAAACACGGCGGCCACGGTCAGTACCCACCGGTTGCGCAGACGCTCCCGCAGCTCCTTGGCCGCCAGGATGGCGACCTGCCTGCATTCGACGCCGGTCATGCCGCGCTCCCGAGGCCGAAGAACAGGTCTTCCAGCGACGCTTCCCGGATCTGCAGATCGAGCAGGCGGCCGCCCAGCGATTGCAACGTCGCCAGGACCTGCATCTTGACGGCGTGCCGGCATCGCACGGTGAGGTCCTGCTCAGCGGGGCCGTCCTCGATCTCGACGCCGTGCGCGCGTAACGGCGCCAGATGCTGCCGGACTGCGGCGCGCGAACCGGATTCGACGCGCAGCATCAAGGTCAGCGGGAGATCTGCCCGCTCGCGCAGGCTGGCAACGCTGCCGAGCGCGAGGAGGCGGCCATCGGCCATGATGGCCAGGCGGTCGATGCGCTGCTGGAGTTCGGCCAGGATATGCGAGGTGATCAGGATCGTGACGCCCTGTTCGCGCAGCCGCTGCAGCATGGCGTAGAAGTCGTGGATGGCCGCCGGGTCCAGACCGTTGGTGGGCTCATCGAGAAAGAGCACGCGTGGCGCACCAAGCAAGGCCTGGGCAAAACCGAGCCGCTGCCGCATGCCTTTGGAATAGGCGTGCACGGGTTTGGCGGCCGCGCTCTGCAAGCCCACGCGCGCGAGCAGCGCCTCGCAATCGCCCATCGGCGCGCCCTTGAGCCTGGCAACGAAGCGCAGGGTTTCCAGTCCGCTCAGGTTGTCGTACAGGGCGAGGTTCTCCGGCAGATAGCCGATCCGGCGCCGCGCGGCGCGGAAAGCCGCGCTGCGCAGCGAGGCGCCGGCCACGTGAATCTCGCCTGTGCTCATCGGAATCAGCCCCAGCATCATCTTGAAGAGCGTGCTCTTGCCGGCGCCGTTATGGCCGATGAGGCCGAACAGCTCGCCGTATCCGATCTCCAGGTTCACGCCATCGACCGCGCGGACGGTGCCGTAGTGTTTGCCGACGTCGCGCAGCACGATGGCGGCGTTGTTCTCAAGGCTGCTTGTCACGCCACGTGCTCCAGTTCGGGTGGATGGGCTGCATGCGCGGGGTCGCGTCAACCACGCTCGGCACGCGCAGGATGGGGAACTGGCGGCTCACTAGCCGCAGCACCTGCACCGCCGGGCTGGCCAGCAGCAGCTGCACGCCGGGGTGGCGCCAGATCAGCCGGTCCACCATGTTGTTGGCTTCGTACGGCAGGTCGCCGATGCCATCGCCGTCGCGATCCCAGCCGAGGTAGTTGCTCCAGAAGTTGCCCTGCGCGCGTTCCGCCGGCGAGCGGCCGCCCCAGGCTTCATCGCGCGCGCCGACGTAACGCACTTGCTCGCGGTTGCCGATGAAGTCGTTGCCCTGCACCACATTGCGCGTGGACCCGGCGGACAGATGGACGCCCACCCGGTTGCCGATCACCAGATTGCCGCGCAGCTGCGTGTATTCGACGTCGTAGATGAAGAACCCGCGGTCATTGCCGGCGACGACGTTGTCTTCCACGCGCGAATCCTGCAAGGTGCGCAGCATGATGCCGTGGTCGGCATTGCCCCAGGTGCGGTTGTTGCGCACGATCTGATCGCGCACCTCCATCAGCGCCAGGCCGCCGCGATTGTCGTAGCTGTCGTTGTCCTCCCACAGGTTGTAGTAGGAGTTCATGTAGTGCGTGCCGTAGCGGCTGTGGTGCAGGCGGTTGCCTTTGAAGACCGCGTGGTGCGATACGTCGACATACAGCGCGTCGCGCACGAAGCTGATGTTGTTGGCGAGGATGCGGGCGCGCTGCGTGTTGTACAGCTCCACTCCGTTGCCGCGCTGCGCGGAGTTGTAGTCGCGCTTGCCGGTGATGGTATTGCCCTCGATGCGCACGTCATCCGCCTTCTCGATCCACAGCCCGAACAGGTTGTAGGTCAGATCGCAATGGCGCACCACGGCACGGTGCGCGCCCGGCAGGATGTTGATGCCGGCGTTCTGGTCCTTCAGGCTGTCGCCGGAATCGCGCACGATCAGCCCTTCGATCACGACGTCCGGCGCACGCACGCGCACGGTGTCGCCGCGCTGGCCGCCGCTGAGCGTGGGGCGATCCAGCCCGCGCAACGTCAGGGCCCGGTTGACGACGAAGTTGCCGCTGTACGTCGCGCGCTCGATCTCCAGCACATCGCCGGGATGCGCCGCATCGATCGCGGCCTGCAGTGGCTGCCCCGCGCTGACGCGCACCGTGGCGGCCTGAACGCCTGCCAGCCATCCGGCCACGAAGAGCAGCATCGGCAGCCACCTCATACCGGCAGCCACCCCAGCGCCTTCAGGGGCAGGAACAGTGCGGCACCGATCAGCAGGTTCTTGAAGCCCACGTAGCTGAGCATGTCCATCACGGTCGCGCGCCGGTAGTTTGCCCGCCACCACGGGCCGTCTTTGACATAGCGCCGGCCCGCCAGGCGGATCAGCACTTCATACAGGCTCCAGCCGAACCACCACCCGATGACGGCGCCGGACGACAACTGCCCCATGGCCGCCAGCACCCACACCAGGCTTGCCGCCAGCGCCAGCAAAAGGCCCGCGATCTGCAGGGCGCGCGCCGAGGCCCAGCCTTCGCGGCTCCAGGGCCAGAGGTGGTCGCGCAGCGCCAGCATCAGCCGGCGCAGGCCGCGTGACCCCTCCTGTCCGGGCGGCACCACGCGCTCGGTCGGCATGCGCGGGTCCGGCCCCTGTGCCACGCGCGGGGGCATCGGCACCGGCTGGATCGGGATGAAGTCGCCATCCTTGCCGATGGGCGTGATCTTCAGGCCGTCGCGCTCGCGCCGCTTGCGCTCCTTGGCCAGCGGCGGGCAGCCCTTGACGTCGGTGTACAGCACCATGCAGTCCAGGCAGTGCAGGCATTCGCGATGGTCGATGCGGCCATCCGCGTCGATCGCCTGCGAGCCGCAGCCCACGGCGCACGCCTTGCAGCTGTTGCAGTCCTGCTTGCGGCGCAGGCCGAACCAGCGGAACGTGCTCGGCATGGCCAGCGCCGCCCCGAGCGGGCAGAGATACTTGCAGTACGGCCGCTCGATAAACAGCGACACCCCCAGCAGCGCGCAGACGAACAACCCATACGGCCACGCCCGATGGCGGATGCCGACCAGGAAGGTGGTCTTGAACGGCTCCACCTCGGCGAGCTTCTCGGCCAGCCCCATCGAGAACACCGAGACCGTCAGCAGGCCGAAGAAGAGGGCGTACTTCAGCCACTTCAGCCGATCGTGCCAGGCGCGCGGCAACTGGCGCTGCCAGCGCTTGAAGCCGATCCGGCCGCCGATCTTGTGGATCGCCTCCGACAGCGAGCCGAACGGACACAGCCAGCCGCAGAACAGCCCGCGCCCGAACAGGAACACCGTCAGGATGATGAAGATCCAGAAGCAGAAAATGAACGGATCGGTCAGGAACAGCGACCACGTCCACTGGAACAGCAGCGAATGGAACCACGTCAGCACCTGCGTGATCGACGGCTGGGCCATCGCCCCGAAGCCGACGAAGCCGATGCTCAGGGCCCAGGCGCTGTATTTGAAGGCGTTGACCGGCCACTTGTTCTTGTGGGTGGCGCGGCGGGTCAGGCGCTCACGCAGCGCATACACCACGCCCACCGCCACCAGCAAGGCGACGAACAGCGCGATCTGCGGCGCGCGCGCACGCCACACCCGCCGCCACGGTGCCTCCGGCGCGTCGACGTGCGGGCGCCCACCCTGCAGCAACGCATCGGGCAGCCAGTACGGCGCATCGAACGTCACGAAGCTGCGCGTGCCGGTCGCGCGATCGACGCGGTTGCCGAGGAACGACAGCTTCCACGGATACGCCGCCGAGAACGCCGGCGAGCGCACCACGAAGATGGCCGACTCGGTAGAGGCCGGCGCGCCGTCGGCCGCCAGGCCATAGAGGTTCAGGTAATCCGAATCGCGGAAGGTGAAGGACGCCGCGTCCTGCTTGATCTGGATGCGATCGTAGATGCCGCCGCGCACGAAGCCGGACCCCTTGAACGACGCCGCGCCCGCCGTGCGGATCACGAAGATGGCGTGCTCGTCCGGCTTGAGCCGCGCATGCAGATCGTTCCAGGCGGACTGGCCAAGCAGGCTCGCGCCCAGGTCCGGGTGGTTGAGATCGCCGAACCACAGTTCGATGAAGGGTTCCGGCGCGCGCTCCAGGCCGAGTTGCTCGGGCCGGATCAGCAGGCGCTGCACGCTGTCTTGCGTGACCAGGTCGGCCCAGCTCGCGCGCTGCCCGGTCTGCGCATAGCGCGTCGGCGCGTGCCGGGTGGGCGACAGAATGCCCACCTGGCGCGCCACGGCCGCCGTCGCGGTGGTCAGCACCTGGTTCTGGGCGATCACCGTCACGGTGGCGCCGGAGATGGCGTCGACGCCTAGCACGTCCTCGTCCGGGTGCGACTGGCCGACCTCGATCTTGTCTTTGACCGACTTGCCGAGGTACTGCTTGTTGAAGTTCAGCAGCGCGGACTCCGGAATCCCCAGCAGCAGGATCGGCTCCGAGTGCTTCAGAACCTTGACGCCGACATAGCGGCCTTGCCGGTCCATGCCGATCAGCGTCACCACGGGCTTGCCGGAATAGGCGGGAATGTCGGTGATGTCGGTGGACAGCATCACGTAGCCCAGCAGCGGCGCCTTGCCGCCTTGCGCGGGGCCGTAGGCTTCCACATAAGGCGGCTGCCCCATGCGTTCGGAAAAACGCGCCGCGCCGGGAAACACGTCGGCGCACGGCACCAGCGCGCACAGGTCCCTGGCCTCGGCCAGGTTGGCCGGCAGCTCGGCTTCATAGGCGCCACGGCCGGCCAGCGCCGGCGGCGCGCCCACCAACAGCAGCAGAAGGAAGGCGGCCACCCAGGCCGCGATCGCTTGGTTTCGGGATGGCATCGCGGGGTTCATTGGCGTGGGTGCCGGCACCCGCGCGCTTTCTGTCGGACTCAGGCCTCAACGATCATGCGGCTGCGCATTTCGAGGTGCAGTGCATGGCAGAAATGCGTGCAGTAGCACCAGAACACGCCGGGCTTGTCGGCAATGAACGTGACCGACGCGGTCTCCTGCGGATTGACGATGAAGTTGATGTCGTATTTGGGAATGGCGAAGCCGTGCGTGAGGTCCTCCACCTTGTCGAGGTTGGTGAGGATCAGCATGACCTCGTCGCCCTTCTTGAGCTTGAACTCGCGCAGGCTGTAGGACGGTGCCTGCGAAGTGAGCCGCACCGTCACCTTCTTGCCGTTGCGGACCACGCCGGATTGCTTCGGGTCCTTGGTGGCCAGCGGGAAATCATCGAGCGAGTAGATCTGCTTCGGGTGCAGCAGCTCGCGCTTGAAGATGATGAAGTCGTGCGGCTCGCTGCGGATCGGGTGGTCTTGCAGCAGCACCATCTTGTCGCCGGAGATGTCGATGAACTGCTCGTTCTCCGGGTGCAGTGGCCCCACGGGCAGGAAGCGGTCCTTGGAGAATTTGCAGCCGACGGCCAGGAATTTCCCGTCGGCCGCCACGGTCTCGGATTGCGAGGCGCTCAGGTGGCCAGGCTGGTAATGCACGTCCAGGCGGTCAACCACGTACTTGGCGTTCTTGTCGCCGCGGTGGAACTTGATCGCGGCATCAACATTCCACTTCACGATCTGGCTGTCGAGAAACAGCGTCGTGTAGGCGTTGCCGCGCCCGTCAAACGCGGTATGCAGCGGCCCGAGGCCCAGCTCGACCTCCGCCACGATGGCGTCGTCGAGCTTGGCCAGCTTGCCGTCGAACCAGTCCAGCACGCGCGCCAGCTCGATCACCGTGGCGGTGGGCGACAGCTTGCCCGCGCAGATGAAGTACTTCTGGTCGGGGCTGGCGTTCACGCCATGCGGGTTCTTCGGCACCGACACATAGGCGGTCAGCGCCGTCTTCGGGTCCTGGTTGGCGGCGTGCGTGCCATCCACCACCGGCACCTTGGAATCGCCGATGGTCTTGAACTTGCCGGCCTTGACAGCCGCTTCGATGCGCGCAACGTTGAAGAACAGACAGGCGTCGCGCTCGGCCGACATCATGTCTTCATAGTGCGCGCCCATCTCGGTGTTGTACTGGTTGGTCGCGGCCAGCTTGCCGTCGTACGACGTGGCGACGAGGTCGCAGTTGCCGTCGATCAGCACCTGCCAGCGCACCGCCATGCTCTCCGCGTCCACGCAGGTGAACAGCGCGCGGTATTTGGCCGGATCCTCGATGCCGGCGGTATTGGGCAGCGGAATGGCGAACTCGCCGCCGCAGAACACGCGCGTCGTGTAGTTGATCGTCGGGTCGACCGGGTCGCGCTTGTCCGGGAAGATGCCGTGGAAGCCCTGCACGTTGGGCAGCTCGGTGATCTTGTCGCAGATGAAGTAGTCGAGCCGCACGCGCCCCAGGCGCGAGTTGATCTTGTCGTTGATCCACGCGTAGCGGCCGTCGTAGTTGCCGTCCTTGTAGGAGGCATGCACGTGGTGGGTGTCGCCCACCGTGTATTTCAGGCGGCCGTCGGGCCGGGTGCCCATCACCTTCTTCGATTCGTTGGTGATGCCCCAGCCGACCAGCGCATCCGGCACGAACATCGGGATGCGATGGATCTCGCGGCCGGACGGCATGCCCATGACGCGCATGTCACCAGTGTGTCCGCCGCTCCACAGGCCGTAGTAGGTATCGAGCTGGCCCGGCTTCGGATGCAGGCCGGCAACCGTGTGCTCCTCGGCCGCGCCCACCGCGCCGCCTGCGGCAGCGGACCCCGTCGGTGCGCCCTTGTCGGTGCAGGCCACGACCGTCGCCAATCCGGCCAGCGCAGCGCTGTTCATGAAGCGCCGTCGCCCCGGTACGCTCGGCGTTTCGTCCTGCGGTGTGGATGGCGAATGCGGTTGCTTGCTCATCATCGATCCCCCTGTATCGGTTTTCGCAAAGCCGGACGGGAAGACGCCGGCTCACGTCTGCGCTTTGACCTTCTCGGTCAGTCGCATCTTCGGGTCACCGATCCCCGGAGCAATTGACTTTCGTCACACGCTCTACAAATAAGTATTCGTGATACATCTTTGTCGGGGAAGAACGTACAGAATGCGAGGCGTGTTCACTTCCGGCACTCGCGCTGACCCAAGGAGATGTCCATGCGCACGAAAACCACCCTATGCCTGATGCTGATTGGCGGTGCCGTTCTGGTGGCCTGCGGTCAGAAGGAAACCGCCGCGCCCGCATCCGCTGCGGCGGCGGCCCAGGTGCAGAGCAGCACGCCAGCCACTGCTGCTGCCGCACCGGCTCCCGAGAATGCGCTGGGCAAACGCACCTACGGCAGTGTCTGCTCGATGTGTCACGCCGCAGGCGTGGCCGGCGCGCCCAAGCCGGGCGACAAGGCCGACTGGGGGCCGCGCGTCGCTCAGGGCAAGGACACGCTCTACAAGCACGCACTGGAAGGCTTCAACGGCAACACGGGCGCAATGCCGGCGCGCGGCGGCTCGACCCTGCCGGACGATGCCATCAAGGCCGCGGTGGACTACATGGTGGCGCGGTCGCAGTGATGCCATGCGCGCTTCGGCTCCTTCCAACCTTGCCCGGCGGCGTTGCCTGACCGGCGTGCCCCTGCTGGTGGTCGGCCTGTTCGTGCGGCCGGCGCTGGCGGACCCCGCCGTCCAGCACGCGTCGCGCCGGCTGCTCGGCACGCAAGTCGACATCGTGGCGCAAGGTGCGATGCCCGGTGCCGCCGCGCCGGCCATCGACGCCGCCTTTGCCGAGATGGCCCGGCTTGAACGGCTGATGAGCCGCTATCGCCCCGACAGCCAGGTCAGCGCACTGGCGCGCGCGGCTGGGCGGAACCCGGTGCCGGTGGCGCCGGAGTTGATGGCGATACTCAAGCTGGCCGCGCGGCTCTCCGCGCGAAGCGGGGGCGCCTTCGATATCACCGTCGGCGCGTTCTCCGGCTGGAATTTTGATCCGACTCAAGCCCGGATCCCGAGCCGCGCCGAGCTTGTGCACGAGCAGCGGCTGGTGAACTATCGCGATGTCGTCCTCGACACGGCACGAGGCCGTGCCTACCTGCGCCGCCCCGGCATGAAGCTCGACCTGGGCGGCATCGCCAAGCTGCCGATCCTGCAGGCGGGCCTGCGCGTACTGCGGCGACACGGCGTCCGTGACGCCATGATCAATGGCGGCGGCGACGTGCTGGTCAGCGGGCAGCTCCAGGGCCACGACTGGCGGGTCGGGCTGCGCAACCCGCTCGCGCCCGACCGACTGCTCGGCGTGGTGGCACTCACCGACGGCATCGTGGCCTCATCCGGAGACTACGAGCGCGGCTTCGTCCGCAACGGCCAGCGCTACCACCACATCCTCGACCCGAAGACCGGCCTGCCGACCCATGGCCCGCATGGCGTCACCCTGGTTGCACACAGCGTCGACGAGGTGAACGGGCTCGGCGCCGCCATCATGGTGGCCGGCGTGGAAGCAGGGCGGCGCCTGCTGGTGCCGCCGGCGGGCGTGGACACGCTCATCGCCGGCCCCGGGCCACGTCCATGGATGTCGCCCGGCATGGCCTTGCGTTTGCAGACATGAATCCTGATGCAGCGCATGGTTTCAACCGGCGATCCGGGCTACCCTGGCGTATCCTGACCATCACGATTCACGTCTGCCGCGACTGCCCGGCAGGCGCTCACTGGAGGTACCGTTGATACGCGTCCTGCCTGTCTTCGTATTGGGTGTGCTCAGCCTGACCTTGCTGGCGCTGAACACGCTCTTCTGGAGCGCGCCGCTGTTCATCCTTTCCGCGTTCAAGCTGCTGGTTCCGGCCGCGGCGGTGCGCCGGCGGATCGATCCCATGCTCAATTGGGTCGCCACGCGCTGGATCACCTGCAACGATGTCTGGATCGATCTGCTGCAGCGCGAGCCGTGGAGCGTGGAAGGCGCCACCGACCTGCGCTACGCGGGGTGGTACCTGGTCAATTGCAACCACCGCTCGTGGGTCGACATCTTCGTGTTGCAGCGGGTGCTGAACCGGCGTATTCCGCTGCTGAAGTTCTTTCTCAAGCAGCAGCTGATCTACGTGCCGGTGATCGGCCTGGCCTGGTGGGCGCTCGATTTCCCGTTCATGCGGCGACATTCCAGGGCCGCGTTGCGCAAACACCCCGAACTGCGCAATCAGGACCGGGACACCACGCGCCGCGCATGCGCCAAGTTCACCAAAGTGCCGACCAGCGTCATGAACTTTGCCGAGGGCACGCGGTACACCGCTGCCAAGCATCAAGCGCAGTCCTCCCCCTATCGTCACCTGCTCAAGCCGAAAGCCGGCGCCTTTGCGCTGACGCTCAATGCCATGGGTGAGCGATTCCAGTCGCTGCTGGATATCAGCATTGCCTATCCGGATGGCACGCCCAGTTTCTGGCAGCTTGCCAGCGGCCAGACCGGCAGGGTGATGGTGCACATTCGCGAACTGCCGATTCCGGCCGATTTCTGCAGCGGCGACTACAGCGCCGATGCCGCTTTCCGCAGCAACTTCCACCGCTGGCTCGCCCAGCTCTGGGACGAGAAGGACCAGCGAATCGAGGCGATGTTGTCGCAGGCTGCGCGGTGAAAGCGTGTCTTGTCTGCCAGCGGTGACAGCGACACCGTCGGGTCGGTAGGACCGGACCGCCACGGATCAAGGTGCACGCAGAAGGACGGCGTGCCGTTCATGTGGTGTCGCGGCTGGTGCCAGTTCGGTGCAAGCGCGAGGGGGCAGCCGATCGAGGGGCAGCTTTTCCTGCCCCCCACATAGCATGGCCAGCCACCTCCCGCCTTGCTGATGCGCGATGGGGCATCGGTAGTCCACTGCCAGAAACAGCCATCCGAGATGCGCAGCCTGACTACCGTGCCGCCAGCCAGGCCTTCATCCACTATTGGCGATGCATCTCCACTACGGTCGGCTGGCCATTGACCCAATCAAAGCGCGCCGACACGTTGTCTCCCGCCTTGAAGTTCTTGAGCGAGGCCTTGTCCTTGACGGCAAACGTCATCGTCATGGCGCCCATGCCGAGGTTGTTGATGTCGCCGTGCTTGAGCGTGATCTTGCCGGTGTCGAGGTCAACCTTGCGGACTTCCGCTGCGACGGGTTTGGGTGTCTGGTTGGATGGGTTGCCCTGGGCGGCGGGCTTGGGTGTCTGGTTGGATGGGCTGCCCTGGGCGGCGGGCTTCATGTCCATGCCTTCCATGGGTGTCGCGGCCAATGCCAGGGGTGACGTGGCCAGCGCCAGGGTGAAAACCAGAGCGGATGCGTATGTCATCGAGAGACCTCGTGTTGAATGTGGGGTAGGGAAGCGGAAGCTGCGCCGCGCCTGCGCATCAGCAGGTACACGGCGGGAACGACAAACAGAGAAAGCAACGGTGCGGTCACCATGCCGCCGACCATCGGCGCGGCGATGCGCTGCATGACTTCAGAGCCCGTGCCGTGTGACCACATGATCGGGATCAGGCCGGCCAGGATGACGGCCACCGTCATGGCCTTCGGGCGCACGCGCAGCACCGCGCCTTCCTGAATGGCGTCGAGCAGCGCATCGGTGGTGAGCTGGCCGCGTTCCTGCCGCGCTGTCCAGGCCTGCTTGAGATAGAGCAGCATGATCACGCCGAACTCCGCCGCCACGCCCGCCAGCGCAATGAAGCCCACCACGCCGGCCACCGACAGGTTGTAGCCCAGCGCATACAGCAGCCAGAACCCGCCAATCAGCGCCAGCGGCAGCGTGCCCATGATGAGCAACGCTTCGTCGATGCGGCCGAACACCAGGTAGAGCAGCACAAAGATGATGAGTAGCGTGAACGGCACCACCACCTTGAGCTTGGCGCTGGCGCGCTCCAGGTACTCGAACTGGCCGGACCAACTGAGCGCGTAGCCGGTGGGCATCGGCACCGCCTTGGCCACCGCCGCTTGCATGTCGCGTACGGCCGAGCGCAGGTCGCGCCCGCGAATATCGACGTACACCCAGCCGGACAGCCGCGCGTTCTCACTGCGCAACATCGGCGGCCCAGCCACGACATGAATGTCCGCCACGTCGGACAGCACGATCTGTTGACCACGATCGGTCACGATGGGCAGGCGGCGCAGTTGCTCGACGGAATCCCGGTAGTCGCGCGGGTAGCGCAGGTTGATCGGGAAGCGCGCCAGCCCGTCCACGACTTCGCCCACGTTGTCGCCGCCGATGGCGGAAGCGACGATGCTCTGCACGTCGTCGATGTTCAGGCCATAGCGCCCGGCGGCCACGCGGTTGATGTCCACGTCGACGTAGCGCCCGCCGGAGAGCCGCTCCGCCAACGCCGAGGTGACGCCGGGTACGGTCTTGACCGCCGCTTCGATCTGCGTGGTGAGCCGGTCGATCTGCTGCAGGTCGGTGCCTGCCACCTTGATGCCGACCGGGCTCTTGATGCCGGTTGCCAGCATGTCGATGCGGTTGCGGATGGGCGGCACCCAGATGTTGGACAGCCCCGGCACCTTGACCACGCGGTCCAGCTCGTCGATCAGCTTGTCGGGCGTCATGCCGGGCCGCCATTGGTCGCGCGGCTTGAACTGGATGGTGGTCTCGAACATCTCCAGTGGGGCCGGGTCGGTGGCGGTGTCGGCGCGGCCGGCCTTGCCGAACACGGTGGCGACTTCGGGCACGGTCTTGATGAGCCGATCGGTCTGCTGCAACAACTGCGCCGCCTTGCCCGCCGACAACCCCGGCAGTGCCGACGGCATGTAGAGCAGATCGCCCTCATCCAGCGGCGGCATGAACTCGCCGCCCGTGCGCAGGATCGGCCAGGCCGTCGCCGCCAGCAGCACGAGGGCCATGGCCAACGTCGCCTTCGGATACGCCAGCACGCGGGCCAGCACCGGCTGGTACAGGCGGATCAACCCGCGATTGAGCGGGTTCGATTGCTCGCTCGGAATGCGTCCGCGGATCAGGTAGCCCATCAGCACCGGCACCAGCGTGACCGACAGCCCGGCCGCCGCCGCCATCGAATACGTCTTGGTGAATGCAAGCGGCGAGAACAACCGCCCCTCCTGCGCTTCCAGTGTGAACACGGGGATGAACGACAGCGTGATGATCAGCAGCGAGAAGAACAGCGCCGGCCCGACCTCCGCAGCAGATTCGCCGATGATGCGCCAGCGCTCGTGCCCGCCAGGATCGCGCTCCGAATTCGCCTCGTGCCAGCGTTCCAGGTGCTTGTGGGCGTTCTCGATCATCACCACGGCCGCGTCCACCATCGCACCCACGGCAATGGCGATGCCGCCCAGCGACATGATGTTGGCGTTCACACCCTGGTACCGCATCACTAGAAACGCAGCCAGCACCCCCAGCGGCAGCGAGACGATTGCCACCAAGGCCGATCGCAGGTGGAACAGGAACACCACGCACACCAGCGCCACGACGATGAATTCCTCGATCAGCTTGTGTGTGAGGTTGTCCACCGCGCGGTGGATGAGCGCGGAGCGGTCGTAGACCGGCACGATCTCCACGCCCGCCGGCAGGCTCTTGCGCAGCGTGGCGAGCTTGGCCTTGACGGCCTCGATGGTCTCCAGTGCGTTCTTGCCGGAGCGCATCACGATCACGCCGCCGGCCACCTCGCCCTCGCCGTCCAGCTCCGCGATGCCGCGTCGCATCTCGGGCCCGAGCTGGAGGGTGGCCACATCGCCCAATCGCACCGCGATGCCGGCCGCGCTCGTTGCCAGCGGAATCTGCCGGAAGTCGTCGAGCGTCTTCAGGTAACCGCTGGCACGCACCATGTACTCGGCCTCGCCCAGCTCCAGCACAGCGCCGCCGGTCTCCTGGTTGGCACCCTTGAGCGCCGCCAGCACCTTGGCTTGCGACAGGTTGAACGCGCGCAGCTTGTCGGGCTGCAGCACGACCTGGAACTGCTTGACCATGCCGCCCACCGACGCGACTTCCGCCACGTTCGGCAGCGCCTTCAGCTCGAAGCGCAGGAACCAGTCTTGCAGCGCGCGCAACTGGGCCAAGTCGTGGTGGCCGGTCTGGTCGACCAGCGCGTACTCATAGACCCAGCCCACGCCCGTCGCATCCGGCCCCAGCGCAGGCTTGGCCGCAGCCGGCAAGCGGGACTGCACCTGATTCAGATACTCCAGTACCCGCGAGCGCGCCCAGTACAGGTCCGTCCCATCCTCGAACAGTACGTAGACGAACGAATCCCCAAAGAACGAATAGCCGCGAACCGTCTTGGCACCCGGCACCGACAGCATCGTGGTGGTGAGCGGGTAGGTGACCTGGTTCTCGACAATCTGCGGGGCCTGCCCGGGGAACGGCGTGCGGATGATGACCTGCACGTCCGACAGATCGGGCAGTGCATCGAGCGGCGTGCTGCGCGCCGCCCACAGACCCCACGCGGTCAGCAACACAGTCGCCAGCAGCACCAGAAAGCGATTGCGGATGGAAGCGAAGATGAGGCGCGCGATCATGGTTTGCCTCCAGCGTCACCGGTCGGTTCCACCGACGACAGGACCGCCATCCCGTCCTTGTCCAGATGGAAATGAAAGCGCACGCGTTCGCCTGGCTTCAGGCCTTTTTGCAGACCGGTGGGCGGC
Organism: Ralstonia pseudosolanacearum; assembly: GCF_024925465.1. Classification (NCBI taxonomy): domain Bacteria; kingdom Pseudomonadati; phylum Pseudomonadota; class Betaproteobacteria; order Burkholderiales; family Burkholderiaceae; genus Ralstonia; species Ralstonia pseudosolanacearum. The sequence continues at coordinate 635,134 of NZ_CP103851.1, read as the reverse complement.
GCGGCAAAGTCCATTGTCATGGCGCCCCACTGCAGCGATGGGATCGGTCCGTGCGAGAGGGTCAGCCCATCGTTGTTCACGGCTTCGATACGGCCGATGCCTTCGTGCTCGGTGGCGGCCGCGGCGGGCGAAGACGCCATTGACGGCGCCGTCATCCGCTCGGTCGTGCCGCGCAGGCTGGCTTCGGAATCGATCAGGAACTGGCCGGATGTGACGACCTTCTGCCCGGCCTGCAAGCCTTGCAGCACCTCGACCTTGCCGTCGGCTTCGCGGCCGGTGCGGATCTCGGTGGGCATGAAGCGGCCGTTGCCGCCGTCCACCATCACGACGCTGCGCTGGCCGGTGCGGATGACGGCCTCGGACGGGATCAGCAGAGCTTGCTCGTCCTTGCCATGGTCGAATCGCACAGTCGCGAACATGCCCGGCACGAGTCGCTTGCCCGGGTTGGGCAACACGATGCGCACCTTGATCGTGCGCGTGGCTGCGTTGACATCAGGCAAGATCGCGTCGACCCTGCCTGCGACCGGTTCAGCCAGACCGGTGGCGGACACCTTGACCGGCGCACCCCGGATGACCAGCCGCACCTGCGCCTCCGGCACGTCTGCAACGATCCAAACCTGGCCAAGATCCGCCAGCCGGAACAGCGTCATGCCGGGCGTGACCGTCATGCCCTCGCGCACGGCCACTTCGGTGACAACGCCGTCGATCGGGCTGGCGATGCTCGTGGCCGGCTGCAACTTGCCTGAAGTGGTGACCGCGCTGACTTGTCCCGGCGTCATGCCGGCCTGCAGCATGCGCGCCTTGGCCGCACCTGCCAGGTCGGCTTGACCGTGCGCAGCTTGGCGCGACACCGCCAAGTACTCCTCCTGCGCCGCCACCCAATCCGGCGCGTAGAGCGACACCAGCGTCTGCCCGCGCCGCACCGGATCGAGCGTCGCCCGCACTGACACGTGCTGCACGAACGCGCTCGTGCGTGCCTGGATGACCTGCACGCTGCGTTCATCCACCACGACATTGCCCGGCACCTCCAGCGCCGTGCCAAGGTCGCCCAGCTGAACCTCTGTGGTGCGGATCCCCAGGTTTTGCGAGACGCGGCTGTCGATCGTGATGCCGCTGCTGCCAGCATCGCTATCCGCATAGACGGGTACCAGCTGCATGTCCATGAACGGCGATTTGCCCGGCTTGTCGAAGCGCTGGCCCGGCACCATGGGATCGTGCCAGTACAGCACGCGCTTGCCGGTGTGCGGGTCGGTGTCACCCGCCTTGAACTGGGTCGTGGGCGATGCAGGCGCGTTGGTCTGGGGCGATGGCGCACCGCGCGACAGGCCGATGCGGTAGCCGCCATAGGTCGCCGCGCCGAGCAGCAAAGCGCCCGCTACCGTGGCGATCAGGGTCTTGTTCATTGCGTGCTCCGAGTAGCGGGGTCGGCTTGGGCGGTGGGCAGCGGCACCAGGAAGGCCAGGTCGGCCCACAGCTTGGCCGTCTTGGCTTCGAGCGTCAGGCGTTCCTGTGCGGTGTCGATGGCGCGGTGATTGGCTTCGGCCACGGCTGTGAGCGAGCCGGTGTTGCTGCGATACGCGGTCAGGGCCGCATCCGCCTGCGCGTTGGCCAGCGGCAGCGTTGTTGCGTCGTAGCGCTTGAGGCGGTCGAGATTGCGCCGCAGTTCGGCCAGCTTGGCGGCAACGATGGCCTGGGTGTTGCGCCGCACGATTTCCGACTTGGCGCGCGCCGCTTGCGCCTGAGCCAGCTTGGCGGCGACCTCGCGGTCCTGCCGGTTGCCCTGATCCCACGGCACCGGAAAGCTGATGTTGAGCGAGCCCATGTTCGAGTACGCCGCGCCGCGCTGGCTGTACGTCAGTTCAACCGTGACATCGGGTTTCCTGGCTTCGGCTGCCGCGCGGATTTCCGTTTCAGCCAGCGCCACATCGCGCTGGGCGGCAGCGACTTCAGGCACGGTGTCGAGCGCATCGGTCGCGAGACGCTGCACGGATGACGGTACCTCCAGCGTCGGACGATCGCCCAGCGGACGGCGCGCAGCCGGCCCGATCCAACGCTCCAGGTTCACCATCGCCATGTCGATTGCCGCGTGGTTCTCGTCCTGGCGGTCATGCAGCTGTTGGACTTCCAGGTCGGCGGCCAGCACGTCGGCGCGCGTGCCGCGACCGCTCCGATAGGCCGCCATGGCGGCCCGGCGGGCCAGCTCCAGCGGTTGGCCATGGTGGCCGAGCAGTAAGTCGGTCTGCTCGGCATACCAGCGCTCTAGCCATGCAGCGACAGTGTTGCGCTGTACGTCGGCCAGGCCGACATGGCGCCGCGCTTCGGCCGCATCCGCCTCGGCTGCGTAGCGGTCCGCTTTGGCGCGGCGCTTGTCCGCACGCGTGAACGCCTGCATCACGCTGATGGAGCGCTGGGTCATGGAGTCCCGGCTGAGCGAGAACTGGTCGGACTGGTTGAGCGGAACGCTGTCGAGCCCGAGCTTGAGCACCGGGTCCGGCAACTGGCCTGCCGCGACGGCCAGTTCATTGGCGGCCTGGATGGCCGCGCGGCTTGTTTCCGCATCGGCCGAGCGGGCCGACGCGAGGCCAATGGCCTCTTGCAGTGAGAGCGCGTCAGCAGGTTGGCCGTACGCCAATCGACTGCCGACGATCAAGACGACGGCGAGCGCAAGCCAGCGCCCACCGCACGGGGGAAAACGCAAATGCATACAACCTCCGGCAAGCAACGATCACCCCACCGCGCAGGCGGCAGGGCACGAAGAACGCGTTGCTTCGGAGGCTAATTTCGGAAACAGCAGTGGAGGATGGCGATGGGCGGGGGTGGCGCGCGTGCGATCGCATCACCCTGCGCCAACACCAACGGCACGGCAGCGGCAATCGGCGTCGGCTCGATTTGCCCGATCAGAACGGGAAGGAAGGCCGGGACCTGCGGTGAGACGTGGTCCGCAGTCTTGGTGCCGGCCTGGCAATGCTCCAGGCACAGCCCGTCATGTTGGCCGCCGTATTGCGGCGCCTTCTTCGCCATGTCGGGACACGACTCGGCCATGTCCGGCATGCCCTCGATCACGTCCGCGTCCATCGCCGGCTGCATGGCAAACCGGCCGCCCGCGCAAGCGTAGGCTGCCGCTGCAAGCTGCACGGTCAAGAAGGTCAGGACGAGGAAGCCGGCTAGCCAAAGCCGACGCTGAGAGCGGCGCACGTTGCGTAGATCGAGGGTCGCGGAATGGTATGAGTGCCCGGCTGCGAATGGTGTTCGCTGATGACTTGCCAGCAGGGCCCGGCGAAGACGCCTTTCTATATGTCGCGTTGGCAGTTGCGCGTCACTATGCGGCTTTCCACCATGGGAATGTCAAGCGCCTTCTGCCAGCCAACCCAAGATGCAAATCGCCGATGCTTCGCACGTGCGCTCGGGGTTCGCTTTGGGGGTGGCTGATGCTGTTTGCGTATGGTGTTGCCGTCGATTCTCCGAGCCCCTGCGTTATCGGGCAGGATTCGGCCACAAGCAGTCATACCCGTAAAGCGCGGAATATTCTCCATAGCGGTCCTATGGGCATGAGGATTCTGCGGCCGTGGCCAGCTCCGCCATTGCCAGCCTTGCCGAACGAAGTTCTGCATCGCCCATGCGACGGGCGAGTTCCGCCTTGGCCCGATTCCACACCGGGAACGCATCAACCACGAGTCGACGCCCAGATGTCGTCAGAGCCAGCCGCTTTCCAGCGCGGCCACGTCCGCCTGTAGCGCGAACCAAATCTCGGCTCTCCAGATTCTGAACATTTCGGCTGAGAGTAGTCGGATCGACCCCCGCCCTGTCCGCAAGCTCGACGAGCGTTGCCCCCTCGGCCTCACCGATCCCAACCAAGAGGCTGAATTGCTCGGCCGTCAGCCCGAGCGGCTTGAAGCAGGCATTGTAATAACGCGTGAGTGCACGCGCCGTTGCGCGCGCCTGGAAGCCCGGACACTCCGCTGCAACGCCCTTCAAAGATTCTGGATCAAAACCGTTCACGTCGACCTCATTGACAACCCCATCCTCGCACGATAATGTATATGCATTATTAAGGGGGCACAATGCCAGCATACGTACACGTCAATCTACGCGTCATCGACTCCGCCAAGCAGGCCGCACTCGTTCCACGCTTTCAAGCGGCGCTGAAAGAGGCGGGCGGGCAGATTCTGCATTTCGGTCCTGTTGCGCAGATTCTAGAGGGGGATGAGGTGCCGCTGCCGATGGCCGGCGTGTTTGAGTTCCCGACTCTTGCCCAAGCGCTAGCCTTCTACAACTCCGAGAGGTATGCGCCGATCAAGGCCGAACGTCAGGAAGCCCAGCAAGCGCGGATGTTCATCGTCGAAACGCTCTCGTGAGTGACCGCTTTCGGAAGGCGTGACCGTCCGAAACGGGTTGGAAACGGCCAGCGAACACCCCGCCAGCCAGCGACCGCCATCGGCTGCGGACGCTGAGCAACACGTTCGCGCAGACATTCGAATGTCTGCCTGCGGCCTCGTAACAGACGCTTCTTCGCCGAAAATTGCGGCTGTCGCTATAGGAGCGTAACGGCTCACAAGGGAAGTCATCGCACGAGCCCTGCGTGACGCTCGCTAATCCTTGGTTGGAGCCAATAAACCAGCGAGTCCGCCAACTGCTGTTGAGCCAATGGCGACTACACCCGTTATATCCTTACCCGTGGCATTCAAAACGATAATTGATATTAAAGAAAATGGAACAATCAGGCCGAGCATCCAGATTGCGGTTCTTGACGACCACCGATCCATGCCAGAAGATTTTCTAATTTCGTCGATCAGTTCTTTTTTCTGGTTTGGTGTGTACGGTCCGTCAAGGACGTCTTTCATCAACTGATAAAGCAACTCAGGCGGCATACCCTTGCCAGGTTGCGGGGCTAGGGCGGCCGATTGAGGAGGGGCGGCCGGTTGAGGGTGAATATCGACGCTCATCGTTCCTCTCCTATTGAAGACGTGCAAGTATTGCAAAGTCGGGTTCGATATGGTGCGCCGTCCGCTGATCAGCGGCGCTGTCGACACTACTTGGCAGCCTCCACGGCGTGGCCGTGATCGCTTGCCGCTTGAAGCTTCTCAGCCAATTCCAGGATGGAGTGGTCGTAAATCGGATTGATGGAGCCGAAAAAGTTGTATCGGACACCGCGAATTGCCGGATCGGCTTGAGACGGCGGCACAAAGAGGCTGGTAAAAGATCGGATCACCGCCAGAATTTCATGCCGCTCATAGATGCGGTCGATGTTCAAGCCGTTCTTATTCTGATCGCGGATATCTTTGTCGACGCTGAAGAACCCGGTGACAGGCGACGGATCGAACGCATACACGTGCGAGATCCGTGGTACACCGGGGCGCAATGGCAATGAGTAGGCAAATTGCTGAGCCAACCCGCCACCCAGTGAGTGTCCGGTTGAATGAATGCGAAAGTCTTTCAGGTAGGCGCCGTCTGTGCTGTCAACACGTCTCAGATATTCGGTAGTGAAAGCCGGGCCGAATTTGTCAACAATTTGCGTGTATTCGTCCTTGTGTCCAGGGAGGAACCACCTCAGATTCGATTTCCAGTCCTTCCCGCTTTTCAAAATCGTTCCGCCAAAAGCCACCACGAGCAATCTGGCGCTAGGTTTTTCCCATACCTCAACCCTGAGATGGGAGCCCTTAATCGTAGCTTTCAGGTCGCTAGCAGCAAAGTCGCCCCAGTATTTCCATCCGTCACCTTTGAGGATCTCCGCAGCGTGGGCGCATGCGTTTCTGTCCGGGCCCTTTGGCGCTTGTGTAACGGGCGAAATCCCGCAGTAAGCGACCTGGCTGAGCCACGCATATTCCCAGTCCGTTTCGGCTTCCGTTTGAACAGGCTTGGGTGTCCCCAAGAATCGGTCTCCAGGTTCCCTGACGACAACCTGGCTGTCCGTCTGCCTGTAAGCAGCGCAACCGGCCATGATCAAAGCGCAGGCCGTTGCCAGGCCAGCACGAAATAGCCTTGAGTTCCCATTCATTTGAGCCTCCTGGAACGCCCTGGCGTCGACTGCTGCACGCTGGCGTACGTACCGATGGTGAGGGTGTGAGTACGCGCTACTGTTGGCATGGCACATCGGGCGAATAACGCCTCAGCCGCCGTCGATCTCGACTTCGGCCTCGCCGTTCACAGGTGCGTTGAGCGGAATCCTCATCCCGATCGATGCGCTGGCATGCAGGCCAACGTCGTGGCCGTAGCC